>CAXUDN010000059.1:10754-22231 GCA_964249715.1 uncultured Acidobacteriaceae bacterium
AAATGCCGCGCCGTTGCCCCACCCACATTGCCGGTAATGCCCGCAACAAAATACATTCCACAGCTCCCTGTTCGCCCTATGTAACCAACAAGTTCAATCCGCGTTCCAAATATCCTTATCCCACCGCCACGCCCCATTCTCCTGCTTCCAGTGCACGATGTACTTCGCCTTGATCACAACCCCATCTTTGAGCGTCAGGTCCGCGTGCCCAATCTCTACCGCGCCCTCCCCGCACATCTCCACCACCACCGTCCGCAGCGCCGCCCCTGTCAAACCCATCCCGGCAATCGCCTCTCCCCAGAACGTCTTTACCGCCTCCATCCCCTCGACAATCGGCGACCCCGGCGGCAGCACCTTCGCTTCCCGCGTATAAATCCGCTCAAACGCGCCCAGATCTCCCTGCCCAATTGCCTCACGGCAAAACCGCTCATTAGTCTCCTGCATCCCCGCCTTCACCGCCTCCGAAACGCTCATTCTGTCTACTCTCCTGTCGTCCGGCCCAAGCATACCAGCACCCCACAGGCAAACGCAGCGGCGCTCGGGACCAACGTTTCTTCGGCTGTGTAGCGGCTTGGGCAGGCAAATATCTCTCCCTGTCGTCATGAACCGGAGCAGACCGGATGCCCGCTTGCTACAGTAGCTGCATTCTCACCATCGAGGTTCCCTCCTTGCGACTCGCCATACCAACCCTGTGTGCCTTGACCCTCATCTTCTCAACATCCTTCGCTGCCCGCGCCGACGGCCCCAACGACCGCAAACCCACCGACCCCCGCACCCTTCTCTCCGTCCCAGGCTCCACGGCAGTGCCCCTTCCCGTCGACGCCCTCCTCACCAGCACCCGCATCTTCGCCCTCGCCCACTCCCGCGACGGCCAAAAACTCGCCTACATCAGCACCGCCTCCGGCCGACCCAACCTCTGGGTCATGAACAGCGACGGTACCGCCGCCCAACAGCTCATCCACAACAACGAAAACCAGTCCGGACCCATTTTCACCCACGACGGCGCGTCCATCGTCTACAGCCAGGACCGCGGCGGCAACGAATACGACGACATTTTCATCGTCGCCACCACCGGCGGAGCATCCCGCAACCTTACCAACACCGAAAACATCAGCGAAACCGCCCAGGAATTCTGTCCCGACGGTACTCTCCTCGCCATCGGTATCAAGCAGAAGACCGCCCCCGCCACCAACCTCGCCATCATGCAATGGCCCGCCGGCACCGTCCGCCAGCTCACCCACGAAACCGATCCAAAGGCCTCCTGGAGCGAAAACGCCTGGAGCCCCGAAGGCAAATTCCTCTACGCCACCCGCTCCCTCGGCATCGACGACTCCGACATCTACCGCATCGACGTGACCACCGGCAAAGCTGAAAAACTTCTCGACCACACCGGAAAACAACTCATCAGCATCGCTCAACTGTCCCATGACGGCCACACCGCCCTCCTCACCTCCAACGCGAAAGGGGGCTACGAGAATGTGGCCATCCTCGATCTCGCCACCAGGAATCTTCGCTGGCTCACTGACACCCAATGGGCTGCCTTCGGTGT
Organism: uncultured Acidobacteriaceae bacterium; assembly: GCA_964249715.1. Classification (GTDB taxonomy): domain Bacteria; phylum Acidobacteriota; class Terriglobia; order Terriglobales; family Acidobacteriaceae; genus Granulicella. The sequence goes on from CAXUDN010000059.1 coordinate 12,304, forward strand.
AGCCTTCTCCGCCAACGACAAATCCGTCGTCTACGTCCTCAACGCCGATGGGCGCGTCAGCACCCGCTTCCTTGACCTCACAACCCTCAAAGAAACCGACCGCAACATCCCTTCCGGCATGAACTTCCCCGCAGCCACGCCCACACCCTTTCTTCCCAACGGCTCCATGCTTCTCTCGCACGAAGACTCCAGCCACCCCGCCGAAATTTATCGCCTCGCCAAAGACAACACCCTCACCCAGATCACCCACAACGCTAACGAAACCCTGCAACATGCGGTTCTCCCCACCTCTCAGCTCGTCACCTACAAAAGCTTTGACGGCAAGCTCATCTCCGCCTTCGTCTGGGTTCCTCCCAACCTCAAGCGAGACGGCACCGCCGCCGCGGTCGTCATGCCCCACGGCGGTCCCACCGGCCAAACCAGCGATGCCTTCAACGGCCGCGCTGAACTCCTCGCCTCGCGCGGCTTCGTCGTCATCGCCCCAAACGTCCGCGGCTCCACCGGCTACGGCATGGACTTCCAGAACGCCAACATCAAAGATCTCGGCGGTGCCGACCTCAAAGACGAGATCGCCGGCGTGGATTTCCTCAAAGCCTCAGGCTTCATCGACCCAAAACGTGTAGGCATCTGGGGAGGCTCCTATGGCGGTTACATGACCCTTATGGCCATCGGCAAGACTCCCGCGGTCTGGTCCGCCGCCGTCGACGAATATGGCATCCTGAACTGGCTCACCATGCTCGAACACGAAGACCCCCGCCTCCAGGAATACGAAAAATCCCTCCTCGGCGACCCCGTCAAAGACCGAGCCGTCTACGAGGCCAGCTCCCCTCTCAAATACATCCGCGACGAACGTGCTCCCCTTCTCGTTCTCCAGGGCGACAACGACATCCGAGTCCCCAAAGAGGAAGCGCAGCAGGTCGTCAGCATCCTCAAATCCGAAGGCCGCACAGTGGACGCTGTCTATTACCCCGACGAAGGCCACGGCTTCAACAAACGCGAACACCAGCAAGACGAGCTATCACGCTCCCTCGCCTGGCTCCAGAAATACCTGCAAACCACCCCGTAGCCAGCCCCGCGCCTGAATCGGATGGCCCATCCTTTCGCAACGCGAAAGGGTGGGGTCGCCTGAATCAACTCGGGGCACCACACCTTACTGTGTCAAGATGCGCGGCCCATCCTTCGTTATCGCGACCGTATGCTCAAAATGCGCACTCAGGCTGCCATCCACCGTAATTGCCGTCCACCCATCCTCCAAAACCTTCACGTCAGCCGACCCCATGTTGATCATCGGCTCAATCGCCAGCACCATCCCCGGCTTCAGCCGCGGACCCTTCCCCGCATTTCCCACATTCGGCACCTGGGGATCCTCGTGCATGCTCTTTCCGATTCCATGCCCCACAAATTCCTTCACCACCCCATACCCTTCGGCCTCGCACATACTCTGCACCGCCCAGCCGATATCTCCCAGCCGTCCCCCCGGCAGCGCCTTCTCAATCGCCGCGTACAGGGAAGCCTCGGTCACCCGCAACAGTTTCGCCACTGCCGCGTTCGGCGTCCCAATCGGATACGTCACCGCCCGGTCAGAAAAAAAACCATCTACAATCACTCCGCAATCCACGGAAACGATATCCCCATCCTTTAGAACCCGCTTATCACTCGGAATCCCGTGAATCACCTCGTTATTCACCGAGGTACACAAAATCGCCGGGTACCCGTGATACCCCTTGAACGCCGACCCCACCTTGAGCTCCGCCACCTTCTCTGCCGCCGCCCGCTCCAGGTCCATCGTCGTCGCACCCACACGCACCGCCCCACGAACCGCCTCATGCACCGCCGCCAGTGCCTTGCCGGAGGCCCGCATCTTCTCAATCTCCCCCGCGGATTTTATCAAAATCGCCATACCTCTTCGATGCCCCTCCCGCCCCTGCGAACCTCTACTCCCCTACCTGCCGCATCTTCAGCAACGTCTCCCGGATCGCCTCCATCACCTCTTCCATGCCCCGGTCCCCATCCACCTCGGCAAACCGGTTCCCATGCGTCCGGTAATACTCAATCACAGGAGCCGTCTGCGCCTCAAAAGCCTTCATCCGCTCGTAGAAGACCTCTTCCTGATCATCCGCCCGCTGCGTCAAAGGGCCGCCGTCAATATCGCAAATCCCATCCACCCGCGGCCGGTTTGTATAGATGTTGTAAATGTTGCCCGTCGGCGAGATCCGCCGCCCCGTAATCCGCTCCAGCAGCACCCGCTGATTCACCATCAGGTGGATTGCCACTACCGGCAACCTCGGCGAAGGTCCCTTCGCCGCATCCTCCGGCTCCGTCGCCTCGCCATGCTCCCGCGTGATGTACTCATCCAGCCACTCCGCCTGATTCAGCGTCCGCGGATACCCATCCAGGATGTACCCCCCCTTCGTGTCCGCTTGCAGCAACCGGTCCGCCACCATGTCGTTCACCAGATCATCCGGCACAAGCTTGCCCTGCGACATCAACTCATCCGCCAGCGAACCGAGCTTCGTATGCTTCTTCCGGTGCTCCCGCAATAGATCCCCGGTTGAGATCTGCGGGATCCCAAACTCCGCCATCAGCCGCTTTGCCTGCGTTCCCTTGCCCACACCCGGCGCTCCCAGCAGCAGCACAGGCCCAGGCACAAAAGCCGCATCCCTCGGTTCCCGTTCAGCCAAACTCGTTTCCACCAATCCGTTCATCCCTCAAACAGAACGCAGGCGCGAGCCGGTTACGCTCACGCCTGCGCTGCATCTCTTGCAAAAACTACCAGCGCTTTGCCAGCCGCCGGGTCCCCTTGGGGGTAAAGCCTTCATAATGCCGCATGATCAACTGCGCCTCGATCTGCTGCACAGTGTCCATCGCCACACCCACCACAATCAGCAAGCTCGTGCCGCCAAAATAAAACCGCACACCCAAACCATTCGTCACCCACGTCGGCAGCCGATCAAAGACACCGCCCACCAGCGGTAAGTGATTGAAGTGAATGCCCGAGATCAGCAACTGCGGAATGATCGCCACAATAATCAGGTAACCGGCACCCACCAACGTCAGTCGCGTCAGAACATCGTTGATGAAGTCAGAAGTCCGCTTGCCCGGCCGGATGCCCGGAATGAATGACCCATACTTCCGCATGTTGTCGGCAATGTCATCCGGTCGGAAAATGATCGAAATATAGAAATATGCAAAGAAAACGATCGCCGCAATGTAAACCAACTCGTACAGCGGTTCCGCAGGAGCCAACGCCCGGAATACAGGTCCCAGGTAGGTGGTATCCCTAAGAGGCCCCGAGCCAAATAGGCTGATGTTCGCTAGCAACAGTGGCGCCGACAAAATCGAAGCCGCAAAAATGACCGGCATCACGCCACCCGAGTTCACCTTCAAGGGCAGAAACGAACTCGCGGCCTGCCGGACCGACCGCCCCACCACCCGCTTCGCAGACTGAATCGGAATCCGCCTCTCCGACTTCTCCACGAAGATGATGAAAGCCACTACCGCAACCATCAGAGCCACAATCAGAATGATGGCGATCGGCGTAAATCCGCCCCACGCCCCGGTCACGGCCTTCTGGTACAGCTCACTGATGGCACCCGGCAAGCCCACCACAATACCGGTGAAAATCAGCAAACTCATTCCGTTGCCGACGCCACGATCCGTAATCTGCTCACCCAGCCACATGATGAATGCCGTTCCACACGTCAGCGTCACTACGCAGAGCGGCACGAATGCCGTCTTCGGGATCGTCACCATTCCCTGCGTCGTCAGCGGGATCGAAATGAAGAAGCTCTGCACAATCGCCAGCAGCACGGTTACATAACGCGTCCACTGCGTGATCTTCCGCCGCCCCACCTCGCCCTCTTTCTGCAGCTTCGCCAACGGTTCATACACCACCGTCAGCAGCTGAAAGATGATCGAGGCCGTGATGTACGGCATGATCCCCAGCGCAAAGATCGTGAACTTGCGCAGATTGCCGCCCGCAAACAGATCCAGCAACCCTAGCGCAGACCCGGCATTCGCATTAAAGAATTGGGCCAACATATCTGCATTCACACCCGGTGTAGGAATGTGAAAACCGATCCGGTACACCGCCAAAAGACCCAGCGTGAAACCGATCCGCTTACGCAGATCCGGCAGGCGAAAGATATTTGCAAATTTCTCGAGCATCGAAGCGATGGCCTTCAAAGAATCAGTGTGCCGCGGGATATTGCTCAAAAGTGCCTGAGCGGGACGGCCGTTGGCAAGTATTCTACTACCCACAAGACACGAGGGGCCGGAGCAGTTCTGCCCCGGCCCCCGATGACTTAAACAGCAGGTGCGGGTTCGGCGCCGATCACAATCGCCTTGCCGCCGACAGCTTCAATCGCCTTCTGCGCGGCCGCTGAAAATTTGTGCGCATGCACTGTCACCGCAGAGGTAAGCTCTCCGTTCGCCAGGACCTTGATTAGCTTGTTCCGGCCCTTCACCACACCACGCGCATGCATCTTCTCGAACGTCAGTTCGGTCTCGCCCTCAGCAACCAGATCCGCAATCTTGTCCAGACCCAGCACGTAATACTCAACGCGAAAGATATTTGTAAATCCGCGCTTCGGCATGCGCCGGTGGAGCGGCATCTGGCCGCCTTCAAAGCCGCGCATCATGCGCGATCCAGACCGCGATCGCTGGCCCTTATGGCCACGCCCCGAAGTTTTGCCGATACCCGAGCCCATACCACGGCCCACACGCTTCTTGTTCGAGTTCGCCCCTTTGGGCGCCCGCAGATTGCTTAAGTCCTTCGCCATAACTTCCTCGCTATCGCCGGAATTCCCGTTGGCACGGGTACCGACTCGCATTCGGTTCCTCGTTGGAGGAACAGGTGTCGACTACTCGACGATCCGAACCAGGTGAGGAATCTTCTTCACCATGCCACGAATCGACGGAGTGTCCTCGCGCTCCACAACCTGATTCAACCGCGTAAAACCCAGGCCCTTGACCACAAGCTTGTGCTTTACCGGCGTGCAGATCTTCGAGCGGAAATACTGGATCTTGATCTTTGTCTCGCTAGCCATAACCTTCTCCAGAGCCGAAGCCCTAAACCTGTCCCTGATCTATAACTCGTCGACTGATTTACCACGCAAAGTCGCCACTTCCTGCTTATCGCGCAACTGCGTCAACGCATCGAACGTCGCCTTGATCACGTTATGCGGATTGGCAGATCCAATATTTTTGGTCAGCACATTCTGCACACCGGCCGCCGTCATCACCGCACGCACCGTCTTGCCCGCAATCACGCCCGTACCTTCCGGCGCCGGCTTCAATAACACCTGGCCCGATCCGTAGTGCCCAAGCACCTGGTGCGGAATCGTCACCGGCGACATAACAACCTTGATCAGATTCTTCTTCGCTGCCTCAATGCCCTTGCGGATCGCCTGCGGCACTTCCTTCGCCTTGCCCGAGCCATAACCCACAACGCCTTCACCCGGATCGCCCACAATGACCAGAGCCGCGAAGCTCATGTTTTTACCGCCCTTGACCACCTTGGTCACGCGATTAATGCTGACAACCTCATCCTTGAGGTTCATCCTGTTGCCGTCCAACCGCTTCTTCATTGCCATGCGTTCCCTCTGTATATCTCCCCGGCACACCGGTCCGAGGCCGCAACGTTCAAGACTTTGCTATTGTTTGTGTCATTGCTTTTCTTGTTTCATTCCCGCAGGAAATCTGCTGTTTGGACAGGATGTCCCTTCCTACTAAAATTCGAGCCCAGCCTCGCGAGCCGCGTCTGCCAGAGCCTTGATACGCCCGTGATACAGATACCCGCCACGATCAAAAACAACCTTCTTGATACCGGCAGCCTGCGCCCGCTCAGCAATCAACTTGCCCACGGTCTTCGCCGCCTCAAGGTTGCCGCCTGTTTTGCGCTCTTCACCCTTCTTCGTCATCGTCGATGCCGAAGCCAGCGTGACACCGTTCGCGTCATCGATAAGCTGCGTATAGATGTGATTCAACGAGCGATACACATTCAAACGCGGCCGCTCTGCGGAACCGGTCATCTTCCGGCGAATGCGGGAATGAACCCGCTGCCGAATTTCGTTTCTTTGCGGTGCATAAATCATTTTGCAGTCCCTTCCTATCAGCGTCGCCAGCCTCTGACGACGTTCGGTTCTCTTTGTATGTCTACCCTGCTGTCACGAAGCACCGAGCACTCAGCTCTTTACTTCGCACCGGTCTTGCCGACCTTCTTCTTTAACTTCTCGTTGCTATACCGAACACCTTTGTTCTTGTAGGGATCCGGCTTACGGAGAGATCGCATATCCGCAGCAACCTGCCCGACCTTCTGCCGATCGATACCCGACACCGTCACATGCGTCTGCTTCGGGTCAATCGCGACCTCGATGCCAGTCGGCAATGGAAATTCGATGACATGCGAGTAGCCCAGCGTGAACACCACCGTGCTCTTGCCCTTCATCTCCACGCGATACCCGATGCCGACGACGTCCAGTTCCTTCTTCCAGCCGTTCGTCACGCCTTCGACCGCGTTGAACACCAGCGCCCGCGCGAGACCATGAACAGCTTTCTGCGAGTCGTTCTGCCGCTCCACGGAAAGAACACCGTCCTTCTGCACCAGCGAGATACCTTCCGGCACCAACGCCGAAACCTTGCCCTTCGGGCCTTCTACCAGCACGGTCGGCCCACTCACGGTGTACTTGACACCCTGTGGCAACGTAATCGGCTTCAATCCAATTCGAGACATCTTTTAATCCTTATGGCTTGCGAGTCGCGGAAGCTAACGTGTCAACATCCGTTCCACTGCAGCCGACCCAGCTCTATCCAACTACGACTCACTACCAAACTTCGCAGAGAACTTCGCCGCCAACACCTTCGCGCCGAGCCTGACGGCCCGTCATCACGCCACGTGGCGTCGTGATAATCATGATGCCCAGGCCGCCCTGCACACGCCGGATCTCATCCTTGCCCACATACACACGGCACCCAGGCTTCGAAATGCGCTTCAGGTCGCGAATGGCGGGCTCGTTGTTCACGCCGTACTTCAGGTAAACGCGCAGCAACTGCCTGCCTTCTTCTTCCACGGGCTTCACGTTGGAGATGTAGCCCTCTTCTTTCAAAATGCGCGCAACCTCCGCCTTCAGCTTCGAAGCAGGAACATCCAGCTTCTGGTGCCGCGCGCCATGGGCGTTGCGGATACGTGTCAGGAAGTCGGCTACCGGGTCGGTCAAATTCATCGTTTTCCTTTCATTCCCCGTTCGCTCCAGGCTCAAGCCGGGAGAACCAGCGGAAATGGTTGTGGTGCAGAAGAAAGCACCGTGACCTATCATGCAGGGCAGCCGTGATGCAGCCGCCGGGCAGGTTTACGCCGGCATCCCTACCAGCTCGATTTCACCACACCTGGAATCTCACCCTTCAGGGCCAAACCACGGAAGCACAAACGGCAGATGCCAAACTTCCGCAAAAACGCTCGCGGCCGGCCACAAAGCTGGCAGCGATTGTGCTGACGGGACTTGAATTTCGGTTTCCGTGCGTCTTTGACGCGCTTTGCTGTCGTTGCCATAGATCTGCTCTTTCTGGTTTGCTCCCGAGGGGAGACGAACCGTTATGCGCCCTGCCGGAAAGGCATGCCGAAGAAGCGCAGCAACGTCCGCGCGCCGTTGTCATCCTTGGCCGTCGTCACAATGGTGACGTTCATGCCCTTGGTTTTCTCCACCTTCGAGTAGTCGATCTCCGGGAAAATCAACTGATCGCGCAGCCCCAACGTGTAGTTGCCGCGTCCATCAAAACTTTTTGAACTCACGCCGCGGAAATCACGAACTCGCGGAAGTGCCACCGAGATGAGGCGGTCAAGAAATTCATACATCGCATCACCGCGCAACGTCACCATCGCGCCGATCGGCATACCCTCACGCAGCTTGAACGCCGCAATTGATTTCTTCGCCTTGGTCACCACAGGCTTCTGACCCGTGATCGCGCCCAGATCCGAAACCAGGGGGTCCATGATCTTGTTGTTCTGCGTCGCTTCGCCGATGCCCATGTTGATCACGATTTTCTCGATCCGGGGCACCGCCATCACATTGTCAATCCCCAGTTCCTTCTGAACCTGAGACTTGATCTCGCTGGCGTACTTTTCTTTCAGTCGTGCTGCCATTGTCTACTCTTCCTTCTCCACGGTGCCGGATTGGCTCGCGCCGTCTACCGTTGCGTGGGGTGCTCCCTTGCCGAACTTCGGCGAATGTTACTTGCTAACCTTCGGCTCCACAATGTCGCTGTTGTTCGACCGCGCTACTCGGATTTTCTTGTCGCCATCGAAGCGGTAGCCCACCCGCGTCGCATTACCTTCCGCGTCCACCAGCATTACGTTACTGATATGAATGGCGGCTTCCTGCGAGAGAATCCCACCCGCGATATTGCGCTGCGGATCCGGCTTCACATGTTTCTTCACCATGCCCGCGCCCTCAACCAGCACACGGTTCTTATCGAGGATCACGCGGAGCACACGTCCAGTCTTGCCCTTGTCTTTGCCTGCGATCACGATCACCTGGTCGTTCCGCTTAATCTTTGCCATCGTCCTTCATTCTCTTTTCTTTGGCCTCGGCAGTCAGTCAGAGCCGGAATCCGCCAACGACACACCTAAATCACTTCAGGCGCCAACGACACAATCTTCAAGAACTTCTTTTCCCGCAGCTCACGCGCTACCGGTCCAAAGACGCGCGTGCCTACCGGTTCATTGGCATCGTTGATCACCACAGCCGCATTCTGATCGAAGCGGATGTATGTGCCATCGCGCCGACGATATTCCTTGCGCGTACGCACGATTACCGCCTTCACAACCTTGCCCTTCTTGACCGTGCCATCCGGGGACGCTTCCTTGACCGCCGCCGTGACCACATCACCAAGACCGGCCTTCTTCCCAAGCCCGCCGCCGAGCGGCAGAATCATCTGGAGCTTGCGCGCGCCGGAGTTGTCGGCAACGTCCAGCATCGTGCGCATTTGAACTGCCATGTGCTTCTCCTAGTCCAGTCAAAGTCCGAGCCGCAGCCCGGTGTTCCCGCTAACCTATTTACGCTTGCACCGCAGCAACCGGCTTCTCTTCTGCCAGGTTTGCCAGCGACGAGCGCCGAATAATCTCTTCGAGCGTCCAGCGCTTCAGCTTGGACAGTGGACGGGTCTCGCGAATCCGGACCACATCGCCCACACGCGCCGAGTTCTGCTCATCGTGCGCGTAAAATTTCTTGTTCGACTTCAGCACCCGCTTGTACTTCGGGTGCGCCTTGCGCATCTCGATCTCAACGACAATCGTCTTTTCCATCTTGGTCGACACAACATTGCCAACCTTTTCGTTCCGCCGCGCGCCCGTCGTGTCCGGCGTAGTCGTCGCGGTTGTTTCGTTCCCAGTGGTCTCAGCCATGGCTACTTTCCTGCCTTCTGCTCGGCGAGCTGCCGCTCGCGGGCGATCGTCTTCATGCGGGCAACATCCTTCTTCAGGCCGCGGATCTTGCCGATGCCCTCCTGCTTACCCAAGCTCTTGGCAAAGCGAATGCGGAAGAGCTGTTCAGCGGCCTTCGCCTCTTCGCCCTTCAACTCTTCAGCACCCAACTCGCGTATATTTGTCAGTTCCATAAATTGATTTCCTGATTCGAACTTGATCCGGCACTACCGCCGGGAAGACCACTTACTTCGTTGCTACCGCTTCCGTCGCAATCCCAGGCCGCACCACAAACGTCGTGCGTAGCGGAAGTTTATGACTCGCCAGACGCATCGCCTCTTTCGCGATATCCACCGGCACACCCTCCATCTCGAACAGCACCTTACCCGGCCGCACGACCGCTACCCAATGATCCGGTGCGCCCTTTCCTTTGCCCATACGAGTTTCCGCCGGCTTCTTCGTGATCGGCTTGTCCGGGAACAGCCGCAGCCAGACCTTGCCGCCACGCTT
>CAXUDN010000060.1:0-17392 GCA_964249715.1 uncultured Acidobacteriaceae bacterium
TCCTGGATGTCCTCGGCGAGCGTGCGCTGCAGATCTACCTGGTGGAGCAGATTCAGGAGGTCTATCGTCTGCAGGGCGTGTCGATTTCTGACAAGCACATTGAGACGATTGTCCGGCAGATGCTGCGCTGGGTGAAGATCGACGATGTGGGCGATACCAACTTCCTGCTGGAGCAACAGATCGATCGCTTCCGGTTCAACGCGGAGAACGACCGCGTTACGGCCGAGGGTGGCCGTCCGGCTGTGGGACGTCCGCTGCTGCTGGGCATCACGAAGGCGTCGCTTTCCACCGACAGCTTCATTTCGGCGGCGAGCTTCCAGGAGACCACGCGTGTGCTGACCGAGGCGTCCATCAATGGCGCGATCGATGGGCTGCGTGGCCTGAAGGAGAACGTCATCGTGGGTCGTCTGATCCCTGCCGGCACCGGCATGGAGTACTACCGTCAGGTGGCGTTGTCGCCGGAACTGGAAGAGGCAGCGGCGCAGATCCAGGCTGAGGTCATGGAAGCGCATGAGGCTGAAGAGCGTGAGCTTGAGGCGATGCGTATGGAAGGCGAGCAGGAAGAGTTGGCTGCCGAGTAGCATTTGCATGCAGCTGACGCCAAGAACAGAGGGCGAACTCGCAAGAGTTCGCCCTCTGTGTTTTCGGAATCGGTCTTGCGGCGGTCGATCGCCTAGTCTGCAATCTCCACGCTTTTTGCCGTGCCGTGGAGCTTCATTGTGACGTAGGTGGGATTGCCTCCCGGCGGCAATGTTCCTGTGAGCGACGTTGGATGTTGCGCCTTGATGCCGACTGTTTCGAACTTCTGCGATGACCCGACGCCGCCGGTTCCTGCCGTCGTTACCTCCGGCATGAGCATGGAGAAGGCGAGAGTTCTGAGATCGGGAACAATGTTCAGAGTGACTGTGAGCAGGGTTCCCAGAGCTGTTTGCTGCTGAACAACCTGGGTTCCCTGGAAGGTTAAGGACCCCTCCGCGCCTGTATATTCCAGGACCGGCCCGCTTTCCGTGGCTCCTTGACGTATAGGGCCGCCCTGCTGCAGCTTGTAAACGATCTGCGTTTTCTTGTCGGTGTCATGCAGAAGGAATTCGTTACCGAATCCGGTCCTGGTGGGGAGATTCGCAGTAGGTGCTGAGGTAGGATCTGCAGTTGCGGTAGCCATGACATGCTCCTTGGGTTGGGTCTGGCTGAAACGCCCGAAGCGGAGTCTTCATCTTTCGGGTCGATCCAGAACGGAGAGGAATGCGATGCCGAAGGCTGGGTTCGTGAGCATCGCCGAAACCGGTCAAGGACCGGGCTCCCTGAAGCTACTACTGGAAGCAGCGTTTATCGCCGTTTCGCCGCCATACGCCGACAAGAGAGACGCAGCGACCCAGATCTCTACCGAAAGTGAAAGAGAATGACACCGATCGCACGCGCGCTATCGCACCTGCTCCTAGCGCAAGCGGAAGCTTACCGTCACGATAGTGGCTACATCCGTGGGACGGCCGTCAACCAGGTAGGGGCGGTAGCGCCATTTGTGAATGGCGTGTTCGGCTGCGCTGCGGAGGAGGTGCGGGCCGTCGAGGACGCGGGTTGCTGAAACCTTGCCGTCGCGGCCAACGACGACCTGAACGATGACCTGGCCTTCAGTGTGCGTGAAGCTTGCGAGCCTGGGATAGCCCGGCGCCGGGGCTGAGAGCAGGTGGGATGCCATAGAGCCTGAGGAGGCCAGGAAGACGCCTTCGCGGAGGGCTAGAGGGTTGGTAATTGCCGGGTGTGACATGGCTGTTGCGGCTTTATTCACGGATCGAGTGGATGGGGGAAGCGCGTGCGGCATCATGCCGGATCCCGGCGATATGGAAGCTCGATCCCTGCTGTCGAAGACCGGCGGAGGTGGGCTCGGAACGCTTGTGAGGGCGTCCGGGACGGATATGACACGGGGCGTAGGGCGGGGACCGTGCAAAGGTTCGCCGTACGCGCTGGGCTTTGCCCGGTCGGGGGAAAGCAGGGCCGGCAAGGGCGATGCGGCTACGACGACCGGCGCAGATGCGTGCCGCCGCAGAAGGCTGCCGGCGGCGATTGCCATCACGAGAACGATTACGCCAGGAATCCAGTAAGAGTGGCGAAGAACCGCGGTCAGCGTCTGCCGGGGTTGGTGTACGTACCGTTCCGGAAGTTGCGCGAAGGAGGGACCAGTCCGGTGAAGAGGCGTTGTAGCCGGAACCGGATCCAACTTCTCTGGAGAGTCCTGCAGGTGTAGCAGGCTCCGGGATAATTGATCGTTGGTGAGTGTGGAGGGCGCCGGGTCCGTAACGGATACAGCGTCCCGAGCGGTTGCTGAGGCAGCAGTCTGGTTGGTACCGGTTGGTAGCGCTTCCGCCATAGGCAGGCTCTCGACGGCGTCCTGCGTGACAGATGGGTCCACGGTGGCAAAACTGGATTTTGCCCGGGCTACTTCCTGGACGAAGGCGAGAATCGCGCGCATGGGCTGGCTGCTTTCCGCTGCGTCGTCCAAAGCCTGCGGGCCGCCTGCGGCTACGGCGATGATCTCCGCGAGTTCGATCCGGGGCAGGGTTTCTTCGCGGTACAGGATCGAGCGCACCATGGAAACCATTTCCTCGTGAAAGGCCGGGTCGCGCAGACCGTCCAGGAGAAAGATCAGGCTTGTCGGTGTACCTACGGGAAGCGTGCGGCTGGCGAAAAAGTCACGAAGTTCGCCGATATACGGATCGAACCGTGCATTAAGGCTGTCGGTCCTGGAAGACACGAGCATGCTCATGTATAGATGCAACCCCGATGCAGCCTAAAAGAAGCGGAGGAAAAGATCTTGCAGGATAGATGAGTCCCATTCGCCTTCAATTACCGGGATAGGACTGCAGGGAGATCTTTGAGAACGTTACGCCCTGCAGCGAGTCGGTGTTGTGCGAACAGACGCCCAGGCCGACATAGATGGGTCCCTGCATGGGTATCGTGATGGACGGTGGTTTGACGGTCTCGGTCTTGTCGGTGCCTGCGTAGACGGTGAAGCGGTCTCCGCGGCGGGTGATGCGGAGATGGGGAACGTTGTTTTCGCGGAGGGTGACATCTTTGGTTTCGCCGCCGGGGGTGAGGCGGTACTGCAGGGTGATGTGGCCGTCGGCGTGTATGGCGATGTCTGCGTAAGGGGACCCGGGTTCGAGGCTGGCCCGAAACATAAGCATGCCTTTGGAGATGCGGTAACTGACGGGGGCGTCGATGTGGAGATCGGCGGCGAGGGACGCATCGCCGGAGACGCGGGTCCAGGCGAAGCGAAAGGCGTCCGCGGTGCCCCAGACGTCGTCGCCGCCGCCCATGATGTCGTAAGAGCCGGCGGTGGCGCTGTAGGTGGTATTCCCGCGCTGGGCGGTGCCGATGTCCGTGGAGGTTGGGAAAGGACTCTTGGGTGGGCTGTCGCGCTGAGCGGTTTGGAAGGGTGCAGCCGGAAGCGCAAGGGCGAGAGCGCACGAGAAAACCTGGAGGGCACGAAGCATGCTGTGAGCACAACTATAGAGACCGGGTGGGAGCGCGGCAAATTGTGCCGCTGGTCTATGCTTTGGGGGTGAAACGAATTGCGTTGGTGACGGGAGCTTCGCGTGGGCTGGGGGCCGCCATGGCCGGTGCGCTGGCGGAGGATGGTTTCGGTGTGGCGGTGAACTATTTCGCCAGCCGGGAGCGGGCGGAGGCGTTGTGTGCGGAGCTGCGCGGGCGCGGGCTGGAGGCTCGAGCGTTTGGGGCGGATGTTCGCGACGAGGGAGAGGTGACGCGTCTGGTGGCGGAGGTTGAGCGCGGGATGGGCCCTGTGGATGTGCTGGTGGTGAACGCTACCGGGCCTCAGCCGATGCTCAGCATTGAGGAGCAGAGCTGGCAGGGGTATCTGGACCAGCTTGAGTTTTTTGTGAAGTCGCCGCTGCTGTTGTTGAAGGCAGTGTTGCCGGGGATGAGGGAGCGGCGGTTTGGGCGGGTGATCCAGATTGGCAGTGAGGTGGTGGAGTTAGGGAATGCGCGGTTTGCAAACTATGTGGCGGCGAAGGGGGCGCAGTTGGGGCAGACGCGGTCATGGGCGCGGGAGCTGGGGCCGGACGGGATTACGGTGAATTTGATAGCGCCGGGATGGATTCCGACGGAGCGCCATGGCGATGCGTCCGAGGTTGAGATGGAGGAGTACGCCCGTGGGGTGCCGATGCGACGGATGGGGATGGCGGAAGAGGTAGGCCGGGTTGTAGCGTTTCTGGCGGGCGAGGGGGCGAGCTTTATGACAGGGCAGAAGATCGCCGTAAATGGCGGCAATACGCTGGAGTGAGGCTACCCCGGAGACGGGAAAGGCCTGAGTTCTGGACTCAGGCTTTTTGCTCGTGATGGGAGCGCTACTCGGCGTGCCTGGGCGGGTAGTGGTCGAACATCTTATCCACTGATTTCTGGACGAGAGCGATCTCCTTTTCCGAATTCTTCTTTACTTCAGCGTGCGCTTGTCCGCGGAAGACGAGGTTCTGGGTGTGGGTGTCATAGAGGTCTACCATCAATGTGCCCACGGGGATTTGCTGGACGGTTGTTTCCGTTTGACCACCACCCCAGGCACCGCCCCATCCACCCCAGCCGCGCCAGCCGAAGCCCGGCCCAAGGCCAGTGTAGAAGCTGTTGTATTGCTGTTGATCATGAACGCCGCCAATTGCGGTCACGGCGAGGTCGCCTCCGGCCGGGACGAGTTGCAAGCCGTGTCTTCGCAGATCAGCGGTGACGTCATCGCGGACACGCTGCTGATAGAGGGGATCATCCGTCTGTACCCTGGCAAAGCTGAAGGTGCGGTATGTCTCAAAATGCGCGTTGTGGTCGTAATCGGTATGAACGTCCTGCGCGTGCAGGGTGGGTGCTGCAGTCAGAGCGGTGGCGAGAGCGGCGCCGAACAGCGCTCTTGGCAGGGAATGTCCTGTAAACATGGGTATCTCCGTGGACATGGCGGCAAGCGCTACATCACACGAATTGGATGCCCTGGCTGGGTGTCTCGACGCCTGGCTAGCGGAGACGGCGGCGGGGTTGGGTGGGCAGCGTGAAGTGAAAAGTTGAGCCTTCGCCGAGGGTGCTTGTCGCCCAGATCCGGCCAGCGTGTTGCGCGACGATGGCACGGCAAATAGCGAGGCCAAGGCCGGTCCCGCCCATGGCGCGTGAATCGGAAGCGTCCACCTGATGGAAGCGTTCAAAGATCGCTTCGAGCATGTCGGCGGGGATGCCGCGCCCGTGATCCTGCACCTCGATGAGGGCCTGGTCTGAAGGGAGATAAGTGGCGGAGAGCTTAATTTTCTGCGGGTCGGCGCTTCCCGGTTGGGTGAACTTTATGGCGTTGGAGAGGAGATTCGTCAAGGTCTGCAGAATGCGGTCCGGATCAGCCCAGAGGGTGACGCCGTTGGCTTCTACGACGAATTGGATGTTGGCCTTGGTGGCCTGCGCGTGCAGAACGCCGATGCCGCGGCGGAAGATCTCTTCGATGGAACAGCTGATGAAATGCATTTCGGCCTTTCCGGAGCCGATACGTTCAAGATCCATGATGTCGTTGACAAGATGAACGAGGCGGTCGGTGCTGCCGATGGCGATGTCCATCATTTGTTGGATCTTGTCGGGGCGATCTTCGAGGGCACCCGCGGAAAGCAGGCCGAGCGCGGCGCGAAGGCTCGTGAGAGGGGTTCGCAGCTCATGAGAGACGGTGGAGATGAACTCGTCTTTCATCTTATCGAGCGCATTGCGTTCGCTGATGTCTGTGAAGGCGACGACGACACCGACGGCGCGGCGGCGGCGTTGGGCGTCTGTCTGACCTTCCGTGTGGCCCTCGGGGGTCTCCAGCATTTCAATTTGGGGACGGGCGACGTACTCCACGGGTACGGGCTTGCCATCCTTGCGCCAGAAGACCTCATTCGTGACACGAACCGTGGCGAGGTCGCGCAGGCTTCCCCGGATGGGACATTCGCTCTCGGGATAGGGCGCGCCATCAGGGCGCGAGTGGTGGATGAGCTCGTGGATGTTGCGCCCGAGCATCTCATCCTGGCTGAAGCCGAGCATCTGTGCCGCGGCAGGGTTGACGACGGTGACGAGACCGTCGAGGTCGATGCCGTAAATGCCGTCCCCAACGGTTTCCAGGACCGAGTTGGACTGGCGGCTGAGCGTGCGCAGTTGATCTTCGGCGCGGATCTGCTCGGTGATGTCGACCGCGAAGCCGAGAACGTAGGGAGCGGCTTCGTTGGGCTCGACGAGACGGTTGCGATAGGCCAGCACGCGCTCTTCGCCATTGGTGTGCTGGAGGTGCATCAGGCCCTGCGCCTCTCCGCGCGAGGTGAGGGTGTCGAGGTAGGGCGCCAGCAGGTGACGGTGATCGGGGTAGAGGAGTTCAAACAGGCTGTGACCGACAACGTCTTCGACGTTGCGGCCGAGACCTTGGGCACCATGGCTGTTGATGGATAGAACGCGTCCCTCAAGATCGTGGGTAAAGACGAGGCCAAGGGAGCCCTCGACGATCTGGCGATACCGGGCTTCGCTTTCACGGATCTTGGTTTCAGCTATGCGTTGAACGGTGACGTCAATGCCGGTGGCGATGATGAAGGCGACCTGCCCGCCGGAGTCAAGAAGTGCAGTGGCGGACCAGGAAATGCGGCGGCGGGCGCCTTCGCGGGCCAGCCAGTAGTCCTCGAAGGTGGTAGGGAAAGTGCCGCCGCGGATGCGGTCGAAATTCTCGATGTACTGCGGCACGTCCTCGCTGGGGATGAGTTGCTCCCAGGCAAATCTTCCGACGAGATCGGCAGAGCGATAGCCGGAGATGATTTCGCAGGCGCGATTGAAGCGGACGATGCGGCCGGCTGTATCGAGAACGACCACCAGGGCGCCGACGGTGTCGAGCACGGCGGCAACGAAGTTTTTCTCCACGGTGAGGGCGGCTTCCATGCGTTGGCGCGCACGCGAGGCTCGCTGGGCCTCGCGAACCCGCTTTACCAACTCGAGGCGGGTAGTCACCATGTGGCTAAGGGCTTCGAGCGATTCAATTTGCGAGGGGGTCAGTTTGCGGGAACTGGTATCCAGGACGAAGAGTGAGCCAATGGCCACGCCTGCGGGTGTCTGGATCGGAGCGCCGGCATAGAAGCAATACCGGACGCCCGCCAGGACGATGCCGGTGGGGGCGTAGGCGGGGTCGCGCCGCGCATCGGGGATCTGGAAGACGCCTTCGGCTTCGAGAGTGGTTTCGCAGGGCAGATCGGCGCGTGGGGATGCGTTGCGATCGAAACCGTAACCGCCGATCAAGGAAATGCCTTCCGGCCGGACGATGCCGATGCCGGCCGCCGGCGCGCCGCAGAGCTCCGCGACCAGACGAGCGATGTCGTCCAGCGCCGGGTCCTGCGGGATCTCGGCCAATCCGTACTGCTCGATGGCCTCGAGCCTGGGCCCCTCGACGTTCAACGTGCTCTCCGTCATTGACTGGAGGATACGAAGCACCTGGGCGCGCTGGCTGTCCCACTTTCGCATTAAGGGGCGGACAGGAGTAATCGCCGGGATGTCACGTGCCTGGTTTCGGGTTGGACTGCTCAACAGGGGAGGAGGGTGAAGCACAACGTTTAACTTCTTCATTTTACGCGAGTTCCCGGCATGGGCCAACGCTCGCGGGAAGGCCTGAGCTGGCCCATTGGTAATGCTCCCCGGCGATGGATCGATGCGCAGAATGATGTATTTGATTTGGTTCCACTTATCCACGACTTTCTGCGCCGGCGGGTGCCGGAAGGTCTTGCTAGGCAAGGAGATGCCGCGCATACTCGGGGCAAGGGACTCACTTCGTTACTGCATAGCCCCTTCAGGAGCCTAGCGCCGTGACTCAGTACCGACGCCAAGACGTCCTTCGCATCCTTCGTCTTCCGGTTGGACAGCTTGCCATGTGGGAACGTGCAGGGTTGGTTGAACCGGCGGAGGCGTATGGCTTCGACGCTCTTTCGAGGTTGCGCAAGTTGCGGGATCTGGCCGCGACGCGTATTTCCGCGAAGAGTATTCGCCGGTCAGTGGATGCGATCGGGAAGGTTGCGGGGGGATGCCACCCGTTGGCGAGCGCGATGGTTGCGCCGCACCTGGCACCGCACCGGGCTCGGATTGTGTTTCGGCAGGGCGGAGCGCTGTTGGATCCGTTGAGTTCGCAGTTGGCTTTCGATTTTGAAGGGCCGGCGCAGGCGACGATGTCGGTAGTGAAGCAGAAGCCGCTGAACGCGATGGTTCAGGCGCTGCGGTTGCAAGAAATCTTTCAGCGAGCGGTGCGGCTGGAGGAGCGTCCGGAGACGCTGGACGAAGCGAAGGCGCTGTATGCGGAGTTGCTGGAGACCGAGCCACAGCATGCGCCGGCGCTGATCAACCTGGGCACGATCCGGTATAACGAGCGGGAGTATGCGTCGGCTGAGGATATGTACCGCCAAGCCACGGTGGCGGACCCGGAGTATGCGCTGGCCTTCTTTGATCTGGGCAACGTGCTGGACGAGCAGATGCGATTGAGCGAGGCCGTGAAGGCGTACCAGCGTGCATTGGAGCTAGTGCCGCAGTATGCCGATGCGCATTACAACCTGGCCCTGGCGTATGAGCGGTTGGGTGAGACGCGTAAGGCGTTGCGGCATTGGACGGCGTATTCCCGGCTGGACGTTAGTGGACCGTGGCACAGCCATGCGCGTTCGCAGGCGCGGCGGATCCTGGCCACGGAGAAGCTGGCGATCGTGTGCCGGCATGGCCGCACCATGCGCATGGCGGGGTAGCTTCGGCGGTGACTGTGCGCGACGCGATACACTCCTGAGCATTGCCCTGTACGTTGCTTAGGAGAATCCTGTAGATGGCCGCACCCTCTGCCTTTCGCCCCTTTGTGCCCGCGCATGAGAGCCGGAGGGAGTTATCCTTCCGGGCGTTGTTGCTGGGCAGCATCTTTGGCGTGATCTTTGGCGCGGTGACGGTCTATGTGGGCCTGCGTGCGGGGCTGACGGTCGCGGCAAGCATCCCGATTTCGGTGCTGTCGATCTCCATTTTGCGCGCGTTCGGGCGATCTTCCATTCTTGAGAACAACATCGTTCAGACAACAGGAAATGCGGGGCAGTCGATTGCCTCGGGCGTGATCTTTACGCTGCCCGCGTTGATCTTCCTGGGTTTCGATTTGCAGAGTTTTCGCATCTTCGCGTTGGCGCTGCTCGGCGGGTGGCTGGGTGTGCTGTTCATGATCCCTCTGCGGCGGCAGTTGATCGTGGAGGAGCATGGGACGCTGACGTACCCGGAAGGTACAGCGTGCGCGGATGTCTTGCAGGCGGGGGAGCGGGGTGGATCGTTTGCGAGCCGGGTATTTCTCGGGTTGGGGTTGGGTGGGCTGTATACGCTGCTGCAGAATGACAACCTGTTGGGATTGTTTCCGCCCACGCCGAACTGGCAGCCGAACTTCGATCCGCGGGGTCAGCAGATCTTGCGGGGTGCGGCAATCCGTGCGGATGTGACGCCGGAGTACCTGGGGGTGGGCTACATCATTGGTCTCCGCGTGTCGGCAATCATGCTGGCGGGTGGGGTGTTCTCGTGGCTGGTGCTGATGCCGGCGATCATGTTTTTTGGGAAGCATTTACCGGGGCCGCTGTATCCGGGCACTGTGCCGATCAATGAAATGAGTCCGAGCGATCTTTGGAAGACGTATGTGCGGCCTATGGGGGCGGGGGCGGTTGCGGCGAGTGGATTGATTACGCTGTTGCGGACGGCTCCGACGATCGTGGGAGCGTTGACGGCGGGATTTGGCGAGATGCGGAAGAACCGCGGTCGGCAGGGGGGGATTGAGCTTGCGCCGGTCATGGACGCTGAGCCTTTTGAAGATGCGCATCTCAGTGTGGCCAATGTTCCGGTCGCGAGTGCGGTTGCGGCAAGTCGCGCGTTGCGTGGTGGGCGGGATGGAAGGCTGCGCACGGAGCATGATCTGCCGATGAGTGTGGTTGCGGGAGGCAGCCTGCTGCTGGTTGTCCTGATGTTTGCCTTTCTGGAGTTCAAGCCGGTACCCGGGGCGCAGGTTGGCGTGCTGGCGAATATGGCGGCGGCTCTGCTCGTGGTGGTGTTTGGCTTTCTGTTCGTTACGGTGAGTGCGCGCATCGTGGGGATTGTGGGGTCGAGCGCGAGTCCGGTGAGTGGCATGACCATTGCGACGCTGATGGCAACTACGGCGATCTTTCTGGTGAAGGGATGGACGGCTCCGTCGTTTGGAGCGCTGGCGATCACGATCGGCGGGGTGGTCTGTATTGCGGCTTCGAATGCCGGGGATACGTCGCAGGATTTGAAGACGGGATTTTTGATCGGGGCGACGCCGTGGAAGCAGCAGGTGGCGGTGATGGTGGGGGTGATCGTGAGTGTCTTTGCGATTGGGCCTACGCTGAGCGCGATGAATAAAGGGTTTGAGAGCTTCCAGCGCATAGGAACGCCACGGGCAGTCTCGCTGGCAGCGTTGCCGGACGGGGTTCAGAATCAGGGGCAGTTCACGCGGGACACGATCACGTTGACGCCGCACTCGTTGATGAAGACGGAGTCGGGAGCGGCGCGCGAGACGGTGAATGGAGCGAAGAGCTATGTGCTGCTGAATGCCATTGGTTCGTCGACGCTGGAGGACGGAAAATATCTCTACAATCCGGCAACCGGGAAGATCGACATTCAGTGGGTACAGGGGATCGGAAGCGAGAGCGCGGCGGCGCCGCAGGGACGGCTGATGGCCACGGTGATCAACGGCATTCTAAGTCGCAAACTGCCCTGGAGTCTTGTGCTGCTGGGGGTAGCGCTGGTGATCGGGATCGAGTTGCTGGGGATACGTTCGCTGACGTTTGCGGTAGGGGCTTACCTGTCGATCGGCACGACGCTGGCGATCTTCTGTGGCGGCGTGGTGCGATGGATGGTCGACCGGGCTGCGCTGCGAGCAGGAATGGCTGCGGAGGCGGAGAGCGAAATTTCTTCCGGAAGCTTGTATGCGTCGGGGTTGATTGCGGCCGGCGGCATTATGGGGCTGGTGGGCGTGTGCGTGAAGATCTATGAGGACGTCACGAGCAGAGCGTTTCCGCACTTCCAGCCTACGAACCCGCTGTACAAGGATTGGGTAAGTGTGGTGATGTTTGGGTTGCTGGCGTTTAGTTTGTACTACTTCGCGCGCAAGCCGGTGGCGGGGGATGTAGCAGCGCACAACGAGGAGGCAGGATGAAGCGGATGGGTGCAGTGCTGGTGCTGCTGGTTGTGTTTATGGCGGTTCCGGCGCGGGCGGATGATGCCTCAAAACGGGCCAAGGTGATGGAGCAGTTCCGGGTGATGCATGTCGATCGGATGACGGAGCAGATCACGGCGTCGGTGCGCAAGCAGATGGATTTGAGCATGCGCTCAGCAGGTGGAGCGAATATCACTGCTGATCAGAAGCAGTTGATTGATGGATATGAAGGCAGGGTCATGGCCGTTGTGCGTGACACCCTCAGCTGGAAGGTGGTGGAACCGCAGATGATCGATCTGTACGCAAGCACCTACAGCGAGGGCGAGATTGATGGGATTTTAGCGTTTTACAGGGGGCCAGTTGGCCAAAGCATGCTGGCGAAGACGCCGGAGCTGACGGAGAAAAGCATGGCAATTACCAACGCCAAGCTTGTGTCGCTGCAGCCCAAAATCAGCGAGATGTCGCAGGAGTTTTCGAGGCAGTTTGCGGCCGCGCAGAACACTCCGGCTAAGGCTGGGACCGGGTCGCAGGGGCCGGTTGGGCCGGCAGCTTCGCCGAAGTAGGATCGGATGGCGCATCCCCGGGCGGCGAGCTTGAGAGAAGCTGGTAGGCGCCTTCGATTAAAGACGGGGAGGGCTGCCACACGATGGGTTCGACAGTGGTTGCATCGTAGCCGAGCGGCCACTTGCCGCGCCTCTCGTAAACGATCCAGTCGGTCAGCATGAGTTCGGGCTGAGCGACAAGTACGACTGTGAAGTAGAGCCGGTTTGTAATCAGCGATTCCGCCGCTCCGCGGATGGGGCGGCTGCGATGAAGGGAGCCGGGAATTTGCGGGACCTCGTAGATGCGAAGGTGGATCTCAGGGTGAGCTTTGCCGTACGCGTCGACCTCGCGGGCCAGGGTTTTGGGAGTCGTCATGTCAAAATCGGCGAGGACGTTGCGACGAAGTGTTTCGGGCGGCAAAGCAAGGCGGAGTAGATCGGCGACAAAGTCCGCGCAATTATGGCGGGTGAGGGTATAGGCGCGACGGTTGGGAGTGTCGTTGAGTAAATGAAGGGCGGCTTCATCCTGGGCGGGGGTGGTCTCGAAGCTATAGACGAAAAGGCGGCGATCGAAAGCCGCGCCTATGCCCTCTTCCCAATCGCCGTAGGGCGGCGGTACGAGATCGTGACGTTTGTCTTTGCGGTCAGGAAGATAGTCCGTCAGATGGGCTTCGCGATAGCGCTCGCGGAGGTTGGCTTCGCGCGTGGCGGTCATGGATGTGGGAACCTGGGTTAGATCGTCGGTACCGTAGAGAAAGATGGGTAGCGAAAAGGCAAGCCAGTCGCGTTCAGGGTGACGAAGGTCGTGGTAGCGGGAGATAACAGCGCCGAACTCGCCGGGACGGCAGGGGCGGAGGTGGACGGCGGTTTCGACGCAGAGGTCTTCGAGGTAAATGGAGGCGTGTCCCTGGGGCATCATGGCGCCGAAGGAACCGAAGGGTTCGCCGACGATAAGGGCCATGCGGGCGTGGGCTGCCGGAGTGAAAAACAGCAAAGCGAGGTAAGCGAAGATACGGCAAGCCCAGGTTTCAGAAACGAGATACGGGGCACCCGGCAGCATGCGCGGCTTCAAAACCCTTCGGAGGCAGGTCGCAGAGACGCGGGCCGGATTTTGGCATCCGAAAGACACTGGACTGGAGAAAATGCCGTTGACCACCATCGTTACGCTCGGGTTAGATGCAGAGGCGCAAGCCTGGTTTGAAGAGGCGCGACAGAGGTACTATCCGCCCGCGCTGAACCGGATTCCGGCGCACGTGAGCTTGTTTCATGCGCTGCCGGGGGATGGGGATACGAGGGGTGCGCTGCGCGAGGCGGCTGAGGGTAGGGCGAGGTTTCGGATGCAGGTGGAAGGGGTGCGATCCATGGGGCGAGGAGTTCTGTACCAGTTGCAGGCGCCGGAGGTGATGGGGCTGCACCGTGGGTTGGTAGAGCGGTTCCGGCCGTTTTTGACGCCGCAGGACAAGCAGCCGTTGAAGCCACATGTGGTGGTGCAGAACAAAGTGGAGCCGGCTGAGGCAAAGGCGCTGCTGGCGGTGTTGCAGGCGAGATTTGCGGCTTGGGAAGTGGAGGCTGTGGGGCTGGACTGGTGGGAGTATCTTGGGGGGCCGTGGCGGTTGCTGGAGCAGTTTGCGTTTCGCGACAAGGCTGGGCAGGAGGCCGGGAGTGTCGGGTGAGAATGCGCTTCTTCGCGTAGAGCGGATGCGGGAGCTGACGACTGAGGCGCATGCCTTGTTGGAGGAGTACTACGAGTCTATCGCCGTAGTGGCGCGGGATGATGCGTCGGCGATGCGGAGGCTTCTGGAGGATGCGCGCTCCGGGATGTGGGTGGTCACCTGGGACGGTGTGGCGGCGGGATGTGCCGTGCTGAAGGCAGGGGTTCCGAACGAGGCAGCTGGTGAGGTGAAGCGGCTCTATGTGCGGCCGTTGTACCGGCGCATGGGCTTGGCGGAGGCGATGATGGATGCGCTGGAGGCGTTCGCGCTCCATGCGGGTTTGGCCTGGTTGTATTTGGATACGAACGACTCGTTCAGGGCGTCAGTGGCTCTGTATGCGCGGCGTGGATACGAGGCATGTGCGCGCTATAACGACAATCCGCAGGCGACGCTGTTCTTCCGCAAGCCGCTGAGTTCAAGGCCGTCCTAAGGGAAGCTGTTGCTCTGTTGTCGGCAAAGAGCGACGGCTTGTGAAATGTCGAACAACGTTGCGAATCGATGTCGCAGCTCATACGTCAGAAAGGAGAATCAAGCAAGCTACGCAACTGTTGCGCCGGGCCTGAGTCCATAGACACTAGGCACGAACGCTGACGGCAGGGGGATAGGCAATGAGCGCACGGCATGTGGCGAAGAGAGTAACGACGGCCGCCAATACTCTGCTGGCAGCCAGCCTGTTCATGGCGCTGATCTGGTTTACCGCGTGCGTGGTGCTGTTTGTTGTATGCCTGTTGTTGTATGGCGCGGCGTGGCTGATCGATGACGACGCCGTTGCCGCGCTGCGGGTGCCTACAACTCCAGAATGATGGGCATGATGAGCGGGCGGCGATTGGCGTTTTTTTGCAGGAAGCGCTTGAGGTCGGTGCGGATCTTCTCTTTCATGACGCCGTAGTCGCGGCGTTCTTCACCGCTTGAGGTTTCGAGGGTGCGGGCGACGATGTCGCGGGCGTTGCGGAGAAGATCGGGGTCGTCGGCGGCGAAGCCGCGGGTGGTAATTTCGGGTTGACCTTCGACCTGGCCGGTTTTGCGATTGATGGCGATGATGGGGAGGAAGATGCCGTCGCCGCCGAGCTGCTTGCGATCCTTGATGATGGTGTCGTGGACGACATCCGCGGTGGAGTTGTTGTCGATGCAGACGCGCCCGGTGGGAATCTTGCCGGTCTTTTGCGCGGAGTTCGCGTCGAGGGTAAGGATGTCGCCGTCCTCCATGAGGAGGACCTTCTCGGGCACGCCGGTGGCGGAGGCGAGCTCGGCGTGGCGTTTGAGATGACGGTAATCCCCGTGGACGGGGATGAAGAATTTGGGGCGGACGAGATTGATCATCATCCGCAGTTCTTCCTGGGAGCCGTGGCCGGAGACGTGAATGAGGCCGTTGGTGCCGTCGTCGTGGATGACGCGGGCATCGCGGCGCTCGAGGTGATCGATGACGCGGTAGATGGCTTTTTCGTTGCCGGGGATGATGCGCGACGAAAGCACGACAGTGTCGCCCTTGTCGATTTTGGCGAACTTGTGATTATCCACCGCGGCCCGGGATAGCGAACTCATGGGTTCGCCCTGCGTGCCGGAGATCAGGATGCAGAGCTGGTTATCGGGGGTGTCCTTGATCTGGCCGGGGTGAATGATGAGGCCGGGAGGTGGATCGAGGTAGCCGAGATCCTGGGCGATCTCGGTGGAGTTGTCGATGCTGCGGCCAACGAGAGCGACCTTGCGGCCGTGCTTGTGGGCGAGTTCCAGGGCGATGCGGATGCGGTGAATGGACGAGCTGAAGCAGCTGAAGAAAAGCTTTTTGCGGGTGGCCGCGAAGATGTCGTCGAGGCGGGGGCGGACGGCTTTTTCGCCGGGGGTCCAGCCGGGGCGGTCGACGTTGGTGGAGTCCTGAAGGAGCGCGAGGACGCCCTGTTTACCGAGATCGGCGAAGGCCTGGAGGTCAAAGGGGTGGCCGTCAGGCGAGCTCAGGTCGATTTTGAAATCGCCGGTGTGGAGAATGGTGCCGACGGGGGTGGTGACGGCGAGCGCGACGCAATCAACGAGCGAGTGCGTGACGCGGATGGGCATGACGCTGAAGGGCCCGAGGGTGAAGCGCTTGCCGGGGAGGATTTCAATGAGATCGGTCTTGTCGAGGAGGCGGTGCTCGTCGAGCTTGCCTTCGACGTAGGCGAGGGTGAACTCGGTACCGTAGACGGGCACGTTGAGTTCGGAGAGTATCCAGGGAAGGCCGCCGATGTGGTCCTCGTGGCCGTGGGTGAGGACGATACCGCGAACTTTGCTGCGGTTTTCGACGAGAAAGCTGATGTCAGGGACGACGATGTCGACGCCGAGGAGTTCTTCTTCGGGGAACATGAGGCCGGCGTCGATGACAAGAATGTCGTCGCCGAAGCGGACGGCGAGGCAGTTCATACCGAACTCGCCGAGACCGCCGAGCGGAATGAGCTGGAGCTTATCTAATGCCATGGATCTCTAGTTTAGCTGATGGGGGTTGACGGGGGTGAAACGGGTGGGGGCTAGAGGGCGCGGACGAGTTTGAGGGGGAGCTCAAAGAGAGCGCGGACGAGGTCGAAGACGCCTTTGATGGTGAGGCCGACGAGGCGGAAGGGGAGGAGAATGAGCCAGACGATCGGGTAAAGGATGAGGAGGATGAGGGCGGCTGGCCAGAAGACGACGAGGAGGATGACGAAAAGGAGGAGTTTCATGACGATGTTCTGAGAGGGACGTACGCAAATCGCTGTGTGGCAGTTCCGAAAGGCCAACACAAGGACGCGAAGAACGCCAAGGTGCGCAACGACTTCGCGTCCGCTCAAGCTAGCGTAAAGCATCTTCGAGGATGGTGCTGAGGTTGGTTTTCTCGTCGCGATACTTGATGAGAATGGGTGTGTACACCGAGAGGCCGAGGTCTTTGCCGACGCCTTGTTGGATGGCACGGCTGCCGGGAACGATAACGGCGTTCGGGGGGATGGTGAGGGGCTGGTCTGGGTAGTCTTTGCCGGCGCGGAGGATCGTGTTGTTGGGGAGGTCGAAGACGGGGGTGCCGCGGGTGAGGATGGTGCCGGCGGCGAGGACGGCGCCTTTGCGGACGATTGTGCCCTCGTAGACGCCGGTGTTGCCGCCGACGAGGACATCGTCTTCGATGATGACGGGGGAGGCGTTCACGGGTTCGAGGACGCCGCCGATCTGGGCGGCGGCGGAGAGGTGGACGCGGGCGCCGATCTGGGCGCAGGAGCCGACGAGGGCGTGGGAGTCGATCATGGTGCCTGCGCCGACGTACGCGCCGACGTTGACGTAGGCGGGAGGCATGATGACGACGCCCTGGGCGAGAAAGGCGCCGGAACGGACGGAGCTGCCGCCGGGAACGACGCGGATGCCTTGTTCGGGGGAGAAGTGACGGGCGGGGTAGGTGGCTTTGTCGACGAAGCTGAGGGCGGAGGGGCCGGAGGCTTCGCAGCCGTTCATGGATTCGAGGGCGCCGAGGCGGAAGCCGAGGAGGATGCCTTGTTTGACCCAGGCGTTGACGCGCCAGGCTTGTCCTCCAGCGACGGGGGTGTGGGTGGGGTCAGGTTCGGCGGCGCGGAGTGTGCCGGCTTCCAGGGCGTTGCGGAGTTCATGGAAGGCGTGCAGGGCTTCGGCTTTGGTGGCTTCGGTGGAGGGGGAGTGGGTGAAGAAGTGCTCGATTATGGCTTGAAGGGATTGGGGTGAGGTCATGTCCAAGGTTGATTGTAGCTAGGTGGGATGAGGGGTACCCCTACCCCCCTACTTTTTCGGCAAAGTACGTGAACGATTGAGTTTAGGGGGGTACTTTGCGACGTTTGGGGGAGGCGGGATGCAACCTGTCCTGTCCGTGGTCTGGGATGGGTGGCGGGAGGGAATTGGGGGCTGTGGCGGCGCTGGCGTTTGGAAAGCTGGTTAGGTGTGCCCCGGCGGCTGAGGCCATGCGGCTTCTCGTT
>CAXUDN010000060.1:17492-21386 GCA_964249715.1 uncultured Acidobacteriaceae bacterium
TGTTGTGGGTCGTCGTTGTTTTCGAGGACTTTGAGGCGGAGGTCATTGACTGAAAGCCGCACTGTAATCGGAACACGAACGGCGATTGAAGCCGGATCCTGATTAGACGAAGGCGATTGAAGCCGGATCCTGATTAGACGAAGGCGGCTGAAGCCGGATCCTGATTAGACGAAGGCGGCTGAAGCCGGACACTGATGAGACAAGGGTGGCTGCATCGCGACCGATGTGTATGGTGGATTGCAGCAAAGGCCAGGTGGATGCACACGAGGAGTCGCGCTTGAAGAGCAAACTCACAAACTTCACGCGAGGGCAGCGGACGACTGTCGTTGCGCTTCTTCTTTGTTTATTTGGATTTCATCTGGTGCATGCCGCACGGATCTTTTCGGCGACGTGGGACGAGGCGCACCATCTTTTCGACGGCTACAACATCTGGCAGACGCATGACTACCGGCTGAATGCGGAGGTGCCTCCGTTGATCAAGCTGGCTGCGGCGGTGCCGCTGCTGCCGATGCATTTGATCATGCCGCCGAGTTTAAGTCCTTCGCAGGCGGCGGATGCGTTTCTGCGGGGAAGAGCGTTTGTCTTTGGGAATGGTGGGGATCGGGTGCTGTTTCCGGCGCGTATGGTTTGCGCGGCTTTCGCGATGATGACGGCGCTGCTGATTTATTGTGCCGGGCGTTGCATGTTCGGGTTTCTGGCAGGTGCGTTGGCGTTGGTGTTGTTCGTCTTCGATCCGAATGCCCTGGCGAATGGAACGTTGGTGACCACGGACACGGGAAGCGCATGCTTTTTCTTTGCGACCATCTATGCGTTCTATCGCTACGGCAAAGAGCCGGGGGTAAAGTGGCTGGCTTTGACTGCCATCGCTGCGGGCTTGGCCGTGGTGACGAAATATACCGGGATTTTGCTGGCGCCGATGCTGTTGCTCCTGGTGATTGCGGAAGGTGTGTTGGCGCGCAGTGTGGCGATTCTGGGCAAGCGCCTGGCAGCGCTCGTCGTGGTTGCGCTTTGTGCGTGGGTGACGGTGTGGGCGTTTTACGGGTTTCGGTATAAGGCTGCGCCGGCTGGGTTGGAGCTTTCGCCACAGCTCGGACCTTACCTGGCATCAATGCCGAACCCGGAAGACGGGCGGAAGCTTGCGGTGGTGGCTAAGTATCATCTGCTGCCTGAAGCGTATGTCTGGGGATTGGCCAATACGAAAAAGACGGAATGGGAGTACACCAGCTACTTCTTTGGGCGGGTATACCGGCATGGGCCATGGGAGTATTTTCCCGCGGCGTTTCTGATCAAGTCGACGCTGCCGCTGTTGCTTTTGCTGGCTGCTTCACCGGTGGTCTGGTGGGGCACTCGGGAGCGATACCGGCGAGAGATTTTGTATTTGCTGGTGCCTGTGGGTGTGTACTTTGCGGTGGTGACTTCGTCGCACTTTGATATTGGGGCGAGGCACCTGTTACCGATTTATCCCTTTTTGTATGTGCTTGCGGCAGGGGGTGCGGCGCAGATGGCGCGGAAGGGCAGAGGGTGGGCCGCGGCGGTGGGTGTGCTGGTGCTTTGGCAGGCGGTAACGACGATGCGAGCGGCTCCGGCTTATATGGCGTATGGCAATGAGGCGTGGGGTGGGCCGCTGCGGGTGCACCGGTATTTGAGCGATGCGAATGTGGACTGGGGGCAGCAGCTGAAGGCGGTAAAGCAGTACATGGACGAGAACCACATTACGAACTGCTGGTTTGGATATTTTCCGGATGGGGCAGTGGAGCCTGCCGACTATGGGGTGCAGTGCAGGAGGCTACCTACAGGTACGTCGTTGGAGTGGCTGAAATTGCCGATGGAGGTGCCGCCGGTGATTGAGGGGACGGTGCTGCTTAGCGACAGTGTGCTGGAGGATGTGGAGTTTGGGGATGGGCCGCTGAACCCTTATGACAGCTTTCGTGGGTTGAAGCCGGTGGCGGTGATCCAGGGCGGGGTGGATGTGTACCGGGGGCGATTTGCGGTGCCGCTGGCTTCTGCGTTGGTGGAGGTGCGGCGGTCGGGTGAGTTGGCGAAGGCGGGGCAGGGGGATGCGGCGCTGCGGTTGGGTATGGACGCGGTGAGGCTCGCGCCGGGATCGGCGATCGTTCAGTTGAATGCGGCGGAGAGGCTGGCGAATGCGGGCCGGTGGGGTGAGGCGTTGGATCGTTATATTGTTGCGGATGATTTGGTGAAGACGGTGCGGCCGGAGCTGGAAGAGGGGTATTTGCAGCCGGCGATTACGGAGGGGATGGCGGTGGCGAAGGGGCACCTGGGCGGAAGGGAATAGAAGGGCAGACGTGGGTTCCCTGCGGGAATGGCAAGAAGAGCAAGGGCGGAGAAGCGGACGCTGCCTAGGGGTGTTGGTTGATCAGGTGAATGAGGGTGATGAAGATGTCGGCGGAGACCTGGAGGCTCTGGGCGCTGAGTTTATCGAGGGTGTCGCCTTCGTGGTGGTGGTAGGCTTCGGAGTCGTCTTTGGTGCCGTATTCGTAATCGACGACGTCGAGGACCGGGACGCCGCGCTCTTTGAAGGGGATGTGGTCGTCGATGAGCGCCTGACCTTCTTTGGAGAGGTAGTTGGCGTGGCCGGTTTGTTTGGCGGCTACCGTGAGGTCGTCGAGGAGCCAGGGGGTGGAGGCGCCTTCGTGGTCGATCTTCATTTCCTTCCAGCCGATCATGTCGGCGAGGACGAAGGCCTTGACGTGAGGGAGGGTGCCGTCGCCGGACCATTTGGCGGCGAGGTGGCGGGTGCCGTAGAGCTGGTCGGACTGGTTGGACCAGTCGCCGGAGACGGACTCTTCGCCGTCGTCGAAGAGGAGATAGACGGAGTAGCCTGTGGGGGGGTGGGTGCGGAG
This sequence comes from uncultured Acidobacteriaceae bacterium, assembly GCA_964249715.1. Lineage (GTDB taxonomy): Bacteria > Acidobacteriota > Terriglobia > Terriglobales > Acidobacteriaceae > Granulicella. The sequence continues at coordinate 20,357 of CAXUDN010000060.1, forward strand.
GTACTCGCCGATAGAGATGAGGAGGGCGGAGGTGCAAGCGCCGTCGTTGGCGCCGACGAAGTTGATGTCCTTGAGGTTGTAGTTGGTTTCGTAGTGAGTGGCGAGGACGATGATGCCGTCGCGCTTGCCGGGGTATTTGACGATGAGGTTGTGCATCGTCTGGGGGCCGGCGGGGGTGTTGGTGACGAAGGTGTCGTCGATGAAGTTGCCGCTGCGGACTTCAGGCGCGAAGTGATCTTTGATGAAGTGCTCGGCGGCGGCGTGGCCGGGGGAGCCGTTGAAGCGTTTGGGGGCGACCTGGAGGAGCTGGGCGGTGAGTTGGAGGATGTGTTGGCCGGAGACGGCCTGGGGTGGGGATGCGAGAAGCGGATTCCCTACGGGAAAGACAACAAGAAAAGCAAGGGCAACGGCAAGAGCGTGCGTTCTGCGAAGCCAGGTGTCGGACGCGAGACCTGGGGCACCCGGGTTCGTGTTGGGGCGGGAGGTCATGCGGCTTCCTTGAGTTTGCGGTTGCGGCGGTCGGGGTGGACGAAGAAGGCGACAGCTACGCCGAGGAAGTAGAGCGCGAGCATGGGGGTGGCGAAGAGGCACATGCCGATGGGGTCTGGGGTGGGGCAGATAATGGCCGCGATGATGAAGATGGCGAGGATGGCGTAGCGGAAGTTGCGAAGGAGGAACTTGGCGTCGACGATGCCGAAAAGCGAGAGAAAAAAGATGAGGATGGGGAGCTCGAAGGTGATGCCGAGGCCGAGGATGACGGCGAGGAAGAAACCGGTGTACTCGTCGATGGTAATCATGTGGTTGTAGTTCTTGCCGAAGTCGAGGAGGAGGACCTTCATGGCGCCGGGGAGGACATAGAAGTAGCCGAAGAAGGCGCCGGCCAGAAAGAGGCCGATGGTGGCGAACATGAACGGCCAGACGTACTTCTTTTCACTGGCGTAAAGGCCGGGTGAGATGAACAGCCAAAGCTGGTAAAGGATGAACGGGGCGGCGAAGATGGCGCCGACGACGAAAGAGGACTTGATGAGGA
>CAXUDN010000061.1:0-21213 GCA_964249715.1 uncultured Acidobacteriaceae bacterium
GTGCTGGAAAAGCAGCATATGCGGCGATCCTGCGTGATGGCTTGAAGAGATTGATGCAGAGCAGTGACAAAGCCCGCGGCCCCACGCACGTTCTCTGCTATGGCGTCCTTGAGACCCTAAGTCCTGAACACTTTGAAAGAGTCGCAAGGCAGGTTTCCGAGCACCTTGGCTATCTATGGACGATCACGCCCGACCGGAAGCGTGGCCTGCCGCTCGGTCACGATAGCTGCCCGAAGCTGTGGGCGCTCTCCGAGCCCCACGCCCGAGCCGACTCCGTCAGGATTGATCAAGCACAGGACCTGAATCCAGTGCTGCTGGATGTACTCGACTGCGCCACATGCCAGATCGTCTATGTGGGCGATCCATACCAACAGATCTATAAGTGGCGTGTCGCCGTAAACGCGATGGAGCAGATGCACACGCGCCACAACTGCCTGCTGTCTCAGTCTTTCGCTTCGGCCCGGAGATTGCCGCAGGGGCAAGCGCATAAAGACAGTCGTCGAGCGGCAACAGCGTGTGCTTGCGAAGTGGGACGATGATGGCTTCCTGCTTGATCGTCAGAACCGTCGACCTCAAAACGGTGGCCCCCGTCCGGCGATCCCCTGTCGACTCCCGCTTCTTCCACTTCGCGACGGTCTTCGGTTTGAAGCGATGACGCCGGGCCAGCAACCTCATGCTCTCTTGACTATGTTGTATCGCTCGAAGGACCGCCTTTGTCGTGGTGGCGCTCCGGTGTAGAACCATGTCCCATGGATGCCTCCTCCTGTTGACCAGAAAAGTATGCACCATCCAATGCCGGGACTAAACACCTAGCCGGTCATGAGATGGTCCGCCGCTTGCTTCTTCATTTCCCAGCCGGGGATCGCTGGGCGCAAGCTGTGATGGAGGATCATCGCTATGCAGATGCATTCGATTGGCATCGATTTGGGCAAGACGACATTCCTTTGGTGGCGCTCGGAGCAGCCGGCACGCTGCTGGTGAAGAAGAAGTTCAGCCAGAAGCAGCTTCTGGTCTACATGGCCAACCCGCAAATCTCGCTGATCGGCCTGGAAGCCTGTTCCGGGGCTCACTTCCTCGGCCGGGCACTGCACAAGCAGGGACACGATACGCGACTGCAGCCCAGTTCGTGAAGCCGTTTGTGAAGTCCAACAAGAACGACTTCGTCGACGCGGAAGCCATCGCTGAGGCGGTTGACCGGAAGAACATGCGCTTTGCTCCGATCAAGACCGATGACCCGCTGAACCTGCAGGCCGATCGGCTTATAAGGATGGATACGCGCGCACCTCATCATGGCCAGGAGAGACGATCTCCACTCAAAGACATTTGCGCGGACTTGTCTTCTCAATCGATTTCCGCTTACAGTCGCGCGGCGGACCATACACTGTGGGAAGTAATGCCGAATCGCTCCTGGATTTAGGGGCAACTCGGAAGTGCCTAGTTACACAAAAGTTGTACAAGTCTGTGTGCGGGTGTTAGGGGCAGTTATGCATCCAAGCCCACATGTGCGGGTAGTCTGTGTGTACGCACCTTTTTGCGGCAAAACTCCTGGGGGTATCTCGTCAGATGTTCCGTTGACTTCGCGTAGAGAACCCTCATTCTTTTTTTCAATCCAATCCTCTTGGGTGCACGTTACTTCAACGTCAGGCTGCCCTTGAGCCAGCCTTTCGGAGATGTGCACGTGGACCCAAAACTTGTGAGATTGATTGATAAAGCTGTTTCGCGTCGTGGATTTCTGGCCGGCGCGGGGGCAGTGACCGCCGGAACGCTTCTGGCCGGGTGCAGTGATAATGGACCGAGCACGACCGTGACGCCAGTAACACCGACGCCTGCGCTGATGGACTCGGACTACCTTAACTTCGCGCTGAATCTTGAGTATTTGGAAGCGGAATTCTATCTCCATGCCGCCACCGGAACAGGCCTAAGCGCAACGGATAGCGGCAACGCCACCAGCAAGACGACCGGCGGCAGTATGGTACCGGGTCTGACTGCGGTGCAGATGGCCTACATCAACGAGATCGCACAGAACGAGCTGGATCACGTGCGCTTCCTTCGCGCCGCGCTCAGCACCGCAGCGGTTGCGGCGCCTGCGATTGATCTCACCAACAGCTTCAACGCATTGGCCACGGCGGCCATGCTGGGGAGCACGTTCAATCCCTTCGCGAGCTACGCCAACTACCTGATTGGCGCCTTCATCTTTGAGGATGTCGGCGTGACGGCTTACCACGGCGCGGCCACCCTGCTGAGCAGCAAGGCCTACCTGACGGCAGCGGCGGAAATCCTTGCTGTTGAGGCCTATCATGCGGCTTCGATCCGTTCGCAGATTGTCGCAGCCGGATCTACGGCAATCACCACAGCGAATGCCGTGCAGACCGTGCGCGCCTCCCTGGGCGGCGGCAATGAGACCACGTTGAGCGCCACCGCGATTGTCGCGGCGGACGCGACCAACTCGATCGCCTTCGCGCGCACGACGGACCAGGTGCTGCACATCGTGTATGGCACCGGGGGCGCCGCAGGCGTGAAGGGCGGCGTGTTCTTCCCCAATGGTCTCAATGGCAACATCAGCGTGACAACGTCGTAAGCACGGAGAAGACATGGCAACTTTAGAAACACAGCAACTGGATGCAGTCATCGCGGGCAGTCGCCGGCGGATGTTGACCCTTGGTGGCGCGGCACTGGCAGGCCTGGCGTTTACGTCGATGGCACAGGCGCAGACCACCCTCACCGATACGGACTATTTGAACTTCGCGCTCAACCTCGAATACCTTGAGGCTGAGTTTTACACCCTGGCGACCTCCGGCATGACCATCGACCAGATGGGCCTTGGTATTACCGGAACCGGAACGCAAGGCAGCGTGACCACCAAGGCCGGCGGACCTACGTCCTGCAAGGTCCCCTTTCAAAACATGCTGGTGGCCAGCTATGCCATGGAGACCGCGACGGAGGAGCGCAACCACGTAACATTCCTGCGCAACGCGCTCAGTCCCTCCGGGGGTACCGCTGCGGCGGTGGCGCAGCCGGCGATCGATCTGGTCAACAGCTTCAACTATCTTTCGACCCTGCTCGGTCTGGGTCTGACGACCTTCGATCCTTTCGCGGATGACGCAAGCTTTCTGCTGGGTGCGTACATTTTCGAGGACGTGGGCGTGACGGCGTACACGGGAGCTGCTCCCGCCCTCACTGTGCCTGGTAATCTCGCTGCGGCAGCTGGTATTCAAGCGGTGGAGGCGTATCACGCCGGCCTGATCCGGACCACGATCTACGGTTTGGATCAAACCGCGAACCCCATCGCCGGTGCCGGTTTTGCAAGTGCCCCGGCAGGGACGCTGACGGCTGTTGCGACCGCTATTTCCAAGGTGCGCGCCACTGCGGACGGTTCTATGTCTATCACCGCGACGCATCCTCAGGGCGACGATATCGGCCTGGGCACGCAGATGGTAACGCTGAATGGCACCACGTCCCTCACAGCCACGACGCTGGTCGACTGCTCCACAACCGGCAGCCTCAATCCCGCAGTTGGGACAACTGGCACGGCAAATTCGCAGATCTTCCCACGCACCGCGCAGCAGGTCTTGAACATCGTGTACGCAGGCGGAACAGCGGCCAGCAACAAGGGCTTCTTCCCCGCCGGCTTGAACGGAAACGTCAAATAGAACTGGCCAACACAGCGAAAGCGGACCCAAACTTCGGGTCCGCTTTTGTGTTGCTCTCGGCGCGTAGCTTAAGTGTTCCAGAATGGCTGAACTTCAGAAGCTAGACTAAAACCGTGAGCGCGGTTATCGACGGCCGCCGCCGCCATGGAATCCACCGCCGCCGTGGAAGCCACCACCGCCGTGGAATCCACCACCGCCGCGGTATCCGCCACCCCCGCCGGTAAATCCATGCGCGCCGCCATATCCACCGCCGCGGGCATAGCCACCATAACCACCACCGCGTCCGTAGCCGTACCCACCGCGGCCGTAACCGATACCGCGGCCATAACCGTAGCCGCCCCGGTAACCATAACCGTAGCCGCCACGATAGCCGTAGCCACCGCGGAACCACGGACCGGCGCCGATGAAGAGCCCGCCGGAAAACCAGCTTGGGCCGTAGTACCCATACGGCGCGCAGGTATACGGCGCATAGCCGTAGTACCCGTAGGAACAGGCCGGGGGACCGTACCCATAGCCATAAGGAGCGCCGATACCGACGCCCACGGAAACCTGCGCCTTGGCAAACGCAGCCGGGAGCAAAAGAACCAAAAGAACAGCGAGCGACCGAAGAACTTTCATACTGCCTCCAAAGCCGGTTTTGCCGGCCCGGGGCCCTGGCTCATCGCGCAGGGTCCTGCATAAGAAAGAACCCAATTTCTCGGCAAGTGTTGCTCCAGCCAGGAAACGTGCACAGGTGAAGGTCTATGGACATAGGCAAAGCGTTTGTTCACGCGCAAAAAAGCTGGGGAGGTGAAGGAGGACGGCCTTTGTCACAGGTCAGTCGGCAGGAGTATATTTCGGTCGTTTTCTGGAGGACTCTTTGACCGTCACCAACAACATCTCCCGTCGTGCGCTTCTTGGTTATGCCCCCGCTGCAGCTGCTGCTGCAACGGCAGGCCCCCTGCTTTTTCGCGGCGAGCCGCTGGTTGCCCAGGCAACTGCCTCATCGATCGCATCGGGCCTGAGAGGGCTTGCCGCCTCGATCGAAGCCGCCTTTGCTTTTCAGAATTTCATGATGGATGCCTACGCCACCGGCAAGACGGTGAGGCTCTCGCAAAGCTACAGCGATCAGAACGGCCTGTTCTCCACCGGCTTCACCTATGACAACGCCGTCGCGATCCATGCCTACCTTGCCAGCGGGGATGCGGCATACCAAAAACGCGCAGTCATCCTGGGCGAAGGCTTGCTGTACGGACAGGCACATCCCTATCCCTTCCCGCTCGCCGATGGCCGCTTTCCGCAGGCGTTTTACACCAATGTCGCGGCAAGCGACGGTAGCGGAGCCTTTGTAACCCCGGATGCGGCGCCGTTCTACTTCTACACCAGCGCGGTCGGCGACCAGGCCTGGGCCGGCATGGCGCTCGCGCAGCTTTATTACCGCACGGGTCATGCGAAGTTCCTCAGCGGCGCGCTGCAGGTGGGCGACTGGATCGCACAGAACACCTACGACGCCAACGGCGTGGGAGGGTACAAGTTCGGTTACACGATCCAGTACATCAATGGCCAGAACGTCTCGGTCGCCTCCACCAACGGCAAGTCGACCGAGCACAACATCGACACCTATGCGTTCTTCACCATGCTGAGCAAGCTGACGGACAATGCCGTGTCGAACTTCGACGGCATGCGATGGACGGAGCTTGCAAAGCACGCCTTCGACTTCGTCAAGGCGATGTACAACCCGGCTGGGCCGTACTTCTATACGGGGACCCTCGGCGACCAGCAAACGATCAACACCTATCCCATCCCGGAGGACGTCAACACCTGGTCCTACATGGCGTTCCTGAAGAACGCCTATAAGGGCACCATCGATTGGGATCTGGCCAACCTCGTAACCACGGACACGCCGTCCTCGCCGCACAGCGATCTGACCGGATCGGAAACTATTCAGGGCCTAGTGTTCGACACCGCGAGTCTGGTAGCAGCAGCAGCCAACACCGATCCCAATGCGGTGTGGCTGGAAGGCACAGGGCATATGATCGCGGCCCTGGCGGCGCGGGTGCTTCGTGGTGGCGACAACGTTGCCGGATTGCTGAAAGATCTGCAAGCGATCGCAAACCTCGTGGAAAACAGCATGAAAGCGCAGGCCCAACTGGGCGCCGGGCAAACGGTGAACGGAGTGGCAATCCCACAAGGCAAGGGCCTGGTGGCAGCAACCAGCCTCATGGATACAGGCTTCGGCTATACGTACTCCAACGCCCTGCATATCGGGGCGACGGGCTGGTACCTGCTGGGCGTGCTGGCGGGGAACCCCTTCCAGCTTGGGTATCGCGTGATTGAGTGAAACGCAGGGGCGATGCCATGGTCGGCATCGCCCCTTGCCGTTCCCATCTACGGATAGAGCCGGTTCAGCGTGCGGGCGAACGGAATCGTCTCGCGCACATGATCCAGGCCGCAAATCCATGCCACACAGCGTTCAATCCCCATGCCAAATCCACTGTGCGGAACGCTGCCGTATTTGCGCAGATCGAGATACCACTGAAAGGCTGCCAGCGGCAGCCCATGCTGCGCAATACGGGAGGCGAGCAGATCGTGGTCGTGGATGCGCTGGGACCCGCCGATGATCTCGCCATAGCCCTCGGGGGCAAGCACGTCCACGCAGAGGGCCTTTGTGGGGTCCTGCGGGTCGGGCTGCATGTAGAAGGCCTTCACCGCAGAGGGGTAGCGGTGGATCATCACGGGTGTATCGAACTGGTTGGCGATATAGGTCTCATCCGGTGAACCGAAATCATCGCCGTAGGTGTGCGGACTTTCAATCTGGCCTGTCTTAAAGGCCTCTTCGAGCATTGCGTGGGCCGCGTCGTAGGTGAGGCGCGGGAAATGTGAACTCGACTTCGCGTGATGCGCCGGTTGCTCCGTCGTAGGTGCGGGAAGCGCCGAAGGGTCCGAGGTGGAGGGGACCAGATTATAGGCGGGAGGCGCTATTTCCGTAGGTGCAGGAGCGGTTTTCGAAGGCTCCGGCGCCAGCACGGCCTCAAGCTTCGCCACGTTGCGCCCGATGACGGCGAGGTCAGCCCGGTAGCCTTCCAAAACGCGCTTCAGAATGTGGAGGAGAAAGCCTTCCGCGAGGTCCATCAGCCCGTCGAGATCGAGATACGCAACCTCGGGCTCAATCATCCAGAACTCGGTCAGGTGGCGCCTGGTCTTCGATTTCTCGGCGCGAAATGTAGGGCCGAAGCTGTAGACCTTGCCCAGTGCCATCGCCGTGGCCTCGATATAAAGCTGGCCGGACTGGGTTAGATAAGCCATCTCCTCATCGAAGTACCTCATTTCGAAAAGCTCGGAGGTGCCTTCACAGGCATTGGGCGTCAGGATCGGCGGATCGGTGCGAATAAAGCCGTGCGTATCGAAGTACTCCGCGGCCGCACGCATGATGCCCGCCCGCACCCGCAGAATGGCCGACTGCCGCGGTGTCCGCAGCCAGAGGTGGCGATGCTCCATGAGGAAATCGACGCCATGCTCCTTGCGCGTGATGGGGTAGGGCGTGTCTTCGGGGATCTTTTGAGTGACCTCGACGGTCTGCACATCGATCTCAACGCCGGATGGCGCGCGTTGGTCCTCCCGCACGCTCCCGGTGACAACCAGCGAGGACTCAAGCGTCAGCCCCTTCAGCGTGGTGAAGGTCTCCTCGGAGACCTGCGCCTTGGGGACAATGCCCTGCACGGTGCCCGAGCCGTCGCGAAAGGTAGGAAAGAGCAGCTTGCCGGAGCTGCGGAGGTTATAAAGCCAGCCGCGGAGAACAACGGTCTGGCCAATGTGGTCCTTTAGCTCGGCGATAGTAACGACGGGAGCTTGCGAGGGGATTTCCGGACGCGACTCTGGGATGGTTGCGGTGCCTGACATGTCAGAGGTGATTTTAGACCGCCAGGGAGGCGTCCTCACCTGAGGGGTTCGAGTTGACGCAAGCGGCAAACGCGATATCTGCGGAGTGCGCGGAGTTCACGCCGCGGAACACGGCGTCTCCTGTGAGCAGCGCGTTTGCAGTTGCAGGTTCTACGCCGTCGGCTGCGAGGCGGGTTGCGGGTTGAGAGCGGCTGCCTGTTGTGCCTGCAAGAGCCTGGCCGCCTCCGCCTCGGGGAAGGGGTGCCGCTCGTCCAGCATGCGGAGCGGCTGGACGAACTCGCCGAGCACCTGCGGATGCAGCCCGCGGAGACGCAGCAGCGTTTCGCCCAGCATGAGCCGGATGGGCAGGCTGTTGGGGTAGCGCACGGCCAGATCGATCAGCGCACGCAACGTGTCGCGTTCCCCGCTGATCAGCAACGCGCCGTTGCGGCTGCCCGCGGCGCAGTTGATCGCCAGAAGCTGCTCCAGAAGCCGCAGATACGTGTTCAGGTCAGTATTCCGGGGCGGCGTGTAGCGGCCCTGCCGAGGCGGCTCCGGCGTGTCGCCGAATTGCGTCACAAGGTGAATGGCGAGCTGTGGCCAGACCGACTGCGCCGCGACGTGCAGCTCCGGCCAGGTGAACGGGATGCTGATGCTGGTGACTTCCGCTGTAACGGGCGAGGTTGCGGCATCCCCCTGCGTGGGCTCGGACGCCAGTGCGTCGTTGTCCATCGCCGGAATAGCTGGGCGGTCAGCCAGGCTGGCTTCCACTTCGGCCGGCGCACCGTCAGGCGTAGCTTGTTCCTCCGGCTGTGCCGTTGCAGCGGCAGCGGGAATCAACCGCAAGGTCAACGTACCCCCTTCAGGTGTCGCCTGGATGTGCGTGGTGACCGACGCCCCGGCACCGGCGTCGCGCGCGTAAGCGGCCGCGGCCTCGTCCGGCCAGGGCTGGCTCAGCATGGCAAACCCTGCAATCTCAGCCCAGGGCACAAGGGTCAGGGTGTCCAGGGTGAGCAGGGTGAATGCGTTTTCCGCCAGGAATAACGGCAGGGCTCGGCTCAGACGACCGGCGGTGTCGGGCAGCCCGGCAGCCTCCTGCGGAACCTGCTCGGGCAGTGTCACCGATGAGCCCAGAAATAACACGGCCCCACGCCGCGCGCCTGCGGTGCCGTACAGCTCACGGCCCGGCGTGCTGGGCGGCAGCCAGACGGGTCCGTCAATGCGCAAAAGCTGCGGCGCCGGCGGGTTCTGCGTGGCCTGCGCCATCAGATCGCGCCGCCGGATCTCCACCTCCCAGGCGCGTAAGGGCTCCGCGAAATCAGGGCGGTTCAGCTTCGCAAGATCCCGAACAAGCGCGAGTGCCTCGGGAGATTGACCGCTGTCCAGCGTGGCGCGCAGCAAATTGCTGCCGACCGCGAGCCCGTGCAGTTCCGCGTTGAAGTTCGGGCGAACCAGTCGCAGCAGGTCCTCCACCAGCCCAAACTGCCCCAGGTCCCCGCTCACGCCCTGCAGCAGCAGGGCAGGCGACGGTTGCCCGGCGCGCTCGATGGCCTGCTTATAAAGTGCCACGGCCAGCGACCGGTTGCGTGCGTCCAGCGCACTGCGGCCCAGAAACATCAGCGGCAGCCAGGCGTTGGGCAGCGTCGCGGCGCGCTCCAGGGCAGCCTGCCATCCAAAATCGCCTTCCCGCTCACGACCCCGCGCGGCATACAGCCCTACGGCGCCATCGTCGTTGGGGTTGGCTTCGAGCGCCCGCCAAAGCGTCGCGTCGGCTTCGTCCATGCGGCCCAGCCCGGCCTGCGCACGAGCGAGGTGTGTAAGGATCGGCGCCGACGGGCCAACCTGCCCGAGATAGGTGACGAAAACGTCCTCCGCTTCGGCAAGCTTGCCGTTGGCCAGCAGCACCAGCCCATGGACGGCTGCGCCCCGTTCCGGCGAGGGATCAATGGTTTGCAACTGCGCTGCAGAGGGCAGCAGGTCGTCCGTTGCTCCTGCCTGCAGCGCGTCCAGCAGAACCGCAGAAAGCGCATCCGGGTTGTTGTTCGCCTGTTGCAGCGCTTGAGGCAGCAACTCGCGCCGCCATTGGCTGACGGGAATCAGGACCTCGCGGCCAAACTCGTCATAAACACGAACGCCCGGCTCTTCTGTCGTTTGCTCTCCCTGGGCAGCGGCGGCCAGGGTGCCCACGGCGGTTGTGTCGGTAGCGGCCTCGGCGACCGAGGGCGAAGAGACCGGGATTGCCCCGGGAAGCGGGGGCGCAGGAAGGGGAACAGATGCAGGGGCGCCGGTGGAGGGGACAGTGCCTTTTTTACGGAACAGATCGAGCAGACTCATCGTGTCCCATTATCAGGGCTGCGGGGGGGATGCGCGCAGGGGCCGGGTCGTGCGGCGAACACTCAGCCGAAGACGCCCGGGAATCCCCTAGTAGCTTTGCGGAAGCTTGAAGTCGATACCAGCCGCGTGATTGACCCGCTGCGTCATCGCTAGATCGATTTCATCCAGCGGAATCTCACGCATACGTGCGTCTGTCACCAGCAGTGCCGAACGGGTCAGAGCATAGTTGCGAATATGCTCGGCTGGCCGTCCGTCCTTGAAGACAATCGTCACTGGATTTTCTGGCCGTAAGGGGGCCGTACCCTGTGATCCGTCGCCCGCGGGAGCCCATGGGCCTGGTTCGTTCTCCGGCCCATACGCCGGATAGGACTGTCCGCTGTATGGCTGTGCAGCATAGGCGCCGGACGGATCGGCCTGCGCCATCGCGCCGCCGTCATTCGGAGCACCGCTTCCGTAGCCTAAGCTCGCATCCGGGCCGTTTACGCTGCCGGTATCCCAGAACGTATCGCCGTCGTCATAGAAGGGATCGCCGAAGCCGAAGAACGGGTCGAAGAAGAAGGGGTTGTAGAAGAGATTCGAGCTATAGAGGCCCGGATAGCCATACCCGTAGCCAAACCGCTGGCCCCGGCCACGGAAACGATACCCGTTCGCCCCTCCCCGATTCAGCGAAGAACCCAGGCCTCCCCGGTTGTAAAACGCTGGTCGCGCAGCGGACGCTCCGCGAGTAAAGCCCCGTGCGCCATAGGCGTTCGCACCGGACGAACGAAATTGCCCGGTACCCCCGTAACCTGGGTGCGCGGCAAAGGACCTGCTCCCACGCACGCCGGCACTACTCACCCCAGCGCCCCCGCGGAACGACGACGCGCCGCTGGAAAACCCACTGTGGACGCCGCCACCACCAGAAAACCCGCCCTCGTGTCCGCCGCCGGAGGCATGTCCCCCGCCTCCACCGCCATGTTGTGCCAGCGCAGAAACGCTCAGGCCAAAAGCAAGCAGTCCAGGAGCGAAAACGCAACGCAAGAATGTCCGTAGAGCTTTTACGTCAGCACTCGTTTTCAAACATTTCATGGACGGCCTCCTCGCAGAGCAGCCTATGTTGTTAGACGCATCCGGTCAGCCCCGGGAGTCAGGATCCTGTAGAGCGGAAGTACAATCGTCAGGCCGGTTCTCGGGCTAAAGGAGCAACTCCATGATCGTCGTCGAAGAAGCGGTTGAGCTGACGACCCCGACCGGGCCCATGCGCACCCACATCACCCGCCCCGCCGCGCCGGGCCGGTACCCGGGCGTGGTTTTCTACACAGAGATTTTCCAGGTCACCGGACCGATCCGGCGCACCGCGGCGATGCTGGCCGGTCATGGCTACGTGGTCGCCGTCCCGGAGATCTACCACGAGTACGAAACCGCCGGCACCGTGCTGCCGTACGACCAGACGGGTTCCGACCGCGGCAATGAACTGAAATACGCCAAGGAAGTCGCCGCCTATGACGCTGACGCCCGCGCCGTCCTCGACGACCTCAAGAAGCGCGAGGACTGCACCGGTGTCCTCGGCGCCATGGGCATCTGCATCGGCGGCCATCTCGCCTATCGCGCCGCACTACAGCCCGACGTACGCGGCACGGTGTGCTTCTACGCCACCGACCTCCACAAGTCGTCGCTCGGCAAAGGGCAAAGCGACGATTCACTTCAGCGCGCGGGCGAAATCAAGGGCGAACTCCTGATGATCTGGGGCCGTCAGGACCCGCACATTCCGACGGAAGGCCGCATGAAGGTGCTCGCGCGCCTCAACGAAGCCGGCGTCCGGTTCTCCTGGCACGAGGTCAACGGCGCCCATGCCTTTCTGCGCGATGAAGGCCCACGCTACGACCCCGAACTCGCGTACCAGCTCTATGGTGAAGCCTTCGACTTCTTTCACCGCCGGCTCGGCGCGGGTGATCTGCCTGTAGATGCAGCCGGAGCAGCCAACACCCGGCATTAAAAGATGTCGGAGGTCGCCGACAGATCCATTTATTCACTTGGTTTCGGCACCCCGCTGGGTTACAAGGGCATGGGCGCTCATGACTGCCTTCTACCGACCGTTTCTTCTGCACGGCGCGAGAAAGGTAATGGCTCCCTCGGCTTTCACTTCACGTGCGCCTCTCGACAAGGGGAGTAGAGCAGTAATCGTGCGAAAGATGATCCCGATCAAGACCCTGTTTTCTTGAGGGTTCCTTCGCGCTTCCGCGAGCGAAGGTCTTCCTCTGCCCATCCGTCTCTTGCGCGTTGCATAACCCTCGGAGACAACCACCATGACCTTCCGCACCAACGCCCCTCTGTTCACCTCACTTGCCTTTTGCCTGACCCTTCCCGCTGCCGCAGCCACGCTGTGCGTCAGCAGCAGTGGGGGGCCATCCTGCTACACAACCATCTCTGCCGCGGTCGCGGCAGCGTCTTCGGGCGACGTCATCAAGGTCGGCCCCGGCACGTATTACGAATCCATCACCATCACCAAACCGCTGTCCCTCACCACAGACAATGCCATTCTTGACGCAACGGGCAAGTCTCGTGGCTTCTTTGTGAACGGCCTGATCGCCCCCGGCCTGGCGAATGTCAACATCTCCGGATTCACCGTCCGCAATGCGATGTTTGAGGGCATTCTGCTCTTGAATACCTCCATGGCCTCCGTGTCCAACAATACCGTCATGAACAACAACCGGTCGCTCAGCGCAGGCGCCTGCCCTGGGCTTGAGTCTTTTGAAACCAACGAACAGAGCGACTGCGGCGAGGGCATCCACCTGATGGGAGTGGACCACTCTGTTGTGACGAACAACACCATCACCGGCAACTCCGGCGGCATTCTCAACTCCGACGACACCGGGCCCACCCACGACAACGCTTTCAGCTTCAACACCGTGCATGACAACCCCTACGCCTGCGGCATCACCCTGGCCTCGCATCCGGCTTATGTACCGCCCGTCGTTCCCACCGGTACGACGATCCCCGCGGCCTACGGCGTGTACCACAACACCGTCTACGCCAACCGGGCGCGCGCCAACGGCAACGCCAACGGCGGCGGCTCCGGTGTAGGCATCTTCGCTTCCTCGCCCGGCACCATGTCCTACGGCAACGTCGTCGTCGCCAACTACCTTACCGAAAATGGCCTGCCCGGCATCGCCATGCACGCCCATGCACCCAACCAGATCCTCAACGACAACATGCTGATTGGCAACACGCTCATCGACAACGCGGCGGACACGGAAGACGCGTACACGCCCGGTCCCACCGGCATCAACATCTACTCGCTCATGCCGATCTCCGGCAACATGGTGGTCGGAAACTCTATCCAGAACGAGAGTATCGACGTCGCCGTTCACGCCCCCGCCATCCCGATACCTTCCGCTGCCGTACCCGCAGTGGTTGAGTTCAACTCCCTCGAAGGTACTGGCATCGGCGTTGCGAACTACGGCGCAGGCTCCAGGGTGGTTGCACCGGAGAACTTCTGGAGCTGCCCCAACGGTCCAACCATCGCCGGAAGCTGCTCGATGGTCTCTGGTCCCAACGTGCAGTGGGCGCCGTGGCTGACGAATTCTCTTCCCACGCTGCCGAGCTACTAGGTACAAGGGGGCGGCGTACAGTCGCCGCCCCTTTTGCGCAGCCAGCCCGGTTATGCGGGCACTTCAGCAACGCTCGCTGGTTCCGCCCGCTCGCGTTCGTTACGCTGGACGCGATATTTGATCGCTTCTTCGTAAGCTTTCAGCCGCGACCGCATCACGCCGCCCAGCGGCCGATGCGCTTCCAACGCGTGCCACGGACTAAACGACAACCGCTCATCCACAAAGATCTGCCGCTCGTCGGAGTAGCTGTCCTGCGGCGTCACCGTTAGCTTTGCAACCGTTTGCCACGGGCTCCTGTCTTCGGGCCATTCCTTGTTCGCCAGCTCAATGGGAAAGTCCTTCTCCTTCTCGTCGGCGGTGGGATCCTCGGGCGCCAGTGCAAGCTGCACCTTGACATCCCACACAGCAGTCTCGTGCCGGAAAAACTTCTTAATCAGTTCCTCCAGCGCGTTGTAATCCACATCCAGATCGATTGACTTACCGGTAAGGCCCTTCAGATTCTCCGACCCCGGCGCGAACCCCACCTTCGCGACATACCTGCCATAACGTAACGGCGCCACTGTCGAAAAGCTTTCGCCAAGGATATGCGTCGCCGGAGCCCCAATCCCTTCCAGCGTTGCCGAAGGCAGGTGCACCGCCTTCAACACAGCGTTGGTCGCGCGCGCCGCAACCGAGACTGCATGCTTCACGCCTTCCGGCGTCTCCAGGTTCTTGTCGAAGATCTTAAGCTGCTCGAGGAAGTCCTTCGGATCGGGCGCCCCAAAAGTACTCGCGTTGATGCAGACGAAGTCCTGCGTCGTCTTCCCTTCGTGACTGGCTACTTTCTCGCCTTCCACGTCCAGAACCTTCACGGCTAAGCCGCGCGGACTGGAAACGTTATCCGCCAGCATGTCGCCCGGATTGGTGGAGAACCGAAGGATGACCGGGTGACTGCCTCCCTCCGCAAACAAACCCTGCGCAAGCGGTTCGGGCAGACCGGGCAGCACCTCCAGCGTGCCAACCAGCACCCCATGCGATTTCGCATGAACCGGGCGGTACGCGTGCCGGTAACGGCTCGCCATGGTGCGTGTGATGTGCTGCATCGTGCGGGAAAGCTCATCGAAAGTGACCGCTTCATCCGGCGCAGGCCGTTCCAGGTTTGGACTGTAAACGAGATAGGGCAGGGGTGGTTGTGACATCGGTATCCTCGCTCCCGGCGGCGAACTGCCGTGGCGAAGCATTGGATGCAAGGACCCGTCGGCGGCTTCGCTAGTCACCCGCCGCTTTTCCGAAGGTATGCCGCTTGTCCTGCCCACCGGAAAGCACCCCGGTCTTGGGATCGCGCGCGATCAGCTCACTATCACCCCACGTCATAGGCGCGTTTTCATCGCGCGCTCCCGCATGCCTCACCGGGTAACCCATGGCCTGCATGGCATCCACGGTAGCCTGCGGAAACCGCGCCTCAAACTCAAGGACATCCGGCAGGTACTGATGGTGAAAGCGCGGCGCATTCGCTGCTGCCTGGATATTCAGTCCGTTATCCACAACGCTGATCAGGTCGTTCGCCACCGTCGTGATGATCGTCGCCCCACCCGGCGATCCAAGCACATAGCGCAGCTGCCCAATGCGGCACACAGGCCCATGGCCCATCGGGATCGGCTTGCCATTCGACTTAGGCTGCGGCATTCGCGGGCATATTGACGGCTCCGCCACGATCGTCGGCGTCATCGAACTCAGCGGACGATGCCCCGGCGCAATCGCATTCGCCGGCCCCTGGATCAACCCAAACCCATTCGGCACACCCATCTTGCTGGCGAAGTCGTCCATCTCGTCATTGAGCAGAAAGCCCAGCGGCTCTACCGTCACACCCGAGCCAAAACCGAAGTTCAACGTGTACGTCATCGCAACGGCATTGCCATCCGAATCAACCACTGAGAAATGCGTCGTCTGGTGCGATTCCGCAGGCCTTGCCACCGCCTCCGGTGGCGCCGGCAGGAAACCCGCCGGCCGCACAAGATCCTTCGACGGCGTGGGCTTCACCGGATCGATCGTCTTACGCCACCCATCGGCATAGTTCTGCGCGGCCATCTGCGTGATCGGGATCTCCGTGTAATCGGGATCTCCGAGGTACTGCGCCCGATCCATATAGGCCCGCCGAAATGCTTCGGCGATCAGGTGAATCTGCGCCGGTGACCGATCCGCGCCCACCGCGTGCAGATCGTATCCACTCAGCATGTTCAGCGTCTCCAGCAGCGCAATCCCGCCGGAACTCGGTGGCGGCGACGTAATCACCTCCAGCCCGCGATAGTGACCAATCAGCGGCTCGCGATCCTTCACCTGGTACGCCGCCAGATCCGCCGCCGTAATCAGCCCGCCAACGCTCTTCTCAAACGCATCCATCTGCTGCGCCATCACGCCGTGGTAGAAGTCATCCGGATTGGCCGCAATGTGCTCCAGCGTGCGGGCCAGTTCCGGCTGCTTGAAGAGCTCGCCAGCCTTATAGAAATTCCCATCGCGCTGAAAGATGCGATGCGACACAGGCGTGGTTCCCAGGCGCGACGATTGCATACTTGCCGCCTCCTCCGCGCTCAAGACATAGCCATCCGAAGCCAGCCGGATCGCCGGTCCCATGACCCGCGTAAGGTTCAGCTTGCCGAAGTGCTGCTCCGCATACACCAGCCCTGCCACCGTGCCGGGAACACCGGAAGCCTTCGCGCCCACGGTGCTCATCTTCGGTATCACATTGCCGCCCGCATCCAGATACATATCGCGCGTCGCCGCTGCCGGCGCCTTCTCGCGAAAATCCAGAAAATGCGGCAGCCCCCCATCGCGCGATTGGCCCATCCCACGCACGCTGTCCGGCCGGATCAGCATAAAGCCCCCACCGCCGATGTTGCCCGCCGCCGGCAGCACTACCGCCAGCGCAAAGCCCACGGCCACAGCGGCATCCACCGCATTGCCCCCCGCACGCAGGATCTCCAACCCGGCATCGGTCGCATCGTGATGAATGCTCACCACCATGTCATGCTGCGCCGTCACAGGCGCAACCGCAGGCAGGGGAGCAACCTGAGCCTGCTTCTCGGCAGTGCCAGAGGCCGTCTGTGCTCCCGCCGTGTTCACAACCAGCGATCCGCAAAGCGCCAGCGATGCGCCCGAAGCAACAAGCCTGGCGCCGCGCCCACGAAACGGTGTAAGCCGGAAGTCTGCACCTTGTCTCATGCTGCCGAGACTATCGGGAAGCGCCGCACTTCACAATGGCATCCGCGTCATCAGGACCGATCAGCTGGCGCTAGGATTCGGCATCCCCGGCATCGTCGGCGCACCCGCCATGCAATTCGCCTGCAGTGGGAACTGGCTCACCGTGCCATTGCCTGTCGCCAGCAGGTGCAGATACGTCGTTAGATGGTGCTCGCAACCAATATCGAACTTCAACAGAGACTGCGGCGAAGGCACCAACTCCGTCTCGTCGCCCACATGCCAGTACATCAGCGCCGGCGGCACATTCGGCACAACATCCAGCCGGTTCACCACGCGATACGCATTCGGCACCACATGGTTGAACACATGCGAAAAGCTAAGATCACCCACCCGCGGGCTGGCCAGCGTGATGCACGTGTTCGGAACCAGGGAGTGAGCCGCCAGATCCAGCGCCAGCAGCGTCGCAATCCCGGCGCCAAGAGAATGGCCCGTTACAGTAACGTGGGTAGTCGGCGAGAACCTGGGAGCGGTGTCGCCAGGTTGGGCCGGAAGAGTCGGTATCTCTGCAATCAGCGCATCCATGAAAGTCTTTTGGTTGTTCGTCCCCAGAAACGGCCCAGGTGTAAACGAAAATGAATCGTACATCGAAGTAAAGCCGTCCTCGGTTAGCCCGGCCCCATCCACCTTCGAGAAGGGGCGCAGCAGAAAGCGGCAGTCCTGCATCCACTCCCACACCGTCAACGTTCCGCGGATCGCCACAAAGATGTCCCCGGGATCCGCCTCATTCACCGCCACGATGCCCATTGTCTTCATGCCCTCAACCGCTGGCCGATCGCCCTTGATGTCCGTGGCGATATCGTTGGCGTAAATTGTCTTGCTCACCTTGTAACTCTTGCCTGCGATCACAGGCTTGCCGTCCGGATCGAGCACAGCCTTGCCATTCATGTCCGTGCGGTCATCACTGGCTTTCCAGTTGTTCGCAATAAATTGAACAACACGTGCAGCGTCAATTGCAGCCTGAGTATTCATCCGAGCGCTCCGTAGCAAGGGAAATGAAATCGGGGACCGGACGCTATTGTTCTTGCGAAGATCGGCGCGGTCAACGGAAATCAGGCCTGCGTCGTCAATCGCCTATCTATGCACGAAAACCGCCTTGCTAAAGGAGGCAGTAACAAACCCGGGTACTGCCGGCGCTTATTAAAGCTGCAGCAATCTAAGCCCTGTAGCCTTTGCGGATATGACGCTTAGCTTCGTCGTCCCCGCTTACAACGAAGAGCGATACCTCCCCGATTGCCTCCAATCCATCCTGGACGAAACTGCCGGACGCGACGGCATCGAAATCATCGTCGTCAATAACGCCAGCACCGACAACACACGCCAAGTCGCCCTTGGCTATCCCGGCGTCCGTGTCGTGGATGAACCCCGCAAAGGCCTGCCGCACGCCCGTCAGGCCGGCTTCCTCGCCAGCTCCGGTCGGCTCATCGCCAACGTCGACGCCGACTCCCGTCTGCCGCAGGGCTGGGTCGCTCAGGTGCTCACCGCCTTCGCCGGAGACGACGAGCTCGCCGCCCTCTCCGGTCCGCTGGTCTACTACGACCTCACCCCGCGCGAGAGCATGCTCGTGCGCGTCTTCTACACCACTGCCTGGCTCACCTACATCCTCAATCGCTACGTTCTACGCGTCGGCTCCATGGTGCAGGGCGGCAACTTCGTCGTCACACGCGAGGCGTTAGAGCGTATCGGCGGCTTCAATCTCGCCATCACCTTCTACGGCGAAGACACCGACCTCGCCCGTCGCCTCCCCGAAGTCGGCCGCGTCCACTTCACCTTCGACCTGAAGATGTTCTCCTCCGCCCGTCGCCTCAAAAAAGAAGGCATCTTCACGATGGCCTGGCGCTACTCCGTCAACTATCTCTGGACCATCTTCCTCAAGCGCCCCTACTCCGAAGAACACATCGACATCCGCGAAGGCAGCGGCGCCTAGCGCACTGCTTCATCCTCACGCTCGGCCATCAGCGCCAGCCCATACGCCACCGACGTAAACGCCTCACCCGCCTGCACGCGCTCCTCGCCGAACCGCTCGGTGAAGACGCGCCGCACCGCAGGCACAAGCGACGTGCCGCCCGTAAGAAACACGCGATCCACCTGCCCCGGCGCAGTCCCAGTTACCCGTAACAACTCCTCCAGCCCCGCCTCCATCCGCGTCAATTCCGTCTCGATCCACCCCTCAAAGTCCGCACGACTCACAGCCGTTCGCAAATGCAGCGCCTCGGTATCCAGGGCAAACTCCGCCTCTTCCTTCGCAGAAAGCTCCACCTTCAGCCGCTGCACCGCCTGGTGCAATCGATAGCCCAGATCATGCTCGACCACTGCCCGCAATGCCCCGATCTTCTCCGGCTCCAGCGCATTCTTCTCCGCAGCGCGCATCATCGCATGCACCTCCCGCGTGCGCAGAAAGCTCAAGGTATGCCAGCGCTCCAGGTTTGCATAGATCCACGCCGGCAGCGCAGGCAACAGCTTGCCCAGCGACCGTGCCTCACTCTCCGAACCCAGCGCCGGCGAGATCAGCCGCCGCACAATCCGTGCATCGAACGCATCGCCCGCAATCCCCACACCCGTCGTCCCGAGCACCTGCGGTCCACCCTTCGCGCGCGCGGAAGGCCCGACTCGCAGCAACGAGAAATCCGTGGTCCCCCCGCCAAAATCGCCAATCAGCAACAACTCATCACGATCCATCCCGGCTTGGTACGCAAACGCCGCCGCCACAGGCTCCATCGCAAACGTCACGTCTGTAAAGCCAGCCTGCAGATAAGCTTCCCGCAGCCGTCCCACCGCAAACTCGTTGTCCGCCTCAGAGTCCGCGCCCACAAACATCACTGGCCGCCCGGAAAGCGCCCGCGTCACCGCGAACCCAAGCTCCTCACTCGCCCGCAGCCGCAGATCGCGCAAAATCCGCGCCACCAGTTCCTCAAACTGGTACTGCCGCCCAAAGATCTCGGTGCCCGTCAGGTTACGCGAAGAGAGATAACTCTTCAGCGACTGAATCAACCGTCCCTGCACCGCATCATCGAAGGTATCCGTCGCAAGATAGTGCTCAATGCCCGTGGCTCCCGTCCACGCTGCCACGGGTTTCCCGCGCGCCTGCATCCCGCGCTGCAAATACAGCAACGACCGCGACGCCGCACTCAAACCCGCCAGGGAAGGGAACTGCACCATCCGCACCACGCCATCCTGCGCCAGGCCGATGGAGCTATTTGTCGTGCCGAAATCGATGCCGATGGTCGCCGGGGTACCTGAACTCACCAGATCATTCTTACAAAATGCGAAGCTCCATCAAACACAAAGGGCCCATGCGCAGCACGCATGAGCCCTTCGTGTGTTCACCCCTTAAAACGTGAGGTGGAAGCGTCCGTCAGTCAGGATACTGGTGATCTGACTGTGAATGATGGGGCAGATGTACTGCGGGCACGGCTCTTTGGGTTTGCAGACCGGGTTCACGCAACCGGGAGACGGCGTGGGTGTGGTTTGCGCCATTACGGGTGCGATACACAGGGACAGAAACGCTAGCTTGAACGCAGCGGAAGGAAACACCAGGTTCTTCATGTAGGGTCCTTAGATACAACTCAGGTGAAGGCGGAAGGTTTAACCTGGTCCAAAACATACAGAAAGTTTCGAAACCAGGCCAGGAGTGATGACGAAACATTACGTTTCGCTCGTCTCCACGTCAAGCCGCGGCGCCTAGGAGCTTGTTGAAATAGCTCTGATCGCTGGGGTGTTTACCTGTTGTTCCTTGGCTTCGACGCCCCAAGCCCCTTCGCTTCCTCCGAGTCAGCCGGCGAATCGCGCTTATGGCACGATCTTGCAACACTCCCCCTGTTTCAGGCGAACTGCGGCTGAGGGTCTTGCCGGAGTTGGTGAGCGAGCAGCCGTGGCAGGCGCAGCAGGTTGTGCGCGGCGCATCTGAGGACGAAGGTCCAGTCCACCACATTCAGCGTTGTGATGTTAGGAAACAGAGAAGCTTGAATGGGTTTACGGACGACGAATCCGCTCGACTGGTCGCCCTACTGGCACGTCTGATTACCAGTCTTGATCGCATTGAGCGGTGATCTATTCGGAGAATTGTTCGCTTGCCATCTCTTCGCCCTTTGTCCAGAGCGCCCGAGCGTGAGCCGCGTCGAGAGCATATGAACGAACTCCGGTTTGCGACACAGGATCATCTATAACTTCTGCGACGTGGCAGTCTTCGCAATACTTGGCCGCGACCTCGTCCGCCGGTGCGACGATCCCGGCCCACACGGTAGTCGCGGCACCTTGCGCCACTGTCTTCCACTTATAGGCAGCTACGGCTGCATCCCTGCCAGGACCAAGGCCGTCGATCAGCTTCTGCACTGTATCCGTCTGGATGGCCCCAGGATGGAGGGAGGTGGCACGCACACCTTTGGACTTAAAGCGCCGATCAAACTCTACAGCGAACAGGATGGTCGCTGTTTTAGAACGCCCGTAGGCAATGTACTCGTTATATGACGTGTGCTCAAAGTTTGGATCGACGAGGTCCACATCAGCTCGTCGATGACCCGCCGAGGACACCATCGCAACCCGGCCTC
>CAXUDN010000062.1:0-21000 GCA_964249715.1 uncultured Acidobacteriaceae bacterium
GGAGGTTGACGATGTCGGTTTCGTCGACTTTGACCTCGGCAGTGATGACGCTCATATCGGCGAGGGTCATGAGGGTGGAGCCCTCGGCGTTCTGGATGCCGACGACTACGGTTTCGCCCTCCCGGACGGGGACGTTGGTTACCAGCGCGTCGTAGGGTGCGCGGCTGACGGTTTTGTCGAGGGTGTCGAAGTTGGAGCGCTGGGTTGCGACAGCCTGGTTGACGTGGGCGCGGGCGGACTGGGTCTGGGCCTGCGCCTGCGCGAGAGCGGCCTGGCGCTGCGCCAGGGTGGCCACGGACATATCGTAGGCAGCTTTTTTGCTGTCGAAGTCCTGCTTGGCGATGAGCTTGCCGTTAAAGAGCTGCTGGGCGCGGCCGAAGTCGAGCTGCTTCTGTTCGAGGTCGGCTTTACCGGCGTCGACATTGGCGGCGGCGGTATTTTCGGCGGCGATGTAGGAGCTGACATCGGTGCGGCTGGAGGCGATGGTGGCCTGCTGCGCGGCGACGGTGGCTTCGGGTTGAACATTCTCGACGGTTGCGAGAACCTGACCCCTTTTCACGTGATCGCCCTCTTTGGCGTAGAGGTGCGTAATGCGGCCGAAGGCGGTGGAGCCTACGTTGACGTAGGTTTTGGGCTTGATCTGGCCGGTGCCGCTGACGGTGGCGGTGAGGTCCTGGGCGGCGACCTTGTCGGTGGTCACGGGGGTGACGTTGCCACGGCTATGCACGACGGTGCCAACGACCACGCCGGCGACGAGCAGGATGGCCACGATGAGAAGGACGGTCTTTTTCTTGTTCATAAGACTCGGGCTGGGTTTTCCAGCGGGGGATGGTGCTGAGCGTGGTACGCAGGGCCAACGGGGCTGGTTCCCACGTTTACGGAAAAGGACGAAGAGCTCAGAGACAGGATAGCAACGAAGGATCGAAGCGGGAGTCTAAAGGTTGAGAAGAACCCCTCCAGACCGTATACTGGGGGCGTTCCCCCTCCGAGGAGTTCGGCCACCATGCGCCTTCGTTTCCTTTTCGCTTCCACAGTAGCTGTTTTCGGCCTGGCGATTCCGGCCTCGCGCGTTTGGGCGCAAGACCCGCAGGTGCCCGATAACGGCACAGTGACGAAGGGCTCGCCGGTGGAGGAGCGTCCTGATCCGCTGAAGCGGCGGTTGAGCGATCACGAAGAGGCGCAGCGGCGTAAATCGGTTCGTAACGAGTTGAGCCCGGAAGACAAGAAGTGGCTCAATGAGGATGTCCGCTGGATTATTACGGACGAAGAAGCGCGGGCGTTCAAAAATCTGTCGAACGAAGAAGAGCGGGAACAGTTTATTGAGATGTTCTGGCAGCGTCGCAATCCGAATCCGGATAGCCCGGAGAATGAATTTCGCGACGAGCATTATGCCCGCATAGCCTATGCCAATGAGCACTTTGCGGCAGGCAAGCCGGGCTGGATGACGGACCGCGGGCATATCTATATTGCGTTCGGTAAGCCGGACAGCACCGACTCCCACCCCTCGGGTGGGTCCTATGAGCGGCCCATGGAAGAGGGCGGCGGCAACACGTCGACGTTTCCTTTTGAAATTTGGCATTATCGGTACCTGGCCGGGGTGGGCGACAACATCGACATTGAATTTGTAGATACCTGCATGTGCGGGGACTACCATGCGACGATCGACCGGTCTGAGAAGGACGCGCTGAAGCACACGCCGGGTGCGGGCCAGACGATGTATGAGCAGATGGGCATGGCCAAGCAGGCCGACCGGTTCACGGGTGGGCTGGAGCAATTGGGTCCGGGGCCGATGTCGGCGTCGCAGAACAGCAAGCAGTTTGACCGGCTGGATACATTTGCGAAGCTGATGGCGCCCCCGCCGGTAAAGTTTGCTGACCTGGACGAGTTTCTGACGTCCGGCAAGGTGCTTACGGGACCGCCGTTCCTGTTCGACGTGCGCACGGATTATGTAAAGCTGACCAACGATACCGTGCTGGTGCCCTTGACGCTACAGATCCAAAACGGCGATATGACCTACAAGAGCAAGGATGGGGACTCTTCCGGAGTCGTCAATATCCTGGGCCGGGTCAGTAACATCAACCATCACGTTGTCCAGACCTTTGAGGAGACGGTGAAGGTGGACTCACCGACGGATCTGCTGGATCATGAGAAGGCTAAGAATTCGGTGTATTGGAAGGCGTTGGCGTTGGCGCCGGGCCGGTACAAGGTAGAGATTGCGATCAAAGATGTAAATAGACCGGATCATGTGGGTACATGGAAGCGGAGTGTCGACGTTCCCAAGTTTGATGACGATCAGCTCGGCCATTCGTCTCTCATTTTGGCGGATCATATGGAGAGAGTGCCGTCGAAGGACGTTGGTACGGGAAATTTCGTTATCGGCAATACCAAGGTCGTACCCCGGGTGCCGGCGACCATCACCACTCCGGTCGTGTTCCATCGGGCGCAGAACCTGAATTTTTGGATGCAGGTGTACAACCTGGGCATCGGGGACAACAAGCGCAACGACGCAACGATTGAGTATCAGATTCTGGAAACGGCGACCAACAAGCAGGTTCTTGATGCGCAGGAAGAGGCCGGCAAGCTGAATCCGAACGCCGACCAGCTCACGCTGGAAAAGACGATGCCGCTGGCCAGCCTGGAGCCGGGACGGTATCAGGTTGTGATCAAGGTGAATGACGGGGTGTCCAAACACTCCATCGCGGAGAGTGCGCCGTTCATCGTGGAGCAGTAGAGGGACATCGGTATAGCGGTTCGATCAACGTGGTTCGTCATTGCGGGACAGCAAACGCCATGGCAGCCTTCTCCTCAATTTGGTGGATCTGAACCTTGGGAGAAGCAGGCGCGAGGGTGAGTAGCGCGTGAAGCATGTTGTATCGACGCTTGCAGTTGCTGTACTCCTAGCCGGTCTTCCGTCCCCACGCGCCTGGAGCGCTGACGGTGGTATGGTCAGCGGAATTGTGCGCGACGCGCATGGTGTGCCACAGATGGGCGCTGTGGTGGAGTTGCTAGGTCCGGACGCGGCGATCCTGGCGCGCTCTTTCACTGACGAGCACGGACGTTACTTCCTCTCAGCGAGCCTTCCTGGCAATTACGAGCTGCGTGCGTCCGCAGCATTTCTGGTTCCCGCTGTTCTGGGTAACCTGCGTCTGAGGGCAGGAGCGCGAGCTGTTGCCGATCTTACGATGACAGCCATCTTTGAGGCGGGCTCCTGGTTGCCGACCGAGGGCCGACGGCCAGGTGAGGCTGCAGATGACTGGCGTTGGACACTTCGATCTACGGCGAACCGGCCCATGCTGCGTTTTGTAGACGATGAGACATCGGCTTCTGGTCAGGATGTGTCGTCCAGCGAGGCACATCGGACACGGCCGGTATCTGCTGGACAGCTTGCCTTGGTAGCCGGCGATGGAGGGTTTGGTGAAGGGGGAACTCACCAGGTATTGAGCGTCGACCGGGCGGGGGCGGATGGTGAGATTTCGTTGTTGAGGGCGAGCGTTGGGAATGCCTTGATGCCGGGTACTGGGGCTTCGGTAGCCGTTGCGGCAGGCATGGAACGGAAGAGGGCCTTCGGCGGGGAATCGCGCGTGTTTGTGAGCTTTTCGTCAAACCCTGAACTGCAGACTGGAGCAGGACCTGGATTGGAGGTTCTGCGCACAGCCGCTTCTGAGCGGATTGCGTTGGGCGACATGGTGGCCATTGACGCTGGAACGCTTTTCACTGCTGAACGCCTATTTGGCAATCGTTTCGAGTCAGCGCCGTATATTCGTGTGGCACTCCGGCCCTCGCCGGAAATCTCGCTCGAGTACCGGCTTGCCACGGACCGCAGTCTGCAGCGAACTGAGGACCTTGACCGGACAGACGAGCCGGCGCAGACATTGAGTGACGCCGAAGGACACCCACTGTTGCAAAGGGAGCTTCATCAAGAGCTGGCGGCAACTGACCTTCGCGAGAAGACGGTTGTGAGCGTGGCCGTGTACAGGGACACGATCCCGTTCGAGGGTGTGGAGGGGGGAGGGAACTCTCCCATGCAGGAATTTGCCGGTTTGCCGATCCTCGCGGACCCGTCTACGGGAACATTCCGTTTGGCGCTCCCCGGGTATGCCGGGGCGAACGGCGGAAGGATCAGTTGGACACAAGTTCTTTCCCCGGTTTTCTCCATGTGTGTGCAGGGAGAGCTTGGCACGGCTTTGGTGAAGAGCGAAGCTTCGGAGAGCCTGACCGATCTGGCGAGCACGGTGAAAGCGCATACGCTTCCAGCCCTTAGCGCCTCGCTGGTTGCCGATATGAGGCGAACGGGAACGGAAGTCAATTTGCGATACCGGTGGCAGGCAAGACGTTCGCTCACCCAGGTGGACGAGTTCGACACAGCTCCTGGCGAGGCGTATCTCGGCGTGCGAATGGAACAGAGGCTGTGGACCGGCAGGCAGCTGAAAGGCGTGAGGGCCGTGGTCGAGGCGACCAATCTGCTCGCGCAAGGGTATGAGCCGCTACTCGGGGCAGATGGGGAAACCCTGTATTTAGCCCAGGTGCCTCGTGGTTTGCAGGGTGGTCTGGCCTTCAGCTTTTAACTCCGGAGCTGAATCCAAAAGTAATTAAAATACGTATTACTGAAGTCCGCAGTTTAGCGCCAACTTACGCTAAAGTTGTAAGCATCTGCGCTGGACGGCCGTACTTTCGAGCAATCTGCTGTCCTATACTTCAGAAGTTGGGACCCGAGGGAACGCATGCCTAAGCGGCACCGCACAAAAGGATCTTCGCGTAGGAAAACCATGCGGACAGTTGTCACGGCGATTGCGCTGTGCTCTGCCATGAGTTGTGTGGCTCCTGTTTTGTACGCGTCGGATTGCAGCCGGTGGGTTGCCGAGTACAAGCAGGGCATCTTACAAAGGCGGGCGGCGAAGCGGCTACGCGCGGCGAAGTTTCGGCTGACAGCCATGATTCGTCCACCGCAACCAGCGGTCCATCACCCCATGCGCCGGCCAATGGGTCCTCTCGAAGCGCTACGCCGCTTTCAGATTGACTGCGGTGATGTTGAAACGGCCGATCTTCCTCCACAATTACCTGACATGCCCGTGCTGCCAGTGCCCTTGACCGTGGAGTTCCCAGCAGTACCACCACCGGATCTGCCTGTGCCTCCGATCACCGAGGTGGCGGAACTAATACCGCCTGTTCCTCCCTTGGGTGAGGTTCCAGTCACTACAACGCCTTTCGAAAGTGTGCCTGTGCCCGCGCCGATTCCGGAGCCAAGCTCCTGGGCGCTGGTTCTGACAGGCTTCGGCGCCGCAGTTTGTTTGCGGAAACCGAAACAGACGGTTTGAGGCAGCCGTAGAGCTTGAAAAGGCGTCCCTTGGGGCGCCTTTCTTATTTGAGTTCTTGCTTACGGAGGAAATTGCGCGCTAAAGACCGCTGCGCTGCTGGCTTTCTGCCATCCAGAGACCTACCTGGTTTGCGATCGCCAGCTCATCATGACTGTGAAGGACGATGCCGGCCATCTCACGGGCAACGGCGCGACGCAGCGCTGGCACGTTATTGAGGTCGAAGCGATCTCCGCGGAGAAAGGTCTCATGCTGCTCGAAATGCGTGTCCGCGGAGGCATTCAGGAGCGTGTCGTTCATGGCGAAGGCGCTGTAGTCTCTCCAGCCTTCTTCGCCGCAAACCATGACGAAGTGCCAGCCGTCCGGAACATGAAAGGCTGCTGCAGCCGCCTTAACGGCCTGAAGCTTGGTGCTGCATGTCGTCTTCTCGGCAGCGGAAAGATGCGCCAGGTCACCACCAATGCAGAAGCGAGTCTGGGCGACGGCGGAGGCGCAAAGAAGAGCGGCAGCAGCAAGGGGGGCAAGTCGCATTGTTTTTGAGAATGTCATGGATCCCAGTCAGAACAATATGTAATGAACTGAGTGTAGGGTTGGCTAAGTAGGTTCGACTTCACCCGAACGGGGCAGTTGCGTGCTCGGAAGCAGCAAATTTACGTTACCTTCCTCGCGTTACCGGTTACCTTGTGGACTACTTTTGCACAATATTCAGATTTGACCCACAGGCCGATGCGGAAAACAGAACGGGACGGCCAATGGCCGTCCCGTTCTGTTGATGGCGTTTCGGTGTCTAGCAGCGCACCAAATGCGGAGCCGAGATGCCCTTGGTAGCGTTGCGTGAGTCCACGACGAGTTTAGATTCACGCACAATCTGCTGGTAGTTGTAGTCTGAGTGATCTGTGACGATCAGGACACAGTCGTATTGGCCGAGATCCTCGAGCGGGGTCGAAGTCATGTTGAGGTTGTAGTGACGTCCACGGCCCACGGTGGGATGGTATGGGTCGTTGTAGAGAACCTCCGCGCCCTCATGGCGGAGCAGCTCGATGATGGTGAGCGAGGGAGATTCGCGCAAATCGTCGATGTCCTTCTTGTAAGACATTCCCAGCATGAGAATGCGGGAGCCGTTCAGGCACTTTTTCTGCGTGTTGAGAGCTCGGCCGACCTGTTGCACGACGAAGTCGGGCATTGCCTCGTTGACTTCGCCTGCAAGCTCGATAAACCGCGTGTTGAAGTCGTATTCCTTTGCCTTCCAGGACAGGTAGAAGGGATCAATCGGGATGCAGTGCCCTCCCAGACCGGGTCCGGGATAGAAGGCGTGAAAGCCGAAGGGCTTGGTCGAGGCCGCATCGATGACCTCCCAGATATCAATCCCCATGCGGAGCGAAAGAACCTTGAGTTCGTTGACGAGCGCGATGTTCACGCAGCGATAGATGTTCTCCAGGAGCTTGGTCATCTCGGCTGCACGGGTAGTCGACACCCGGACAGCGCGGGTAAAGATGGCTTCGTAGAGAGTCGCGGCGAGCTCCGCGGCTACCGAGTCATGTCCTCCAACCACCTTGGGGATGTCGCGGCGCGCGACATCCGTATTGCCGGGATCCTCGCGTTCCGGTGAGAAAGCGACGTAAAAGAAGCCGCCCTCCTCCGGACTATCGTTCTTGTGCGTCTTGAGGCCGAGGGGATTGCCGGATTCGAGGATAGGGATGAGAACGTCATCCGTTGTACCGGGGTAGGTGGTGCTTTCGAGCACCACAAGCTGGCCGTCCTGCAGCCATGGGGCCACAGAGCGGCCGGTCTTTTCGATGTAGCTGAGATCAGGTTCGCGGTGACCGGTCAGAGGAGTAGGAACGCAGAGAATGATGGCGTCCTGCTCCGAGAGCTGGGAAAAGTCCGTTGTCGCCGAGAACCGCTCGTTACGAGCCTGCTGAATTTCTTCAGCGGGTATGCGGAAGATGTAGGATCGGCCGGCCTGGAGATCGTCGATTTTGCGTGTGTCGATGTCGAAGCCTGTAACTTCGAATCCAGCGGCTGTGAGCAGGAGGGACAGGGGGAGGCCGACATAACCCAAACCGATGACGCCTATGCGGGCTGTACGGTTGTGGAGGCGCTCCAGGCGCTCGGCGACGATGGATGAGGAGGGCTGCATGATAGCTGTCGGCATCTCGCTGTCATTATTGCACTCCGTAGGCCCATCCAGACCCCCTTGAGCGTGGCATACTCTGACGCAAGGGTCGTAGTTTCCGGACAGAAAAGGGCACGAAAACGCACGGAAGTTGCATTGTCTTTCGGTGCCGTTGGCGTCGAGTCTTGGAGCAATCACGCGAATGTTCAGGCTGTCTTGAAGATGGAGGAAGAATGGCACGGTATCTAATCACAGGCATGGCCGGGTTTATCGGGTCGACTCTGGCCCACGCGCTGCTGGAGCAGGGCCACACGGTGCAGGGTATCGACAATCTGTCGACCGGGCGGATGGAGAACATTGAGGACATTCTGTCCTCGGTTCAGTTTGAAATTGCCGATCTCCAGGATCGGCATGCGATGCGGGCAGCCTGCGAAGGTGTCGACTACGTTCTGCACCAGGCGGCCCTTGCCTCGGTGCCTCGGTCTGTGAAAGATCCACTGACCTCGCATGAATCGAACGTGAACGGGACGCTAAACCTGCTGATGGCGGCGCGGGATGCCGGGGTGAAACGGATCGTGTACGCCGCGTCCTCATCAGCGTATGGCGATCAGGAAGGGCAGGCCAAGCAAGAGGAGATGACGCCTCGACCGCTTTCGCCCTATGCCGTCCAGAAGCTAGCTTGCGAACACTACATCCAGGCTTTTTGCCGGGTTTACGGAATGGAAGGTATCTGCCTTCGGTATTTCAACATTTTCGGGCCGCGCCAGGCTGCTGACTCACCGTACTCGGGCGTGATCGCACATTTCATCTACAAGATGATGGCGGGCGAGGTGCCAACCATCCATGGCGACGGGAGCGTCAGTCGTGACTTCACGTTTGTTGGTAATGCGGTCCAGGCCAATTTGCTGGCATGTACCGCAGATCGTGAATTTGCGAATGGACGCGTCTTTAACGTGGGCACCGGACACAGCCATACACTGAACGATCTTTACCTTACCCTGGCAAGCATTTTCGAGTTTAACGCTGAGCCCAAGTACGGGCCCGTGCGGGCCGGCGACATACCACACTCGTTGGCTGACATCAGCCGCGCCCAGAAGGAATTAGGGTATCGACCTTCATCGAACTTCCGTGCGGGCCTGGAGCAGACCGCCGCATGGTACCAGGAGGAGAACCAAAGCAATCTTATAGCTGCCGCACGTTAGTTCTTATCAAGCAGAATCGCCAAAGGGTTCTCCCCCTTGGCGATTTCCATTTTGAGCTGTTGCCCTTCGTGACATGTGGAAGTGGTCATTACTGGGCGCCGCGGCGGCGAAGAATGGTTTTCACCGTTTCAAACATGATCAGGAGATCCAGACCCAGAGACGCGTGTTTGATGTAGTAGAGATCGAACTCCAGCTTTTCGCGCGACTCTTCCAGGGTGGCACCATAGCCATACCGCACCTGCGCCCACCCGGTGAGACCGGGGCGAATGAGGTGCCGCAGGTAGTAGAAGGGGAGGTGCTCTGAGAGCATGGGAACGAACTCCGGTCGCTCCGGGCGGGGTCCGACAAAGCCCATATCGCCGCGAAGAACATTCCAGAGCTGTGGAATTTCGTCGATACGCGTCTTCCGCATGAACATTCCCCATTTCGTGACGCGGGGATCATTCTTTGTCGCCCATTTGGCACCGCCCGCCTCGGCGTCGGTAAACATGGAGCGGAATTTGTACACGTAGAAGTTCCGGCCGCCCATTCCGACGCGAGTCTGGCGAAAAAAGATGGGCCCGGTGGAGGTCAGCTTGATCAGCAGAGCAACGATCGGGAAAAAGGGCAGGAAAAGGAGGAGACCGATGCCGGCGACGATCATCGAGACGATCTGACGAGTGAATTGCTGCCACCTATTGATACGAAAGCCATCACTGTACAGAAAATTGCTGGGGCGCAGACCGTCCAGCTGGATTTTGCCAGAGAGTCGCTCGTTGAGCTCATTCGAGCGTTCGACGGTGAAGCCGGCGAAGCGAAGGTTCAGGAGTTCCTGAACAGGTAACTCGTCCCGTGCGTCTTCGACGGCCACGATGATGCGGTGTATGGGCGGTTTTGCGGTTGAGAGTCGCTCGAGTTCTTCGATCCAGTGCTTTTTGCGTCCGGGCTTGTCGAGGAATTGAACGTCGCGCCAGCCGACTACTTCCATGCCTAGTTCGTGACGTGTGCGAAGGCAATCCACGAGGGAGGTTGCGGTGGGACCCGAACCGAGAATAAAGACACGGTCTCGAAAGAAAGTATGGCCCACAACCCAGTCGTAGAAGCGGCGCCAACCAATGAGAGCGGGCGTGAGCAGAACGAAGGCCAGGGCGTATACATAAGGCGAGATGGCCATCTCCGGGTAGAACTTGATTAATCCTGAGAGCAGGAAACAATCGAAGGCAAGAACCAGGAGGATGCGGAAGTAGATCTCCAGCGGCGCGGAGACAATCTGCGGTTCATACAGGTCGAAGTAATATGAAAAGATGAGGCTCGCAACCGTGATGCCGGCGATCTTCGCGTAGCCCTGGTCGTAGTCGAGGGCGATCGAAGCATTGAGGCGGCCCAGAAGCGCGAAGGTTGCAATCAGGAAGCAACCGCTCACAAGGGTAGCTTCACTAAGAAGCAGAACGACGGTTCTGGTGGGATAGTAAACGTTCAAAAAGCGGATCATCTTGCGGCAGAACTCCGGCTACGCTTCCGTTTTATAGGTGTCGTAGCCGCCGTAGTAATCCCCTTTTACGGGCAGCTTGGGTACCGCATTGAGTACAACTCCGAGCACGGGGGTAGCTTTAAACTGCGCCTGAGCCTGTTGTGCGGTCTTGAACTTGGTGCTGCCACCGCGGGCAACCAGCACGACTCCGTTACAGGCACGGGCAAGGCTGACGGCGTCCGCAACCAGGTTCACTGGCGAGGAATCAACGAAGATCCAATCGAACCACGAACTCGCGGTGGAGATCAATTCCGCGAAACGGGGATGCGCGGCCAGATCGCCGGCGTTGTCAGCCAAGCGGCCACCGGGAATGAAGGTGAGGGCTGTGAGGCCGGCATGGAGCGGAGTTTGCCTGGTTTCCGTTTCGCAGCGTTGCATCACCTCCAGCATAGACTTTTCTCCGGACAGGTAATCCGACAAGCCGGGGTCGCCCTTTGTGCCGAGCAACTTATGAAGGGAACTGCGCCGCATGTCGCCATCGATCAGGAGAACGCGATTGGATTTGTGTCGAGAAAACGAGAGTGCGAGGTTCAGCGTCACAAAGCTCTTGCCCTCTCCGGGCAGTCCGCTGCTGATGACCACGGATTTCAACGGAGCGGCATCGCGCGCTTCCAGAATGTGAGAGCGGAGGCTCCGGAATTGCTCGATGCTGGAACCGCGTTCCTCGAGCGCCGGCAAGTATGGGGCCGCGGGCGCCCATGGAAATTTAGCGATGGCGGAGAAGTCGACGGGCTCCAACATCTGGCCGAGCGCTTCGTCCGAAGTGGGTGAAGACTCGACGTACGTGGGGCCGAGCGGGTCCTGGTCGGCGGGCAGCGTCTCGGGTACCTCAGGATGGAGAAGGCTGTGCATCGCCCGCGTGGCGGCGGCCTCCGGTGTTCTTTCCTCATGGGAGACGGTGCGTTCCAGCTCTGCGCGAAGGAGCGCTTCATAGATTTTACTCATGATGCCTGCCTCTTCGGTTCATTGGATTGGGGCGTTGCGGGGCCGGAGACCGGTGTTGGTTCGAGAATAAGGTCCCGTTTAGGAGCAGGGGCCGGGGACGCTGCCGCGTCATACAGCATTGAGGTGTTGTCATCCAGGCTAAGGTCCTGGATTGCCGCGTAGGCGACGCTGGCCGGCACCTGACGGAACTGATCTACATACGCGAAGATGAGCGCGTTTTCGCAGATCAAGTTGATGACGCGAGGGATGCCGTGACTGGCCTTGTGAATGAGTTGAATGGCGTCGGGAAGGAAGATCTCTGTTGTGCAGCCAGCGATGCGAAGGCGCCCGGCGATGTATTCCGCGGTTTGCGTCAAGGTGAGTGATTTGGTTCGGCACCAAAGGGCAATGCGTTGGCGCAGTTGGCGAACGCTGGGCTGCCGAAGTTTGTCTTCAAGCTCCGGTTGGCCGGACAGGACAATCTGGGCCAGCTTCTGGGACGAGGTCTCGAGATTCGTGAGCAGGCGAATCTCTTCCAGGAGATCCCAGGAGCAATTTTGCGCTTCGTCGACGACGATCACGCAAATCTCTCCGTCACGATAGCGATCGATCAACCATCGATTGAGTTGAAGGATCATGCTGGCCTTGTTGCGGCTGACGGGGGTCAGGCCGAAGTCGCTGAGGACAAATTCAAGGAAGTCAACGATGTCCAGCCGTGGATTGAAGATGAATGCGCTGTGGATCCGGGTGCGGTGAAGCGCGTTCAGCGTGTGGCGAAGGAGGGTGGTCTTCCCGGTTCCGACCTCACCGGTAAGCACCATGAAACCCTTACGCGAAGCGATGCCATGTTGCAGGCATGCGAGGGCTTCCCGCGTGTGCGGCATCAGGCACAGAAACCGCGGGTCCGGGTTGATCGTGAACGGTTCGCTTTCGAGATGGAAGAACTGCTTATACATAGGTTAACCGTGCGCACCCACAAGCTGCTTCTTCTTGCCGAAACTGGGAATTTTGAGCAGCCGCTTCAAACCTTTGCGGGCACGCGTCTCCGGTGTATCGGAGATGGGGATGAGGCCAAGCGTAGGCAGATTGGTAAAGGCCAAGACGTCGCGCTCGGTACGCAGTGTCGTGTCTCTGTACTCGAGCAGACCGGAAAGGATGAGCCCGAGTGCCAGGCCGAAACCCGCACCGGACATAGCAAAGACGGCCCGCTTGGGAGAGAACGGCGCGTCCGGCAGATTGGCCGCATCCATCACCTGGAAATGTTCGCCCTCTTGCCGTTTTTCCAAATCCGTCGACATTTTCGCCGTTTGCATCTTGGCAAGCAGGTCATCGTAGGAAGCCTGTCCGGTCTGGTAGTCACGCGTCAGCTGTTTGTACTGTGCCTCGATGGCGGGGCTGGACTCGAGCCGCTCCTGGTAGCTGCGAATATTGGACTGGACCTGACCCTGCTCCTGTCGCTTTTCCTGGATTCCGAGATCATCTGCGTGGAGTTGCGCCCGGAGTTGCTGAACGGCAGGGCTTTCGCGCATCGCGGAAGGTGCGCCCGGCGTTCTGGAGTTGACGGGCGTGGAAGCCTGTTGGGACATCTTCTTACGGATATCGGCGATCTTGCGACGGACTGCGATCACTTCGGGATAATCCGCCGTGTAGTGGAGGGTGAGGTCGGCTTCCTGCGTTTGCAAAGCCTGGAGCTCTGACTGCTCAGCATCAAGCGCGGGGTTTGGTGCGGTGTTGATGGTCACTGGGCCACTGGGACCTGAAGAAAGAGTAGATTGAGTGGCCTGCGCCAGGAGCGTCTGCGCGAGACTGCGATCCTGCTCCATGCGGGCGAGTGCCTGGTTGGCGGATTCCAGTTGGGTGTTCAGGCTGGTGAGCATGCTGGCGTTGGAGCCTTCCTCACCAGGGAGCCGTCCCATAAATTTCTGCTGGAACTCCGCGAGCTTTGCGTCCTGTTCGTCCAAATTGCGCTTGGCGGCCTCAAGTTGCCCTTTAAGGAAATCTGTCGTTCCCTCTGCAGATTGGGCGCGAAGGGCGAGGTTCTGGTTCGTAAACATCGATGTAATTTCACTGCACACAGCCTGTGCCGTACGCGGATCACTTGCCTTGAACGAGATATAGAAGCCAGGAAGACCACGACCGATTTCGGAGTGAATCGGCTTGATGTCAATGTTCTTGCGCATCAGCTCGATCCGATCGTCCATATCCATGTGCATGGTGCCAAACAAGTTGTAATTTTCCAGGATCGGCTGCAGGCGTGACCGGCTCATGATCTGTTCTTTGAGGGTTGCGAGCTGGCTATCGAGATCCTCGGTCAACACGGGCTTGACGTACCCCTCAGAGACCTTCTGGCCTTCCACCAGAACAAGCGTCTGAGAGAGGTATTCTGGCGGAATGGTGTAGCTGAAGGAATAGCTCACAATAGGCAGGATCAGTAACGGAAGGAGCACGATCCACCAGCGGCGCCTGAGGATGGCGAAGTAGTCTTCCGGGACCAGGGGACGGTGTCCAAGCATGGTATCTGCCTCTCCTTACTTGTTGAGCAGGATGTTACGGGGGGAATAGGTGACGCCGACGCCGACAACCTGGTAGAGGCCGCTGAAGGCGTTGGGAGTATCAAAGACCGCTCCGGAGCCGGAGGTGGACTGGTGCTCCAAGGTATAGCTGGCGTAGCCGGAGAAGTACCGGCCAAAGCCGCGGGTTGCCTGTCCGCTGAAGGTTACGCTATTCCCGTCGAAGGTGTAGAGGTCGAAGTTTGGAAGGCTGACGCTTCGCGAGTAGCCAACATTTCCGGAGAAAAGCCAGTCGCGGCCAAACTGCCGGTGAGCAGCGAGGATGATGTTGTCAGAAAAAGAGCCGGGAAGAACACCGGAACCGTTGTTTACGCCACGTGAGTAGCTCAAGGTATAGCTGGTCGTGCGACTGGAATATGAAGCGTTTGCTCCTGCAGCTAATTCGGTGGCACTACCATTGTAGGCCGCTGAAGTGTCTCCCCCGATGATCTCGGGACCGGCGTACACCGTCGTAGAGAACCTTCGCGTCCATTGACGCGAGTATTGCAGCGTGGCGCCCTGGGAGTTGAAGGAGTACACGCTGCCGGGATAGGAAAAGTTCGAGTAGTTATAGTTGGCAGCCAGGGAATCACGAGCACTGAAGGCGTATGTCAGCCCTGCGGAACCGCCTTCGGTCGTGCTATTGAGGGCGAGATTGGAATTGTCTCCGATGAAGCGCTGAATGGCGTACACGCCGCTCGCTTGCGCGGAAACGTGACCCGTGATCACCCGGCTTACGGTGGCAGAGGCGGTATTGCTGACACGCGGGCCGTAGTCAGTTAGAACGCCGATGCCGCTATTGGGCCCAACGCTGATGGGATCCACGCCAACATCGCCGACGCCGGGAATACCGGATAGTCCAGAAACGGGACTTTCGGGCAAGTAGCTGACCGAGTCGGCGAGATTGATGTTCCAGTGCTTGGTACTTAAAACCTGCGAGAAGGAAAGTGTCTGAAAAAAGGTATTCGGTTGACCGGAGTTCGCGATCAGGATGCCACCGTTATACACAGCGCTGAACGGATGAAACTGGCTCTTGGAGACATACGCGAGGTCGCCTGAGAGGCTTGTGGTGTAACCGAACCCGGTGTTGTTATAGAAGCCATTCGAGAACAGTTCAGAGGCGCTCAGGCCATAGGTGAGGCTTCCACCGATACGGGGGAGCGAGAACCCAACTCCTGGGGGCGTTGCACCGGTGTCGGAGGGAATCGATTGTGCTCTCGCCTCCCCGCAGCGCAAGACACACAGCAGTAGGGACAGGGAACTGCCTAGCAGAACTCTGTTCATGGGATCACGATCGTGTCGCCGGCCTGCAAGATGATTCCCTGCAGGTCTCCATCCTTGATGGCCTTCTTGTAGTTGAAGGGGATTTTCTGTTGCTTGCCCGCAACGGTTCGTAGAATGTAGATATGCTTCACGTTGGCATAAGGTCCGGGCCCCCCAGCGGTGGAAATGGCCTGCAAGGGATCCATGCCTGGAGTCATGGGAAGCGGGCCTACCTTTCCAATCTCGCCCACGAGGTAGATTCTCTTGCTGTTGATTCCAAGGACCGAGACAGTGACGTTCGGGTCCGTAATGAGCTTTTTGAGGCGGGACGTAATTTCGGCTCCGAGCTGAGTGGGGGTCATGCCGGCCGCCGGAATATCGCCAATGAGTGCGATCGAGATCATGCCATCCGGTCGTACGGGCAAGCTGCTGGAGGAGAATTTGGGCTCGTTGAAGACGTTCACTTCGAGAGTATCGCTGGGCCCGATGACGTAATCGGGATCGAGGGTCTGGTGCGTCGCAGGGGTAGCGGCAGGTGCCGGTGCGGCGGAAGTCTGGGCGGGCGTCGCGGTAACCACCGGGCGTGCGCCGATTTGCTGAGCCCAGCAGGGAAGGACAGTGATGCCGAGGAGTACCCCAGCGACGAGTGGCTTGGCGGATCTCATACAATACCCTTGTGCGCAGCCCGAGGTGTTGGCTTGGAATCAACCCAACCCGACAAGCAGACGTATATGCAGTTTCGCTCCTCGAGTGCCTGAAAACAAGTGTAGAAATCAACTCCGGTCCAAATCCACATACAACTAACGTGTTGTACGGATTACGGATGTTCCATAGCAAAAGCGCCAAAACGCGGTAAGCTGGACTGCGTTGGAAGACCGAGTATGATGATGTGTCATCTGTGCAACTAGAAGCGTCCAAGGTGCTGAGCAGTTCCATTTCGGCTCCCGACTCCCCGCTGTCTACGGAACCGGCCGTTACTCCAGGCCAGGGTCGCGGCAGAGGTTTGTCCTGGGAGACGGTTGCGCCGGCTTGTCTGCTGGCGCTGCTTGTCGTGGTCTTGTACTGGGGTGTCGCGGCGAAACTGGTGACCGACTGGTATGAATTGCCCGACTTCTCTCACGGCTTTCTGATTCCATTTTTTGCCGGGTATCTCGTATGGATTAAGCGGGAGGAAATTGCGCAGACTGCGATACGGCCAACGTGGGCCGGCACGCCCGTGGTTCTGCTCGGACTGCTCTTGTTGCTGACCGGAAAATTTGGAGCCGACCTGTTTCTTTCACGGGTCTCTTTTATTATTCTCGTAGCCGGCGCCATTTGGATGGTGTTTGGCCGGCCAATGCTGCACCAATTACGTTTCGTTCTATGGGTGCTGGTCCTGGCTATCCCGCTTCCGGCTGTGCTGTTCAACCAGATTACTTTCCCCCTTCAGTTGCTGGCTTCACGGTTTGCGAGCGCGTTGCTGCCCTTTGCCGGGGTACCGGTGCTGCGAGACGGCAACGTGATTCAGTTGCCGGCCATGCAATTGGAGGTTGCTGAAGCCTGCAGCGGCATTCGATCTCTGTTGAGCCTTTTTACACTCGCCGTCATCTATGGCTACTTCCTCGAAAAGAGTACGATGCGGCGGGTGATACTGGCGCTTGCCAGTGTGCCGATCGCTGTTGCGGCCAATGTGGCGCGTATTTTCGGAACGGGTCTCTGCGTGCAGTACTGGGATCCTGACAAGGCGATGGGCTTCTTCCACGAGTTCTCCGGATGGCTTATGTTTCTCGTGTCACTTGGCTTCCTCTATCTCGTGCATCGCGCCACGGGCTTCTACTGGAATCGCCGTAAGGAGGCCGTCTCGTGAAGACCCCGCAGTTTTGGAGTTTAATTCTGTGTCTTTTTGCAACGGTCCTCGTGATTCATGCCCGTGGCGATGTGGATCGGGTTCCGCCCAGCGCGCCTCTCGCGCAGATGCCGACAAACTTTGGTCCGTGGACCAGCCAGGATGTTGCGATCAGTCCCGAGGCGCTCGAAATCCTCGGAAAGGGAGACTTTCTGAACCGAATTTACGCCCAAAACCCTCCAGGTGGTCCTGCCCCGGGAGCGACAGTCCGGCCAGTGCAGCTTTTCATCGCATACTTCGCCACACAGCGGTCAGGGCAATCCATTCATTCACCTCAGAACTGTCTTCCGGGCTCGGGATGGACGTTTTTGAGCTCCGGGACGACGACGTTCACGGACCGAACCGGCAAGCCGTACAGAGTTGGAGACTATGTGATCTCCAATGGGCGAGATAAGCAGGAAGTTCTCTACTGGTACCAGTCCCATGGTCGCAGTATCGCAAGTGATTACGCCGCGAAAATTTTGATGCTGACGGATGCCATCCGCTACGGGCGGACGGATGCCGCTCTGGTGCGGGTGATTACCGACATTCCGTCCAGCCAAGGTCCCGAGGTGGCTCATACTCGTTTGATCGACTTTGCGAAGAACGTCACTCCACTTCTGTCGGCTTATGTGCCGAACTGATGCGTAGTGGTCTGAAAAACGAAGGCAAGTTAAGAGGGCAAGAGGAAGGCATGAACAGGCGATTCTGGTACAGATCCACACACATTGGGGCGATTTTGGGGATCTCCGCAGCCTGTCTGGGGCTGAGCGGGTGCAAGCACGATCCCAACAAGCAGAAGCAGAAGTACCTAGAGAGCGGCAAGCATTACGAGGATGAGGGCAAGCTGCGTGAAGCTGTGATTCAGTTCTCGAATGCGCTCAAGGTGGATAAGAATTTCGCGCCGGCGCACTATGAACTCGCAAAGACCTACATACAATTGGGATCCCTGGTAGCGGGTTATCAGGAGTTGCAGCGGACAGTGGCCTTGAACCCCGGCAATCTGAAGGCGCGGCTGGATCTTGGGAACATGCTGC
The DNA here is from genome assembly GCA_964249715.1 of uncultured Acidobacteriaceae bacterium. GTDB lineage: Bacteria > Acidobacteriota > Terriglobia > Terriglobales > Acidobacteriaceae > Granulicella. Next base: position 17,778 of record CAXUDN010000062.1, read on the forward strand.
TGGCTGGTGGCGTGCCAGATCGTGCCAAGGAGCAGGCGAAAGCAATTCTTGCCGCTCAGCCGAACGACGCGGACGGTTACGCGTTGATGTCCAAGATCGATTACAAGCAGGGGGATAAGGCCGAGGCATTGAAGGACATTCAACAGGCCATCTCTTTGAATCCGAACGACTCTAAATTACATACCTCGCTCGGGCTGCTTGAAGCACAGAATGCCGACACAAAAGGCCAGGGTGAGGCGGAACTGCAGAAGGCAGTCACACTGGATCAGAAGAACCCCAGCGCGAGGCTCGCCTTGGCGAGCCTTCTCGCCAGCAAAGGTGATTTGCCGGGAGCGCAACAACAGGTTCAAGCTGCGGTCGACGCGTCGCCAAAAGATTTACAGGCGCGGGTCGCCCTGGCTGAGCTCTACCTTCACGGTGGCGACAAGGGGAAGGCCGAGCAGACCTTAATCGACACTATAAATGTGATGCCCGACAAAGATCAGGCTTCTGAAATCTTGTTGACGTACTATATCCGCTCACAGCAGCCCGATCGGGCCGAAAGCGTCTTTACTGATCTGCATAACAAATACCCGAAGAGTCTGCCCGTGCAAATCACCTACACGCGCGTCCTTCTGGGCCGAGGCAAGTGGGATCAGGCCTCGGGCTCGTTGAAGAGTCTGAGCAAGAACAACGGGAACAATCCGCAGGTCGCGCGGATGAACGCCGAGGTTCTATTGCATAACGGAAAGGCTCACGACGCGTTCACCCTCCTGCAGAAGGCTGCGGCGAACGCGCCGGATGATGCGCGAATGCAGCTTCTCCTTGCACAGACGGCGCAGTCCGTAGGCAATCAAGGAGCGGCGGAGGCGGCTTACCAGCAGGCGTCGCGGCTGGATCCATCCAGCCTGGAGGCGACACGTGGGCTTGCTCAGCTTGCCAACTCACGCAGGGATGTGACCCAGCTAACGCAGTTGGCGGAGAAGACGATCACCGCCCACCCGAATGCCCCGGACGGGTACATTTGGCGCGGTTCGGTGGAGGGGGGTCAGCAGCAATTTCCTCAGGCGGAGGCTGATTTCGAGTCGGCTCTCAAGCACGATCCAAACAACGAGGCAGCGCAGATTGACCTGGCGGAGCTTAAACTGCACGACAAGAAACCTGGCGAGGCGCGCGCGCTGCTCGATCAGGCCCTGGGGCACAATCCGAACCTAATCCCGGCTCTAAATATGCTGGTGGCCATGGATCTGGAAGACAAGCAGCCGGATAAGGGTGTCGCAAGAATTCAGGCGCAAATTGCGAAAGTTCCCAATAATCCGGCTCTATACGCTGATCTGGCGCAACTGCAGATGCGTACCAAAGACTACAACGGGGCCGCAGCCAATGCGCAAAAGGCACTGCAGATGAATAAGGGGTATGGGCCTGCTGTGGAGACTTACTCCCAGGCGGCGCTGGCGCTGGGGAATAGCGATGCCGCGTTAGCAGCCTGGCAGAACTGGCTCGGTACGCACCCAAATGATGCGCGGGCAGATACGCTTGCGGGTTCCATCGAAGAGACAAAGGGCGATGTGAACAAGGCCATGGACTACTACAAGAAGGCGTTGCAGCTAGATTCGCAACAGGCCGTCGCAGCCAATAACCTCGCCTACCTGATGGTGGAGAACGGGGAAAACTCGGATGTGGCACTGAGTTACGCGCAGACTGCGCGACGCGCACTGCCGCAGGCTCCTAACACGGCCGATACCCTTGCCTGGGTGTATTACCACAAAGGGACCTATTCGCTGGCCAAGGATTTGCTCGAAGACGCAAGCAAACAGGATCCCAGCAATGCGTCCATTCATTATCATCTTGGTCTTACGCTGAACAAGATGGGGGATAAAGAGGGAGCCACGACGGAACTGAAGAAGGCGTCAGAACTCGCACCCAATACGCCGACCGCAAAAGAGGCAAGTGACGCACTCAGCCATATCGGGTGAGGGCTCGCGTCCGAGCTTCTGCACGGCAGGAAAAGCCCGCTGCGGCGGGCTTTTCCAGTATGTAAACCTCAGTTCCGTTTCGCGGTTGTTACGTTCCCCAGCCGGAGCCCAGTTGATCTTCGTGGCTGTAACAGCGGAACAAACAGGCCCCGATATGGGCAATTGACCGAATCGATCATTTCAGATGGACCTATTGTAGGGCGCATTGCAGGCGGGAGGATCAAGGCTTGCCTCGATGATGTGTGTATGTGATTGATAGATCTGTGCTTGTGCGCGTGTAGGAGAATGAAGCGGCGCTTGTCTGAAGATCGATCCTGCCGCGCTCTTCTTCGGTGTGATTCGTAGCTTATTGGGACGACCAAAGCGACGTCAAGACATCGTCGGGACTACATCGCAACCGTTGAGCAGATCGTGGCTAGATAAGTCCAAAATCGTGACTAGCTAAGCCCAAGAAAAAGGGCACTGCCGTGAGGCAGTGCCCTTTTGGCGGGTTGTGATTAGAGGATGCCCTGCGCTGTACGGCGGCGCATGAAGAGGAGACCAGCAGCGCCAGCAAGACCGGTGCCGAGGAGAACGAGGCTGTTAGGCTCGGGAGTTGCAGCCATGGGTACGTACCCGGCGACGGTGTCCGTGGAGCTGTCAATGACACCGAAGAAACCAGGAGCGAACTGGGTTGCATTGGTCTGAATGACCAAGTACGCGGTGCCCGTACCGGGAGCGACGGCATCGGTTGCGGGGAAGTTGAACTCGATGGTACCGAACAACGTCTCGTCAATGGTGTCAGGTGCGTCGCTGCCGTAGTCTCCGGCCCCGACATGGTAGCCCACGTTGGTCTCGAAACCTGCGAAGCTGTCGATTCCATCTCCATCCGAGGCGCGCTCGATAGCGTTTGGGCTACTCGCATTATTCGAAAAGGTGAATACAAAGGTGAGGCAGCTGCTGCCGCAGGACGACGCATAGGGGCTGGTCGTGTCTGTGTACACGAACTCGTTATAAGAGCCGGTGTACGTGGCCGCGTTCAAGCTGCCGCCGACCACCGAGGCCAGGATCGTGCCTGGGTTTGCGTTGATGGTGGAATCCGCAGTCACCGTCTGACCGGCGGTGATGGGTGTGGCGGAAGCGACAGACGCTGATGCAGCAACAACCGCACCGAGAGCAACGAGCTTGGTAAGACCCTTCATAAATGCCTCCTAGAAAACCGCCGCGGATGCGGTTTGTTTCAGTTAAAGCCGCAACCAATGCAGTGCTGTACCCGCATGCCTTGGTAT
>CAXUDN010000063.1:0-20895 GCA_964249715.1 uncultured Acidobacteriaceae bacterium
TCGAAGGCATCGCCGCCGAAGTTGCCGATGTCGGAACTGGCCTGGGCATCGTTGCCGGAATCGTTGCGGCTGGCGTCGTCGGAGGCGTTGTAAAAGCTTTTGTCATCGCCTCCGCTGTTGCTGAAGTCGCGGTCTCTGCCGCCGCTGCGGTCGTCGTCTCCGTAGTTGTTGTTGATGATGGTCTCGCCGCCTCCACCGCCGCCACCGAAGCCGCGGTCGTACCCGCCGCCGTGCCCGCCAAAACCATGGAAGAGGTCCTCCATGCCCTGGAAAACCATCTCACCGGCGGCTACGCCTGCGGCAGTCTGCATGGCGCCCTGGAGGAAACCACCGCCTCCGCCGAACATACCACCGCCGCCTGGGGCAGGGTAGGCCTGCGTCGCGTAAACCGGGGGTGGAGGCGGGGGAGGCGCGTAACCCCCAGGGTAGCCCTGATTGGGTGAGTTTACCGGTTGGTATGGCGGATTCTGCGAGCCCTGTTGCGACTGGGACGACTGGCTGCTCCCGCTCCCGAAAATATGGCTGAGGAAGCTGCCGCCCGTGCTCCTGGCATGGTCTGCGGCCTGCTGAAGCTGGTCTTGCAAAGTCCCGTTTTGCTGCTTGAGTTCATTGATCTGTGACTGCGCTTGCTGGAGGCCGTACTGCTGCACCAGCACGGTTTGGACAAGGACATACACCGCGTCCGGTGCGCCGGAAAGGCTTTGCTGGATGTGCTGTTCGGCTTCGGTGTCTTTGTTTTGAACGGGTGTGTTGCGGATGCGGCTGATCAGGCCATCGATCATCTGCTGTTCCTGGGGGGTCATCGCGTGGGTTCTCCTCCGTGCTCCGGTTGTATACGATGCGGCTCGCGTGAAGGTTCGCGATCTACAGTGGGTGTGGCTAACGAATTTCGCGGAAGGAGTCTGGTAAACTTCTGTTTGTAGCGCAGTGGTGAGCGACCGCTCGGCGGTGGTTACGCTGCGCTTTGGTGTGGGGCTGTAGCTCAGCTGGGAGAGCGCCTCGTTCGCAACGAGGAGGTCAGCGGTTCGATCCCGCTCAGCTCCACCAAAATATCCGTTTCTCAATCTCTGGTCGCTATCTCGTCTATGCTTTCGGCATGGATGGGAATGCGCGTGTTTCTTATGAGGCGATGCTGGACATCGCTTTGCGCGAGGCTAGAACGGGGCTGGAAGAGGGAGGGGTGCCGATTGGGGCGGCGATCTTTCGCGGGGATGGGACGTTGCTGAGTTCGGGGCGGAACCGGCGGGTGCAGCAGGGGGACCCATCGATTCATGGGGAGACGGATGCGTTTCGGCGTGCGGGACGGCAGCGTAGCTATCGGGATTTGATTATGGTCACGACGCTTGCGCCTTGCTGGTATTGCAGCGGGCTGGTGCGGCAGTTTGGGTTTCGTACGCTGGTCGTCGGGGAGTCGGTGAACTTTCAGGGCGGGATCGAGTGCTTGCGCGAATGTGGGGTTGAGGTTGTGGACCTGGGTTCGCGCGAGTGTATCGAGTTGCTCGCGAGCTTTGTGCGGGAGCGACCGGATGTATGGCATGAGGACATCGGCGAGGACGAATAGCTCTCGCGAGGTCCCTTGTGCGGCAGACAGCCGTGTGTCGATGGCAAGAGAAAAACGACGCCGAGGGGACCTCAGCGCCGCCTGGTTGTGGGTATGTTTTAGAAGCTGGCGCGAAGACCCATCTGAATCTGGCGGGGCTGATTGCCTTGAGTTTTGACGGTGCCCCAGTTGCCGGTGCTCTGGAGGCTGAGGCTGGGGTTGGCGAAGTCAAGGTGGTTCATCAGGTTCATGAAAACACCGGTGAATTCAAAGCTGGCATGTTCGAAGACGACGAGCTGCTTTTTCACGCTGAAGTCGATGTTCAGGTAGCCAAGGCCGCTGATGGGTCCGCTGCCGCCGTCCTGGGTATCGATGCCGAGGATGGGAGGCCGAGCACTGTCGTATGCGGTGACGGGGTTGGTGAAAACGCTGACGGCGGCCGATCCGGTGCCTTTCGGGGTGGTGCCGACGGCGATGCCATGGGGATCGGCGGTGCCGACGATGCCGCGATTGGTGTGAGCGGCGCTGTAGGGTGCGGTGAAGACGCAGTTCTCACCGTCAGTGAAGTTGCTGCCATCCTCACCGCCGAAGTTCTGGCCGTTGTTGTTGGAGACGCACTGGAGCGGTTGACCGGTGCCGGCGACGACGACAGGGGCGAGGGTCCAACCGCCGGCCAAGCGGCCGACGAAGCCGTTTTGTCGGGCGTACCAGGGAGTCTGCCAGACAATGAAGGTGTTGTAGATGAACTTCTGGTCGAAGGCCTGACGGCCGTACTGCTCGCGGAGGTTGAAGTTGTCTTCCGCGGCGATGGAACTGGTGGACTGGTTGTAGGCGCCGAGGCCGAGGGCCTTGGCGTAGGTGAAGTTCTCCTGGAGGGTGACGCCGTGGTAGCCGCTGGTTTTGAAGGAGACGTACAGGCCGTGGTAGTTGCTGAAGCCGGCGTCGGTACCCATAGAGAGGCCGGTGACAACCTGTCCGGCGGAGCCGTAGGTAGTGTTGGAAGTAGGGGTACCCATGAGGCTTCGGGCGAAGTTGAATCCGGAGGCACCAGCGCCCATTTGATTGTTATCGAGGGCCTGCCAGAGACTGAAGACCTGCTGGTTGCGGAACTTGGTACCCTGCCTGGCGATGACGGCGGCCGTGCAACTGGAGTAGCCGGTGCAATAGCCGCCGCCGGCGAGCGCGGATTCGAAGAAGGGTTGCGGGGCGACGACGGGCGTGGTGGACGTTTTGCAGAGCGAGGCGGAGACGGTGCAGCCGTAGGCAGTTTCAATGGCGTCGTAGGCCTGCACAAAGCTCTGGCCGCCGAGGCTCATATTGTAGGGAACCTGGTTGGGATTGAGCATGATGTATTCATGGTGGTCAACACGGCCGATATAGCCGACCTCCAGGAGCATCTTGCGGTTGAGTTGGCGCTGGATGGAGAAGTTGAAGGTGTCGACGTCGCTGGGGCGCAGACCCGGATCAAGGGGCGAGGCGAGCGCAACGCCGGGGCCGTCATAGCCCGGGTGGTAAGGCTGCAGAAGGGTGGCGGGCGGAGGGGCGCTGGCGAGGATGGGAGAGATGCCGTCCAGGCCCGGTGCGCTACCGAAGCGGAACGCGGTGGAGTCAGTGAAGTTGGACTGATTGCAGGCATTGTTGGACTGCACGTACTTGCACTGGGTAGCGAGGATGAGGCCTGGGCTGAGCAAGGGGTTGAGAACCTGGGCGTCACCATTGATGCGGGCGTAGAGGCGGCCGTAGCCGCCGCGGACGACGGTGCCGCCGCCGCCGGGGTTGAACGCGAGGGAGACACGCGGGCTAACGGCGCCGTAGAAGGGATCGTAGGGGTACTTGCGGTTGCCGTTGACGTTGTGGATGAGGGCGAAGCCGATCTCCGGGTTGTAAACCTGCCCTTGCGCTGCGGCGGCCTGGCGTGCAGCGAGCCACTGCTGCACGTGGATGGGATTGCCGCTGACATCGGTGAGCATGACCTGATCGCCATTGCGTTCGCTGGGCGGCATTTCGAGGGCGTAGCTTAGGCCGTAGTTGATGGTGAGGGAGCGGGAGACGTGCCAGGTGTCGGTGGCGTAGATGTTGTAGTAGGGCACGGAGGTATGCGCGCCGATGGGGGTGTAAGGCGGATTGAGCGAAAGAGTGGTGCCGTTATTGGAGTATGTGTTGGCAACCTGGGTGTCTGTGACGATGCCGTAATAGGTATCGAGAAGGCGGGCGTAGGCGATGTTGGCATTGGCGCCGACCGCGCCGAGACCGACGCCGGCGGTGTTGGTGTAGTTGACATTGCCACCACCGCCGGAGTCACCGATCAGATAGGTGGGGGTGTAATTGATGCTGGCGCCGTTATCGGTGCGCTGATGGTAGTTGAAGTTGTGCTGGAATTGGCCGCCGAACTGGATGAGATGGTCGCCTTTGAGCAGGCTGAGGTCGTCGCGGAGGAAGTTATCCTTGCCGTCCCAGATGCGGGTGCGAATGTTCTGGGCATTGACGTTGTAAGGGGACAGAACGTTGGTGCCAGCCGGGTTGCCATTGACGGTAACGGCGCTGTTTTCGCCGAGCGGCTCAATCGCACCCCCTGCGTTGGCGACCTGTGGGGGAGCACCGGCGCCCTTCCACTGCCAACCGTTGCGCAGGAAGCTGTAATGGAAGTCGTTGGTCAGGTTGGAGGTGATGTTGGTGGTGAGGCCACCGACGACGTACCAGGGCTGTTGCGGACGCGGAGTTTTCGCGACAGGAACGCCGAGAGTGTCGCCGGGAAGGACGCCGCCGATATCGACCTGGTTACCGGTGAGATTGATGAAGTTGTAATAGCGGTAACTGGCGTTGAGGTGCCACCTGGCGCCGAAGTCGTGATCGACGCGGGTTGCAAGGAAGTTGCTGCTCTGGGGGATGTGGTAGTTGGCTCGGTAGCCGATGGTGTTGACGCTGTCGCAAAGGGCGCCGGAGAGCACACCGCAACTGGGATCGAAAACGCCGGCGTAGCTGGCGCCGGTGGCACCGGTAGAGCCGCTGTTGCTGGCAGGGGCAACAGGCAGTTCCGTGTTGTAGAAGCTGGCCAGGGTTTGATTCATGCCGATGGCGCGGGGATCGGCGGCGAGAAGTTGGGCTTTGCTGTAGGTGGTGCCATTGAAGGTGAGCTGACCGCTCTGGAGAAATTGATAGGAGGGCACAGTACGTTCATAAGTGCCGGACTGAGGGAACTGGAAGCCCTCGTAGTTGGCAAAGAAGTAAGTCTTACCGCCGAACTTGTTGGGGAGGATGGGACCGCCGCCTGCCCCGCCGAAGCGGCTGTAGTGATAGCTGGCTTTGGGGGTGTAACCGGCGCCCGCAAAGTTGTTCTGCCATGTGTTCGCGCCGATGTTGCTGTCGAGGTAATACTCGTAGGCGGTACCGTGCCAATGGTCATGGCCGCGCTTGGTAACGATTTGGGACTGGGAGCCGGAGGAGTTGTTGAAGTCGGCGGTCTGGCCGGAGGTGGAAACCTTGAATTCCTCGATGGAGTCCTGGGGCATCGGCATCACGCCACCGGGAGCAGCTCCGATAAAGCCGGCCGTGGTCGAGTTGACGTTGCTGGTGGTGTAGACGCCCTGGGTGCCGTCCATGTCGGAGGAGTTGCTGCCGCCGTCGAGCTGGAAGGTGGCCTGATCGGCGGTGGTGCCGCCGACGTTGCCGCCGGGGGTAACGCCGGGCTGCAGGGTGGCGAAAGTGGCGACGTCGCGGCCGATGGCGGGAAGGGATTCGACCATGACCGGGTCGACGGTTTGGCCGGTGGACGCGTTGAGAGTCTGGAGATCGGCGTTGGACGCTTGAACTTCGATGGTCGTGTTCTCGGCACCGATCGCCATCTTGAAATTGGCAGTCGTTTGCGTTCCGACGCTGACGGCGATGCTGTCGATCTGGTCTGTGCTGAAGCCGGTTCGACTCGCGGTCACGCTGTAGGTACCCGTGGGTACGTCGGGCAGAACGTACTGCCCGTCTTTATTGGATGTCGTTAATCGTTTCTCTTTCGTGCTGAGATCGGTGACCGTGATCGTGGCGCCGGGGATGACGGCCCCGGAAGGGTCGACGACGGAGCCAACGAGCGTGCCGGCGGATGTGGACTGGGCATATGCGGTGAGATGACCCATGGGCAGGGTCGCCAGAGCAAGGCATGCAATTCCGGGAAGTGTCTTACGACCCAAAAACAGCTGATTCATCAACTACCCCCTTCTTGACGCTTAGGACTTCGTGGCCAGTGAGACGGGTGGTGCAAGTTGTGTGGTGAAGCGGAGGTTCCGCATGGAACTGAAAGCAACGCTGACTTCGTGAAACGCGATTCGTTAGAACAAGCGACGACACGGCGGCACGGCAGAGACCGTGGCTGCTTACGACCTGTCCCGGAAGGGACAGCTGCGGCCCAAGGTGAAAAAATGGGCGTTTTGAGGAATTTCTCTGAACGTATAGGAACAGCCGATGAATTGCAAGAGGACTTCTCCGGGCGGTTCACGGAAGCCTTGCACCAACGGAGGAGGCGTTTTCAGCTCAAGCACCTCGCATGGATCGGTTGTGCTTTACGCAACCGAGGATGGGGGTTGACATGACGACGGAAGCCAAGTAAAAACCGTGTTACCCCGTTTGGAAATTGAACTTGAAGTGACACGAAGCCGTGTTTGTTGAAAGCTGTCGTAAGTTCGCGAGGTCATTCTGCATGCGTACATGGTCTGCCTGGTTCTTGCTTCTTTCCGCAATGGCATATGGCGTGGAGCCCGGTGAGAAGGTGCCTCTGCGCGGGTATACGGCGGAGCACTCTGCAACGGAGGTGGAGTGGGAGACGAAGTTTCGTGCGCTTCCGGACCAGGCGCGGCTGCGCGAGAACATGCGGCGGCTGAGTGCGCGGCCGCATCATGTGGGTTCTCCGTATGACAAAGACAATGCGGAGTGGCTGCTGGCGCAGTTGAAGAGCTATGGTCTGCCTGCGCAGATCGAGCAATTTGAGGCGTTGTTTCCGACGCCGAAGTCGCGGAAGCTGGAGCTGCTGGGGCCGGAGAAGTTTACGGCGAAGCTGGAGGAGCCGACGCTCGCCATCGACCCGACCTCTGGGCAGAAGAGTGAGCAGTTGCCGACGTACAACGCGTACTCGCGCGATGGTGATGTGACTGCGCCGCTGGTGTATGTGAACTATGGCGCGCCTGCGGATTATGAACAATTGGAGGCGATGGGCGTTTCAGTGAAGGGCGCGATTGTGATTGCGCGCTATGGGCAGACGTGGCGAGGCATCAAGCCGAAGCTGGCTGCGGAGCATGGGGCGGTTGGATGCTTGATTTATAGCGATCCGAAGGATGATGGGTACGCGCGTGGGGAGTCGTACCCTGCGGGACCGATGCGGCCTTCGGAAGGGGTGCAGCGGGGAAGTGTGATGGATATGCCGGTGTATCCCGGGGATCCGCAGACGCCGGGTGTGGGTGCGAAACCGGGGGTGAAGCTGATCCCGCTGGAAGAGGTGAAGACCATCACCAAGGTGCCGGTGATGCCGATATCGTATGCGGATGCGACGCCGTTCCTGAAGGCTCTCGGAGGGCAGGTTGTGCCGGAGAACTGGCGTGGGGGTTTGCCGTTTACGTACAAGACGGGACCGAGCAAGGTGATGGCGCATCTGGCGCTGAGTTTCAACTGGGACCGGAAGCCGCTGTACGACGTGGTGGCGACGATTCCCGGGACAACGATGGCGGATCAATGGGTGATTCGCGGGAACCATCATGATGGGTGGGTGAATGGAGCGGGCGATCCGATCAGTGGAGCGAGCCCGGAGTTGGAAGAGGCTCGTGCGTTGGGTGAGCTGCTGAAGCAGGGATGGAAGCCGGCGCGCACGGTGATCTATTGCTGGTGGGATGGAGAAGAGCCGGCGTTGCTGGGGTCTACGGAGTGGGCGGAGTTTCATGCGGAGGAGTTGAAGCAGCATGCTGTGGCGTATTTCAACTCGGATGGCAATGGGCGTGGGTTGTTCCGGGCTGAGGGTGCGCACTCGCTGGAGGCGTTCATCAACAGCGTGGTGAAGGATATCGACGACCCTGAGACGAAGATGCCGGTGTGGAAGCGGGCGAGGCTGGCGTCAGCGGTTCGGGTCGGTCGCGGTGGTGAGGAGGCGCGGCCGGAGGATAAGACCAGGGCCGATACTCGGATTGGAGCGCTTGGATCGGGGTCGGATTACACGGTGTTTATCGATCATCTGGGCATTCCGAGTGCGAATCTGGGGTTTGGTGGAGAGGATGAGGGCGGCGGGCAGTATCACTCGATTTATGACGATTTCTGGTGGTATACGCACTTCTCGGATACGGACTTTGCGTATGGGAAGGCGTTGGCGCAGACTGCGGGGACGATGATGATGCGCTTCGCCGATGCGGATGTGTTGCCCTACCAGTTTGGGGATGAGGCGGAGACGGTGCACAACTATGTGACTGAAGTGAAGCGACTGGCTGAGACGATGCGGACGACGATCAAGGAGCGAAACGCGAATCTTGCGGATGGAGCTTACAAGGCGGCTACGGATCCGAAGAAGACGAGTGTGGCGCCTGCGGTAGACCCTGTCCCGCCTTACTTTAATTTTGCGCCTTTGGACCAGGCTTCGGATGATCTGACGGCGGCTGCTACGGCGTATGACAAGGCGTTTACAGCGCATGCTGCTGTGGGAGGTGGTGCTGTGAATCCGGAGGTGATGAAGGCGGAGCAGGCGTTGATGGATCCTGCGGGGCTGCCGAACCGGCCGTGGTTTCAGAACATGGTGTATGCACCGGGGTTTTATACAGGGTATGGGGTGAAGACTTTGCCTGCGGTGCGGGAGGCGATTGAGCAGAAGCAGTGGTCGATGGTGGATGCGCAGATTGCGCGGACGGCGGCGGCGTTGGAGCGTGAGGTTGAAGTGTTGAAGGACGGGACGAAGACGTTGTCTGGAAGCTGAGCAGCTATACCGGGCTGGAGTTTGCGGTGATGCGAGCACCCGCTTCTCCGAAGCGAGATGTGGAGCAACCGGGTGGTTACAGTGCACTTCGAGTTTGCGCTGGGGTGGCGCGGAGTAGATACTTCCTTCGACGGGGGGAAGTGCTGTTTGTATGTTGAGAAATGGCGTTGCGAGATGGGTCTTTGAGCTGCTTGTTCTTGCGTGCTTTGGTTTTGGAGGCGCGGCGTGTGGTCAGTCTGTCGCTGGTGCGGGCGATGCTGATGCGGGGATGATTGTGACGCGCAGGGCGGAGGAGGCTTCGGCGGTTCTCGGGCAGTTGAAGGCGGGGATGAACTTTGGGGTTGTTGCCAAAGAACGGTCGATCGACCCGAGTGCGGAAGATGGCGGGTATCTGAGGCCGGAGCAGGTGGAACGGCTTTCGCCGGCGTTGCGGGAGGCGCTGCATGGCTTGGCAGCGGGGCAGTTTACGGAGATCATGCGCATACCTGCGGGATTTGCGATCGTTAGCCGTCTTCGGTCGGCGCCGAGGACGATGGATTTAAATCGGAAGCAGATCGAATCGATTGCATCAGCTGCGAGTGTGCGCCAGTCGATTGTTGTTGCCGGGATGTCGGAAGAAGACTCGGTGTTTGAGCAGTATGAGAAGCCTGCGGGATGGAAGCAGGATTTGAAGGAACCTTGCGAGGTGCGAAGGCAATCGCATCCGGCGGCGATTGGGCGGCTGGAGAAGGTGGTGGCAGAGGGCGTTGGCAAAACGCCGCCGCTGGACTTGCTGAGGACGCATGTGGTTCTCGCACAATTACATGGATTTGTCGGCAAGATGGATGACTCCATACGAGAGTGGCAGGCGGCTTACAAGATCGCGCAGGTGAGTGTGCCGGGAGCGATGCCGTACTTACAGGAGGCGCTGGGGACGTCGTATCTTCATCGTTCCGAGATGGAGAACGGCGTATATCGCGATTCGGGAACGTTGGATATCTTTCCGCCGCTTGCGCCGGGTGCGCACTTTGAAAAGACGGAGGATTCGAGGCGGGCGTTGGAGTACTTTGTTGCCTTTCTGGAGAAGTCTCCGGGGGACCTGCAGGTTCGATGGCTGCTGAATTTGACCTATGCGACGCTGGGCGAGTATCCGGAGAAGGTTCCGGCGAAGTATCTGATTGCACCGGGTGTTTTCAAGTCAACGCAGAATATTGGGCGCTTTACGGATGTTGCCCGTGAGGCTGGTTTGAATGTGTTTTCGGCGGCCGGCGGGGTGATCATCGAAGACTTCGACAATGATGGCTTGCTGGATGTGATGACGTCGAGTGCGGATATGTGTGACTCGCTGCATTACTTTCACAATGACGGGGATGGCACGTTCAGTGACCGGACGATGCAGGCTGGATTGGAGAATCAGCTTGGCGGGTTGAATTTGATCCAGGCGGACTATAACAACGACGGATGCATGGATGTGCTGGTGCTGCGGGCGGGTTGGGAGTTTCCGATCCGGAAATCTTTGTTGCGCAATAACTGCGATGGCACGTTTACGGACGTGACAGAGAAGAGCGGCTTGAGCTCAACGCTGGGGCCGACGCAGACTGCGGCCTGGGCGGATGTGGATAACGATGGTTTTCTGGATCTGTTTGTTGGAAATGAGAATGCGCCGAGTCAGTTGTTTCGCAATCGGGGCGATGGGACGTTTCAGGATATCTCTCATGCCGCGGGCGTGGACAAAACTGCGTTCACAAAGGGAGTTGTGGCGGCGGACTACGACAAGGATGGCTATGTTGACTTCTACTTATCCAACTTCGAAGGCGCTAATGTTCTTTACCACAACAATGGCAATCTTACATTCACGGATGTAGCGCGGCAGGCGGGGGTGCAGGCGCCGTTCGTGAGTTTTGCGACGTGGTTTTTTGATTATGACAACGATGGCTGGCCGGATCTTTTTGTGACGAGCTATAACAATTACACGGATGACCAGGTAGTGAGAAGTTACCTGGGGCTTCCGGTGTCGGTAGAGACGTTGAAGCTCTACCGTAACGCGCACGACGGCACATTTGAGGATGTGACGGCGAAGATGGGGCTGGCAAAGGTGTTTATGCCGATGGGGGCTAACTTCGGCGATGTAGATAATGATGGGTTTCTGGATATCTATCTTGGGATGGGTGCACCTTCTTATGCTTCGATGATGCCGCATGTGCTGTTACGGAATGATGCTGGGAAGTCGTTCGTGGATATCACGGCTTCTTCGGGGACTGGAGAGATCCATAAGGGACATGGGATTGCTTTTGCGGATCTGGACAGGAGTGGAGGTGAGGCGATTGTTGCGGAGATTGGCGGGGCGGTGCCGGGGGATAAACATGCGATGCGAGTATTTCGGAGTCCGCCGAACGGGAACGATTGGATCAATGTGCGGTTGGTTGGCGTGAAGTCGAATCGGGCTGCTGTGGGGGCAGAGATCAAAGTTACGGTGGAGGACGGTGGGGGGCATGTTCGGTCGATTTACCGGACTGTGGGAGAGACGAGTTCTTTTGGGTCGAACCCGATGGAGCAGCATATCGGTTTGGGGACTGCGGCGAAGGATGTGAGTGTGGAGGTTTGGTGGCCTGCTTCCAAGAGCCGGCAGGTGTTTTCGCATGTGCCGAAGGATTCTTTTCTCGCTGTGAAGGAATTTGATACGAGTTATACAAAGCTCGAGCGGAAAGCTTTTCAGTTAGGAGCGGCTGCTTTGAAGCTGGCCGGTGGGGTGGCGCATCCATGAGGTTGCTCGTGTTGTGGATGGCTGTGGCGCTTGGGGTTCCTGCATGGTCTCAGGAGGTTACGGGGATTGTCGTTCGGGTGGGGCGGGCGCATCGGTCGATGGTGGTTTCGTGTGATGAGGTGGCGGGGGTGATGGGTGCTATGGAAATGTCCTTTGCGGTGCGGGATGGGAGGGAGTTGGGGCCGATTCATGCAGGAGTGCCGGTTCGGTTCACCATGCTGAAGCGGAGAGGTGTTTTGTATGCCAGTGGAATTCATGCGGAAATTGGGGCGAATCTGGAATCGGAACCTATGGAGGCGGGTGGGCTGAGTGCGTTGGGTGCGGCGTTGCGTCCGGCGAAGGCCCCCCTTGTTGCGCAGGGGCAGCCTGTGCCGGACTTTGCGCTTACGGATCAGGCTGGGCGGCAGGTTCGCTTGGCGGGTTTGGAGGGGAAGGTGGTGCTGTTGACGTTTGGGTATTCACGGTGCCCCAACCCGGCGTATTGTTTGCGGCTCTCGAATAATCTGGCCCGGGTACGGGATCGATTTGCGGGGCGATGTCCGCGGGACCTGGTGTTGCTGACAATTGCGATCGATCCGGAACATGATCAGGGCGCGACGTTGCGGGAGTATGCGGCGGTGTGGAAGGCGGATCCGGAGAGCTGGCATTTCCTTACGGGTCCGCTGCCGGTGGTGAAGGGGGTGGCGGGGATGTTTGGGATGGACTTCTGGAGGCGAGAGGGCCTGCTGACGCATTCGTTGCGGACGGTGGTGATTGATCGGTCGGGGAGGCTGGCGGCGAATCTGGAGGGGAATGGATTCACGGCGCGGCAGTTGGGGGATTTGGTGGGGAGTGTGATGGAGAAAACGCGCTGAGGTCCAGGGTGACGCGGGGAGCTTCGGGAGGAAAACCGACATCTCAGGAGCGAGATGTGGGCAGCGGCAGCCGCCTTAGCTGAGGGCGAGGGGAAGTTTGAGCCGCATGGTGGTGCCCTGGTTGGGACCGGCGCTTTCTGCGCGGATGTCGCCGCCGTGCTGCCGGGCTATGGTGCGGACAAGGAAGAGGCCCAGGCCGGTGCCTTTGATTTTGACCTGATCCGTGGTGGTGGCGCGGTAGAAACGCTTGAAGATGCGTTTGAGTTCGGTGGGGGGGATGCCGAGGCCCTGGTCGGTGATGGCGACGATGGCATAGGTGTACTTTTCTATGCTGAGGCGGCAGGTGATGCTGACGCCGTTGGGGGAGTACTTGACGGCGTTGTCGAGGAGGTTGAGGACGGCGGTGCGGAGGTCTTCGGGGGTGCCCCAGGCGAGGAGGCGCACGGCGCCGGGGACGGGCTCGACCTGGATGGCTTCGGGGGGGAGGTGGTGACGGTCGCGGACGGTGGCGGTGGTTTCGAGGAGGAGCTGGTGGAGGTCGACGCGGGAGCGATCGGCGTGGCGGCGGGTGCCGAGTTCGCCGGCTTTTAGGACCTGCTCGACGGTGGCGAGGAGCCGGTCGGTGTCGGCGCGCATGGTGCGGTAGAACTTCTGGCGCTGGTCTTCGGGAAGGGGACGGCGCTCCAAGGTATCCAGATAAAGACGGAGGCTGGCTATCGGGGTTTTGAGCTCGTGGGTGACGGCGTTGAGGAAGCTGTCCTGGCGCTCATTTCGTCGGATTTCGCGTAGAAGAAAGATGGTGTTGAGGACGACGCCGGCGATGAGGATAGCGAAGAGAATGACGCCCAGGATGACCCAGGCGACGCGGCTGGAGTTCTTGTGGATCCAGGTGATGTTGAGAGTGACGGCGAGGCCGGTGAGGAGGATGCCGAGGGTGAGGAAGACGGCTTGGGAGGCTCGGCGGCGAGTGAGGTTCATGGTTGCTGCGGTTTAGCGCTTCGCGCTGGCGGCTTCGCCGTTGACTGGGTTTGAGAGTTGGTGGTTCTTACGTTGGCTGTCTGTTGCGTCTTGAGTGCTGCTTCCTGGCTAAGTGTATACATGCAGAGAAGCCGCCCGGGTGGGCGGCTTCTCTGGTTCTGACTGCCTGGAACTCAGCGGCGTGCTACAGCGCTCAAGATTTTAGCCAACGCGAAGCGCCGACCCCTAAGCTTAAGCCATGTAGGCACCAGCGGGTTTGGGGTTGTTGGGGTCCCACTTGGCGGTTTGGACTTTTTTGGCCAGGCCCACTTTCTCGAGCAGCCAAATACCGTAGTAATTGATGTCGAACTCGTACCAGACAAAGCCGTGACGGGCGCTGACGGGGTGGGCGTGGTGGTTGTTGTGCCAGCCTTCACCGCCGGTGAGGAGGGCGACCCACCAGCTGTTGCGGGAGTCGTCTTTGGTTTCGAAACGGCGGGCGCCCCAGAGGTGGGTGGCGGAGTTGACGAGCCAGGTGGCATGAAGACCGAGGCTGGTGCGAAGGAAGGTGCCCCAGAGGACCATGGTGACGGCACCGAGGATATGGTGGCCCGTGGGGGCGACGGCGGCGCCGATCACAGCCTGGATGAGGCCGGCGGTGGTGATGGGGAGCCAATGGTATTTGGAGAGCCAGACCTGGCCTTTGTCGCGGGTAAGGTCGGGGGCGTAGCGGCCGAGGAGCGCGGTTTCAGAGTGCATGGCGCGACCGGAGAGGATCCAGCCGGCGTGGGCCCACCAGGTGCCGTCATGGGGGGAATGCGGGTCGCCTTCATGGTCGGAGTTCTGGTGGTGGACGCGATGCGTGGCGACCCAGAAGATGGGTCCGCCCTCAAGCGCCATGGTACCGCAGGCGGTGAGGAAGTATTCAAGCCACTTGGGGACGCGATAGCCGCGGTGGGTGAGGAGGCGGTGGTAGCACATGCCGATGCCCACATTGATGGCAAGGAAGTACATAATCACCCCGGCGGCGAGGTTCTTCCAGCTGAAGAAGAAGAGGGCAGCGATGGCGCCTACGTGGAAGAGGCCCATGAAGATGCTGGTGATCCAGTTGATGCGGCCTTCCTGGTGCTCACGGCCCATGCGGAGGTCTTGCTTGACTTTGAGCGCGGCGAGTTGGGCGGCAGTCATGGAGGCAGCGGTGTCTGCGTCGGCTGTGAGGGTGGGATCTTGAAGGGTGCTGGAAGCCATGTGGGGGTGAATCTCCTCACTGCTAAGGGTAGTGAGGGTTGGGGCTGATGTGTGTAAGAGTTCTGTAAGGTGGCCTGAAGGTTGTAGGTGGGTGAAGAACTAGCAGCGGCTAATCCCCTGCGGAGATGGCAAAAAGGCGGAGATTTTACGGGCTCGCGTTCCGCATCGTGCTGCAAAATACAGGGTGTTTCCACTGCGCGACTGCACCGCCTCGGTCGAGATGACGAAGTTCTGAGGCTTAGGCGGCGAGGGCTTCGGCTTCAGCGGCTTCTTCGGTGGGGAGGAGTTGGTTGCGGTGTTGGGGATGCGTGTTGAAGAGGCCGAGGGTGACCAGCAGGATGACAATGGGCTCGAGGGGCTGGCGGTAGTCCATGGAACTGTGGGTGAGGTAGTAGGGGATTGGGAAGAGAAGGACCGCTAGGGTGTAGGGGAGAGCGGCGGCGCGGGCGCTGGGGCCGTTACGCCACCAGCGGCGGAGGCCTCGGAAAGTGAAAAAGGTGAGGACGAGGCAGAAGGGGGTATTGGGAAGGTCGAAGGGTTCGTACTTGAGATAGCTGGGGCGAAAGGACCAGTAACCGGTCCAGAAGCGGACGATGCGGCGCGCGGTGGCTACGGCAAAGAAGGTGCGGTGGTGCTGGATGTAGTCAAGGGAGGCGGCGCGTTTTTCGGCCATGTAGCGGATCTCGCCTTCGGCCCGGTAGCGCTGCATTTCATCGGGGTTGGAGGCGGGATGAGCAGAAGCTGAGTTGGATTCGTGGGTATCGCCGTTGTTGCCGGCGTAGAACTCGAGCCAGAAGCCGTCGCGGATGAAGAAGTTGGCGTGCATGACGCGGTGATTGCGGATTTGCCACGGAGCACAGACGGTGCAGAAGGCAAGGGCTGCGACCACGGCGGGGGTGAACCAGCGGCGTCCGTTTTTCCAGGCGCGATACATGGCGAGGAGGGTGAGGACTGGAAGGAGAGAGGCGACGGAGGGATTGGAGAGAACCGTGACGCCGTAAAGAGCACCGAAGCCGAGCCAGGCGAGGGTAGACCGGCGGTGGAGGGTTTGGGCTACAAGGAGGCAGCAGGTGAAAAGGAGCGAGGTGAGCGCATAATCCCAAACGCGGTCAGCGGAGAAGTAGATGGCGAAGGGGTAGAGGGCCCAGCCCAGGGCGGCCAGGGAGGCTACGCGGCGGTTAAGAGCGCGGCGGGCGAGGAAGTAAAGGGGGATGCAGGTGAGGGCGGAGAAGAGGCTGTTAAGGCCGAGGACAGCGAAGGCGACTTTGACGGTGTTGAGGCCGAAGAGCTTGAAGCTGCCGGCGAGGAGGTAGGGATAGAGCGGTGGAACGAGGGCGGTGGGGCCGGTAACGGGAAGATAAGGGGAACTGAAGCCCTGGCCGAGGAAGAGGCTGCGAGCGGTCCAGCCCATCTCCCAGCTTTCCCAGCCGAAATCGTTGTAGTCGATGGTGTGGGACGTGACCTGGCTGAGCAGGCAGGCGACCACGGTGAGGCGGAGGAGAAAGGCAAAAACGACGATGCCAGGAAGGAAAAAGGGGCTGTCGGCGAAAAGTCTCCAGTTTTGGGAGAGGGCTCCGAGGCGCGGGGAGCGCGCGGACTGCCGCGTGGGCGATAAGGTTTGGGTCAGAATAGCGGCCGTAGTCCTTCTGGGTTTGATGTTCATTCTACGTGACGTTACTTTTCGAGGGTTCCGGGGCGGGTACTGAACGAGCGCAGGAGCTTCCTCTGGAACGGGTCTGAATCGCTTCACTTTCCGTTCTATGGTTTGGGATTGCCGGTAGGTTGCCGAGAGATGCCTCAGGTGTCTCGCGAATGTTCTGCAGAGTGAGTCGTGAATGCACCCCCGAATGTTTACAGGGGCTTAGGTTTCTTCAGGTAGACGCGAAGTTCGCGGCGGCGTTAGCGTGGTGGCGCTTGGCAGTCGAGGATGCGGAATCTCCGCTGTGCGGCGACCGTGGGGAGGGTGAGGGGCCAGCCGACGGCGGTGTTCCAGAGAGGGTCCCAGGCGCTGAGGATGAGGTAGTGGACCCCGAAGCGGGCGCAGAAGCTGCGGGCGGAGGCGGCGTCCGGGGTAGGGACGGCGTAGAGCTGGGCAGTGGCTTGCTGAATGGCGGGGCAGGGGATGGGGTCGCCGCCGAAGTGGACGGCGCACTTGCCTTCGGCGTTCAGCAGCTGGCGGTTAGAGTCCATGACGATGGCGCGTTGGTAGAACTCGTTGGGGACCATAACGGCTTGTTGGCGGTCGAGGACCGGGTCGATAGGACGAAAGGCTACGACGGCGTTGGCGGGGGCGAGGCGGTTGAGGGTGTCGAAGGCCTCGCGGATCTGGAGATCGTCTTCGGGGAGGGTTGCGTAGTTGAGGTTGGGGGCTACGGGGCGGTGGAGGGCTACGAGGGGGAGCCAGGCCCGGAGCAGAAAGGCCCAGTAGAGGGTACCGGCGGCACCGAGGGCGGCGAGGGAGTAGAGAAGGCGGAGCTTGGTGGAGGTTCGGGGGATGAGTGGAGAGGTGTCGGGGAAGAGCCAGGAGGCAAGGAGGTCGGCGGTGAGAAGGCTGAGGAAAAACTGAGGGAGCATGACGGCGCGGTAGCCGAAGTCATTGTTGGTGATGACGGAGGAGCTGAGGAACATGGTCAGCGCGAGGCCGACTAGGGTGAAGAAGAAAGCGGCGTCACGGGCTGGGTTTGGGCGGAGTTGTTTGCGGCGTTTGGCGAGGAGAAGAAGGATAAGGGCGGCGCCGTAAAGGCCGAGTTCCATGGCGAGGCCGGGGGGCAGTAAAAGAAGGCGGATAGATTGGTCGAAAAGGGCGGGGTGGGCCGTGTTGAGGTGGGCGAAGGTGGGGAGTGTGGTGAGGAGTTCTGAATCGATGAGGCGGCGAACGCTGAGGACGAAGAGGTGGGGTTGGGTGGGGGTGCCGAGACCCTGGGGCTGGGGGATTGTGGCTTCGCGGAGGCCGGGGAGGAGCTCACGGAGGAAGGGGATGAGTAGAAGGGCGGCGGCTGCGGTGACTACGCCGAGGTTGCGAAGCCAGCGGGTGAGGGTTGGGTCGCGCAGAAAGGCGAGGCGAAGGAGCCAGGCGAAGATGAGGAGGGCGAAGCCGAAGGTGACATAGACAGAGAGGCCGGTGGCGCTGGCAAAGGCAGTGGCGGTGAGGAGGAGGGTGGCGGCGGTGGTGGGCTGGGTTAGCACGGGTGGCAGGACGCGGATCTCTCCACTGCGCTGCGCTTCGGTCGAGATGACAGATGGAAGGGGAGGCGATGAGGGTGCAGGCGGTCGAGATGACAGATCTTCTGTGGGAGTTGGTTGTGGTTGAAAGGTAAGGAGCCAGAGGAAGAGGAAGGCGACGAGGCAGCAGAGGACGGCGGCGACGTGGTGGGGGACCCAGAGGAGGGAGTCGGGCCAGGCGTCGATGGGGTCTACGGACCACCATTCGGTGTCGCCGTTGAGGGTGGGCTGGAGGAAGGCCTGGCCGAGGGCGGGGAGGAGGTCAGCGCCGGTGATGAGGAGGAGGGCGAGGGTGAGTCTTTGGCTTTTGCGGGACCAGTGGAAGAAATGGGTGGTGTAGAACTGAACGGTGGTGAGGAGGCCAAAGCCGGCCCAGATGCAACTGGCGTAAAAGGCGTCGCGGGCTGGGACGTGCGCGAGGTTCGCGACGGCGGCGCAAAGGATGTACCAGAAGTAGTAATAGCGCATGGGCGCGACGGCGCCGGCAAAGTAGAGGGGGTTGGTGGGTGGAATGCCGGTGCGGACGACGGCGTCGGTGAAAGCGATGCGGTAGCTTTCGTCGGCCATGACGACGCTGAAGTAGAGTTTATGGCCGATTTGCAGATCGACGAGGAGGAAGAGGACGGCGGTGGTCCAGGCTGCGGCGATGAGGGTGGTTTGCCTGCGGTCGTGGGGGGGCCAGGTTTGGTCCGGGGCCCGGGTGAGGAGGTAGGCGGTGGGGAGAGCGGTCAGGGCGAAGACATAGGAGAGTGTGGTGAGGTCCGTGAGACGGCCGAGGAGGTGGGCGGTTATGGGCGCGATGCAGAAGGAGGTGGCGATCGCCCACAGGGAGCGTTGGGGAAAGGATTTCTTGCGGAAGCCGAAGAGGTTGGCGGCGTAGGCGGCGAGGTAGCCGGGGGTGTAAAGGAGGAGAGTGAAGGTGAGGGTGGCGGCGAGTGTGCCGGTAATGTCCTGGAGGGTGTAATTGGGGAGGTGTTGCGTCCAGGTGGGGGGCAGGGTGATGGTCTCCGTGGATTATGGTCGCACGGGGTGGGGTGGACGGGAGTTCTTGCGGTGGCAGACAGGCAGAGCAGATAGGTGGACAGGCAGGTGCAGTAGCAACAGCGGGTTCTCTGCGGGAATGACAACCAGAGCAACAGCAAGGGCAAGAGCAGAGGCCAGCGACCGCGGTCGCGGAGGGGCTTACTTAGCTGGTTGAGGGGTGCCGCCTTCCGTGATTTTGTAGAAGCGGTCGGATGAGAGATTGTTGAAGATCTGATCTTTTCCGTCGGGCCAGTGGACTTTGAGTTCGTCCACGGTGGTGGCGGAGCCGAGGCCAAAGTGGGGGCGGAGGTCGCTTTGGGACAGGTAGCTGGTGCCGCTTAGGATTTCGGTGCTTTGCTGAATTGTGCCGGTGCGGACGTAGAGGCGGGCGTTGAGGGCGAGGCGGTTTGAGGGGCCGCCTTCCACATGGAAGGCGATCCAGTGGTTTTTCGGGTTGGGTTTGGTTTCGAGGATCATGGGGGGGCCGGTGAGGTTTTCTACGATTATGTCGAGCTTGCCGGTGTTGAAGAGGTCGCCCACGGCCAGGCCGCGACTGACTTGCGGGATGCGGAGGGCGGGGCCGACTTGTTCGCTTATCTCCTTGAAGGTGCCGTCGCCGTTGTTCCAGAAGAGGAGTTTGGGCTCACGGTAAGTTGTGGCCATTTTGGCGTTGTCGACCTGCGGGTAGACGTGGCCGTTGACGAGGATGAGGTCGAGGAGACCGCGGTTGTCGGTGTCGAGGAAGGCGTCACCCCAGCCTACATAGGGAAGGGTGGACGGAGCGATTTCGGTGGCGTGGGCGACGTCGGTGAAGTTCAGCGCGCCTTCGTTGCGGTAGAGGACGGCGTAGTCCTCGCTGAAGTGGGAGATGGCGATGCTTTGGCGGCCGGTGCGGGTGTAGTCGCCGAGGGCGATGCCCATGTTGGCTTGTTCTTCGCCGTTTTCGCTTAGGGCCACGCCGGCGTCGTTGGCGATCTCTTTAAAGTGGCCGTTGCCCTCGTTGTGATAGAGGAAGTTGGGTTCGCCGTCGTTGGCGACGAGGAGGTCGAGTTTGCCGTCGTTGTCGAAGTCGGACCAGACGGATTGGAGGCCGAAATAGCCGTGGGGGTCGTCTACGCCGGCCGCGTGGCTGACCTCGGTGAACGTGCCGTTGCCGTTGTTGTGGTACAGGGCGTCGGGTGAGCCTTTGAGGCCGCGGGGGCCGCATTGCACGGGGACTTCGTGATAGGTGCAGGTCTTTTGGGAGCCGAAGACGGGGAGGCTTTTGAGGTCGAGGTCAACGTAGTGAGGGACGAAGAGATCGACGAAGCCGTCGTTGTCGTAGTCGCCGAAGGAAAGGCCGGTGGCCCAGCCTTTGTCCTGGGAAAGGCCGGAGGATTTGGTGATGTCGGTGAAGGTGCCGTCGTGGTTGTTGCGATAGAGGACGACGCCGCCGAAGCAGCTTACGGCGAGATCGGGCCAGCCGTCGTTGTCGATATCGCCGACGGCGGCGCCCATGGCCCAGCAGGGGGTGGCTACGCCGGCTTTGTCGCTGACGTCGGTGAAGGTGCCGTCGTGATTGTTGTGGTAGAGGGCGCTGCGGGCTTTTTGGCCGGCTTGCGCCATGGCGACGCTGGGGGCGTTGGTGAAGTAGATGTCGAGCCAGCCGTCATTGTCGTAGTCGAGCAGAGCGACGCCGCCGCTCATGGATTCGACGATGTATTTGGCTTCGGGGCTGGAGAGGTGGTTGAAGTGAATGCCGGTGGAGGCGGTGATGTCGACGAGTTTGGGGATGGGCTCGGGGATGGTGGATTGGGCGGGGGTGTTGCTGGGGAGGGTGAGCGCGGCAAGGAGGAGGAGGGTGGCGCTAGTCCTTGGCATCGGTGGCCTGGGGAGAGGTAAGGCGCATGGCTTCGTAGATGCCGCGGAGTTTCTCTTTTTCGGCTTTGAGGCGTTCGTACTCGGCGACCTCGCGTTTGGCGTCGTCGGTGCGATGAAGACGGCGGTAGACGGCGCTTAGGCGGTAATGGACGAGGATGTTGGTGGGGTCGGCTTTTTCGATGGTGAGAAGGAGCGGGAGGGCGGCTTCGGGTTGGCCGGTTTCGGTGAGTTCGTGGGCGAGGCCTACCGAAGCGTCCGGGTTTTGTGGTTGAAGAGCGAGCGCTTGCTTGTAGCGGGCGATGGCGGCGGCATGGTCCTGTTTTTCAGCGAGGAGGTCGCCGAGGGAGGTAAGGACCTTGTCGTCGTTTGGGGATTGGGCTAGGGCGCGCTGGTATTCGCCTTCGGCTTCGGCCTTTTCCGCGGGCTGGGTGGAGTTGTGGAGAGC
The DNA here is from genome assembly GCA_964249715.1 of uncultured Acidobacteriaceae bacterium. Taxonomy (GTDB): domain Bacteria; phylum Acidobacteriota; class Terriglobia; order Terriglobales; family Acidobacteriaceae; genus Granulicella. The sequence continues at coordinate 20,824 of CAXUDN010000063.1, forward strand.
CTGGGCGAGTTCGAAATGCGCGCCGGGGAGGTTGGGGTCGGCTTTGAGAGCGGCGCGAAGATTGGTGATGAC
>CAXUDN010000064.1:0-20483 GCA_964249715.1 uncultured Acidobacteriaceae bacterium
TCATGGTCTGCGGCAACGGAGGCTCCGCCGCCGACGCCCAGCACCTCGTCGCCGAGTTCGTGTCACGTCTCACCGTGGATCGCCCGGCCCTCCGCGCCGTAGCCCTCACCACGGACACCAGCATCCTCACCGCCATCGGCAACGACTACAGCTACGACAACGTCTTCGAGCGCCAGGTCGAAGCCCTCGCCAACCCCGGCGACGTCCTCCTCGCCATCTCCACCAGCGGCAACAGCAAAAACTGCATCAAGGCCCTCAAAAAAGCCAAAGAAATGCAAGTTCACACCGTCGCCTACACCGGCAACAACGGCGGCGGCATGGCCACTCTCGCCGACCTCAACGTCATCATCCCTTCGGACACCACCATGAACATTCAGGAATCCCACCTCGCCCTGGAACACATCTTCTGCATGGTCGTTGAACGCTGCTACTTCGGCGCAGATTTCGGCTCCAAACCTCAGCAGTTAGCCGAGTAGCCATGCCCATCTCCTACCGAGCCGCCCAGAACCTCATCAAACGTGGAGACGAGGCTGGCCTTCGCGCCGCGCTCGAGGGACACCTCGACCCCAATCTCACCAACGAAAACGGCTGGACCCTGCTGATGCTCGCCTCGGTCGAAGGTTCAGCCCCGCTGGGCAAACTCCTCCTTCAGCACGGTGGGGATCTCTCCCGGCAAAACGCCAAAGGTCAAACCGCCAAACAGATCGCCGAAGCACGCAATGCCACAGCGTTTTTGGAAGCCCTGAACTCCGAATAGCCGATCGATTCGACCCGCCCCGGAACGGGACTAAACGGCATCATCACACGCATACGCCGATTCAGCCACATCCCTGTGCACGCGGCAGGTCGTCATCTGCCGCACCGTGGCGGTTACGCCGGGAAGCGGGTAATTCACCACCATCAACCGATCCAGATTCAACGTCTTCGGGTCCACATGCGAGCAGTCACTCTGCGAACCATCCACAACGCACGATAGGTTCTGGCTGAAAGTGTCCAACTCCCAAAGTACGACGTACGCGCGCTCCAACTGCGTCTTTTGTCCGGGCGCCTCATAGAACCGCTCCGGTCTCCGCAGAAAATACTCGAACGTCTTCGGCTCATTCCCTGAAAGCGTGCCCTTCGCTGCCATCTTCCAGAGCCCATATAGCTCCTCCCCCAGAGACCGCCCCACCTCGATGGCCCCGTTCACATCCTCCGCCGTTCGCACATTCGACATCATGTTGCCAAAGATCAGGTCGAAGTTCTCCGGCCGCCCCGTCTGTTCCAAAACCGTTTGCTCAATCTGCCGCGCCTGCCCCTTAAAGTTCGGATCGTCATCGAAGCTCTCCATCAAAAACGCGGTCGGCACCAGATTCGCTTCATCGAAACCAACCTTCTGCAACGCACTCCGCCAGTCAGCCGCCCGCGTCTCCGCCGTCGTCTGCCGTAGTTGATGCGCAGAGAACCACGTTCCACTTACAAAGCTAAGTACCGCGATCAGCGGCGAGATGGCAGTCATCAGCGGTTCGCATCGCGACAAAAGGCTTGACGGCTTCTTGACAATTTCGGTCGTCATCACGGGGGCAGCCTGGGTCATCTGGGCATCCATACATCTCCTTCAGCGCAAACCGAACGCGCTTCGGGCCATGTTGCCAAAACATACACCTCCGAACCCTGCTCCTCGACCGCTGTCGGCGACCGTCGACATTCTATTGGTCCCTAAGATCCGCTTTGGCAGGGCAATGCCCTGGCCACCAACGATCGCGACCCACAATCGCCCTACACTAGTGCATGGCCAACCCTTCCCCCCGCTGGTTCATAGCTTGCCTCGTCGCAGCCTCATTCCTCACGGCCCTCAGCACAGCCCAGGCACCCCGCACCGCCACCATACCCACACCAGACGTAACCCTGACCACCTACACTTATGGCACACCTCACCCAGCCACCGCCCCCATCATCGCCGTCAATGGCGGCCCCGGCCTCTCCCACGTCTACCTCGTCCAGAACAACCTTTGGACCACCCGCATCCCCGCCCATCGCCAGGTGATCCTCTACGACCAGCGCGGCACCGGCGCGTCCCCTCTCGCCAATCCCACCGCGCCTCAGACCATGGAAGCTCAGGTCGCCGACCTCGAAGCCGTCCGCGCGTCGCTCCACGTCGATAAAGTCCACCTCCTCGGCGATTCCTACGGTGGCCTGCTCGCCAGCGCCTACGCCGCGGCCCACCCCGAACACGTCCTTACCCTTACCCTCTCCGACTCCGCCGCTCCCGGCTTCGCCGCCCTCCACCCCCGCCTCGACGAGGCCTTCCCCGACATCGTCGCCGCAACCAAAACCCGGATCGCCCAACTCACCGGCCCTGACAAGGAACGCCAGGCAGCCATCCTCGACCTCAACGCCCACTTCCGCATGATCTTCTACTCCCCCGAGCTCGCCGACCGCTATCTCCGCCAGGCACCCATCGGCATTGGGATTGCCCCCGCCGCTGGCGAAGCCGTCTCGAAAGCCATCGATAAACTCGACCTCACCCCGCAGATGTCCCAGTTCCGCTTCCCCGTCCTCGTCCTCCAGGGCCGCTATGACCTCAACGTCACCCCCGACGTCTCCTGGGCCGTAGCCCACAACATTCCCGGCGCCCAACTCGTTATTTTCGAGCACAGCGGTCACCTCCCCTACTACGAAGAACCCGAAAAGTACGCATCCACCCTCGAAACCTTCCTCGAAGCCCACGACCGCGAAGCCCACTAGCGCAAGCCATCAAGAAGCACTCACCTGCGTGAAAATGCTTGCATCCCCTCCCTCTTCGGTGTATCTAAGATATATCTTACGAAATATCGTAAGAGGAGAGACAAATGTTTAAACACTTCATGCACGAAAGCGAACGCGGCCCTTGCCGCCCGCGCCACCACGAACACTTCGCCCGCTTCGGCGGCCGCCACGAGCACTTTGAGCGCGGCTTCCCCGGCGGGCGCGAGCGCATGTTCGACAGCGGCGAGCTCCAGCTCGTCATCCTCAACCTGCTCGCCGAGCAGCCCAGCTACGGCTACCAGCTCATCAAAACCATGGAAGAACGCCTCGCGGGCGGCTACGCCCCCAGCCCCGGCGTCATCTATCCCACCCTCACCCTTCTCGAAGAACAGGGCTTCGCTACATCAACCGCCTCGGAAGCCGGCAAAAAGGTCTACACGGTCACTGCAGAGGGCCGCAAGCACCTCGAAGCCAACAAACGCCGCATCGACGAGATCCTCGCCCGCCTGGAGCACGCTGGCCGTGGCTTCCAGCGCGGCAGAGCTCCCGAGATCATGCGCGCCTTCATGGACCTCCGTGGCGCCGTAAAATCCCGCGTCACCCGCCCCGGTCTCACAGCCGACCAGCTCAAAAAGATCGCCGAAGCCATCAGCAACGCAGCCAAAGCCATCGACGACCTTTAACCGGGCTGGCCCTGTCCACCACGGGAGACGAAATCTCAAGGACAGCTAAAACAATTACCAATAATTGACACCCGTTATCCTTACCGGAGCATGCTTCGTTATCTCCGCATCGCCTTCGGCGCGCTCGCCATGATCCTCGTCTTGGTCCTCGCCGCCGGCATCACCCTGCGTCTCGCCCTTCACGCCGGTGAGGTCGCCATCCCCGACCTCTCCGGCCTAACCGTCCAGGAAGCCTCCGACTCCGCCCTTCACGCCGGCCTCGACCTCAATATCCAGAACCGCTTCTACTCCACCACCGTCCCCGCGGGCCGCATCCTCTCCCAGGCCCCCGCGCCCGGCTCCGAGGTCCGCAAAGGCTGGCAAATTCGCGTCGTCGAAAGCCTCGGACCCCAGCAGGTCACCATTCCTGACGTCGCCGGCGAACCCGTCCGCCAGGCCACCATGGACCTCCGCCGCAACCAGCTCGACCTCGGCACCCAGGTTCGCCTCGACGCCCCGGGCGATCCCGACATGGTCCTCGCGCAAACACCGCCCCCCAACGCCGGCGTAGACCAACCCCGCGTCAACCTCCTCCTCAGCTCCCAGGCCCAGGACGCTTCCAATGCGTTCGTCATGCCCTCCTTCGTAGGCCTCGGCTACTCGAACGCCAACCACCAAGCCATCGCCCTCGGCCTCCGTGTCGCCACCATCGGGGGCATGCCAGCGACCCCGGCTCCAACCCCGGCACTCCTTACCCCGGAGGCCCAGGGCGCGGTCTCTCCCTTGAGCAGCGAAACCTTGCCCCCGACCTCCCCCCCAACCCCGGTCACCCCGGTAGGTCCCATCCTTTCCCAAGCCCCGGAAGCCGGCCACCGCGCCCTCCGCGGCGAGACCATTCGCTTCTACTTCACCCGCCCCAACACCAGCACTTCCAGCAGCACGGCCTCCACAACCATGGCCGTCCCCAACACAACCACAGTTCCCACCGCTCGGATACCCTAGCGAGAACTCATCAACTAGCACCCGAGGCGGGTCGTTCTCACTGGGGCCCTAAGCTGACCCTCGCCCGAACTGCCGATACGCCTCGCCAAAAGGAAAGGCGGCCCGTTTTCCGCGCGGGCCGCCCAAGAGGCATCAATAGCTCTACTGAAGGCAGATTACACCATCGTCACGATATCGACTAAATTGTCATTGTCCAGTTACCAAAGTACACAATTCTTTTGATTCCATCATGCCCCGAGCGGCCGTTCTAACAAAACTGAGAAGAAGCCATCGCCATCAAACCCCACTCCCGGCAGGGTTCGCAGGCACTCATCGCGGATCCACCCCGAATCGTCCTCTTCGCCTACCCGCAATCGGCCACTCGTCTTCAAGCGATCGCGCGATTCTCCCCAGGATAGCCGCTGCAATTTTCCTTTCGCCTGCCTGACGATTGCCGCCACCACATCCTCACACTCTTCGGCCTCCAATGAGCACGTCGAATAGACCAACCGTCCTCCAGGCCCTAGGCGTTCCAGCGCCCCCCAAAGTATCTTTCGCTGCCTTTCCGCCTGACGAGATAAATCTTCCACCCGCAACCGATGCCGAATTTCAGGATTCCGTGCCAGGGTACCCGTCCCGCTGCACGGCACATCGCACAAGATAAGATCGAACTCCCCAAACCTCTCCGGCAAAGCCCCCGCATCCGCTACCTCAAGGCGTACCTCCTTTCCCGGCAACTCACGCCCCAGACGCTCCCCCAAGCGCCGCGCCCGCACCGGACTCGTGTCCGTCGCCAGGATCTCTGCCCCGGCCAGCCGGCGCCCCAGGACCACCGTCTTTCCCCCAGGCGCTGCGCAACAATCCCAAACCCGCCGCGCTTCCGGCTGCGCCATGGCAGCCAACTCCGCCACTAGCCGCGACCCCGCATCCATCACCGGAAACGGCTCCTCATCTTCCGCAAAGATCTCCGGGCACCCAGGCTCCCGCTGGTCAAATCCGCAAATACCCTCCGCGGCTGCCCGCCCGAAGGCGCCAACCCATCGCGTCACCAGCCAGGCCGGATGCCCCAACCGCTCCGCCATTGCCTCCGTCGACTCCACCAGGGGCTTCCTCGCAGCCGGAGCCCCCACCAGCTTTCGCAGAACTGCATTCACCATCCCCGCCGCATGGTCCTGCCCCGCCGCCCGCACCAGCTCCACACTCTCGTTCAGCGCCGCATGCGCTGGAATCCGCTCGGTAAACAGCAACTGAAAAGCCCCTAAACGCAGCGCGATCGCTACCGGCTCCGCCAATCGCATGTCCGGCCGGCTCAAGAAGGGCCGCAATCGCGCGTCCAGAGCAATCTGCCACCGCAAAACACCCATCACCAGCGCCGTTGCCAGATCCCGGTCCACCTGCGATATCCCCGCCAACAACGGCCCATGCAACAGATCATCGCTATGTCCGGAAGTCGCCCCCACCCGCTCCAGTACCGCAAAGGCAGCCGCCCGCGCTGGACTTACCTTGCCCGGGAGCAGCATCTCCGGTCGTCCCACAGCCTTCGCCGGCACCCCCGCTGGAGCCACGACCGAAGCCCTCTCCGAGCGATGTCCGCCGCCACCCGGCCCTCTGGACCCCGCACCCCGCATCCTCCCTTCGCCACTACGCAAGCCGCTCACCCGCTTTCACCTGAAAACCCCGCGCAAAATCCGCCCCCGCCATCCGTGCCTTGCCCTCCGTTTGCACCTCATCCAGCCTCAGCGCCGTCCCTCCAGCCGCTCCTGCCAGCAGAACATCCCCCTGTAACCGCAACTCGCCCACACCCAACCCTTCACTCTCCGCAACCATCGCCATCCGGTGAACCAGGAAACGCTTTCCCCTAAACTCAGCCCATGCCCCTGGCCAGGGCGAGAATCCTCGCCACCGGTCATACACCTGTCGCGCCGATCGCTCTCCCAACCGCATCGACCCGTCTTCCCGCGTCAGAATCGGCGCTTGCGTAGCCCCCGCATGATCCTGCGGCCTCGCCTCCAGCGTCCCCGCCTCCAACCCCCGCAGCGTCTCCATCATCACCCCCGCTCCAAGTTCCGCCAGGTCCAAAAACAGCTCCGAAGCCATCGTTTCCGGTCCAATCGGCACCCGCCGCTCCCGCAACACGCCCCCGGTATCCAACCCCGCGTCCAGCCGCATCGTCGTTACACCCGTCTCCGTCTCACCATTCGCCACAGCCCACTGAATCGGCGCCGCACCCCGGTATTTTGGCAACAACGACCCATGCAGATTCAAATTTCCGAACCGCGGCAATCCCAACATCCACTCCGGAATAATCCGCCCATAAGCCACCACCAGGATTGCATCCGGCCGAATTGCTTCCAGCCGCGCCCGCAGTTCCTCATTCTTCTTGATCCGTTCCGGCTGCAGCACCTCTAACCCGCGCTCCTGCGCCGCGGTCTTCACCGCAGGCCGGTGCATCTCCATCCTCCGCCCTGCCGGCCGGTCCGGCTGCGTCAGGACCAGAGCCACCTCATGCCCGGCCTCCAGCGCCGCCCGCAGCGTAGGCACCGCAAAATCCGGCGTTCCGCAAAACACCAATTTCAACGCAGGGACTCCCTGGCTACCGCTCTCTTATGAACACTTCCCGACTCTTCACTCCTCACCCTTTTCACCACTCGCCGTTCCGCTGCAGCTTCCGGATCCGACGCAACACCAGATCCCGCTTCAACCGGCTCACATGGTCGATGAACAGAATCCCATGCAGGTGATCGATCTCGTGCTGCAGCGCCCGCGCCAGCAATTCATCACCCTCCACCTCAAAAAATTCGCCCTTCACATCCTGCGCCCGCACTGTCACGGTGGAAGCCCGCTTGATCTTCTCCCGGATCTCCGGAAAGCTCAGGCACCCCTCTTCCTCGTACTGCGACCCCTGCCGCGTCAAAATCACCGGGTTGATGAACGCCATCTTTTTCGCCGGATCTTTCTTGAAGCTCAGATCGATTGTCGTAATCTGCTTCGCAATCCCGATCTGCGGCGCTGCCAGCCCAATCCCCTGCGCCGCATACATGGTTTCGAACATATCCTCAACCAAATCGCGGAGATGTCGATCAAATACCGTTACCGGCTCGCCCTTTTGCATCAGCACCGGGTCCGGATACTTCAAAACCTCATAAATCCGCCGCGGACTGTCCACCAAACTCCCAAACATACCAACCTCAATACGCTCTAATCTGCTCGCGGTATCCCTCAAAATTCCGCTGCACTTCCCTTAACGAATCGCCGCCAAATTTCTCCAAAACCAGCCGCGCCACCGTCAGCGCCACCATCGCCTCCCCGGCCACCCCAGCCGCCGGCACCACACACACATCCGACCGCTCATACGATGCCTTCGTCTCCTCCCGCGTGGCAAACGAAACCGATCCTAACGGCCGCCGCAGTGTAGAAATCGGCTTCAAGTACCCCCGCACCACCCCATCCTCCCCATTCGACATCCCTCCTTCCACCCCACCCGCATTGTTCCGCTCCCGCCGAAACCGCGTAAAACCAGCTCCCCCTTCGCCCTTCCCCTCTTCTTCCGCATACCCGATCGCATCATGCACCGCCGACCCCACCGCCGCCGCAGCCGTAACCCCCCGCCCCAATTCCACCGCCTTCACCGCCTGCAAACTCATCAACGCCTGCGCCAGCAAGCCATCCAGCCGCTCATCCCAGTTGGCATGCGTCCCAACCCCGGGCGGCAGCCCATGCACCACCACCTCAAACACGCCACCCACCGTATCTCCCGTACGCAGCGCTTTGTCCACCTCGGCCTTCATCCGCGCCTCAGTCTCCTTATCGGCACATCCCAGCAAAACTTCAGTCCGCTCACCCACCTCCTTGATCTCCGCCCAACTCACCTCCCGCTCCAACTCCACCCCACCCACCCGGATCACGTGACTGGCAACCTCAATCCCCAACTCCCGCAACAACATCTGCCCGAACGCTCCACAAGCCACCCGGGCGGCCGACTCCCGCGCGCTTGCCCGCTCCAAAACATATCGCGCATCCTTAAAGTCATACTTCAATGCTCCTGCCAAATCCGCATGCCCCGGCCGCGGACTCGCCACCGCCTTATGCTTCTCCGGATCGCCCACCCCCACCGGCAAGAGCTCCTCCCAGTTTTTCCAATCCCGGTTCTCCAGCGTCATCGCCACCGGCGACCCAATCGTCTTCCCATGCCGCACGCCCGACAAAACATGCGCCCGGTCCTGCTCGATCCGCATCCGCCCCCCGCGCCCATACCCCTGCTGCCGCCGCCAGAGTTCCCGGTCCAGAAACTCCTGATCAAACGGCACCCCCGCCGGCAGCCCACTCACCAGCGCCACCAGCGCCTCCCCATGACTCTCCCCCGCCGTAGAAAACCTCAACATAAGCTCCCGATTATACGAGGCCGCCATCCACAATCCGCGTCGTATCGGTGCCGCACCCGGGCACACACTCGAAGCAGTTCAAAGCGAACTCCTTGAGTGCTCCAAGCAACTAGGGCAGCGACGGCGCTACATCGCAATCGCCAAAGCACGCGGCGCTCTCCAGCACGCCCGCACTGTTCGAGCTTTCCGGCGTAGAAAGACCTGCTTCGCTGGCATTCTTCCCTTCCGTGGACCGCAAAGAACTCACCCCGATTGCCGGCCAAGCCAGAACCTCCAGACCTGCCACACTCTGCCCCGCTGACCTCTGCATCTCCGCTATATTCAACACCGGTGCATTCTTCGGCACGGCAAACCGCCCCGTACCCATGTACGCCACCAGCACTACAGCTGTTGCCTGCGGCGACAGAATCGCCAGCGGCACCCCATACCGCGTAATCAAACTCCCCGTCACGCCCTGGATGCCCATCGAGCGCGGAAGCGTCCCCTCAATCTGCGGCACCCGAAACATCGTCAGCTCCAACTCCGGATGTTTGCGCCCGTAATGCACCACCCCACGCGCCACAGACTTTGGCGTAGTCAGCCCGAAGTCCGCCACATAGTTCCTGTGCACCGCTCCCGGATAGAGCCGGTTCAGAATGATCCGGCTAAAATCCGCACAATTCCGGAATGCCCCCTGGTACCGCGTCACGTTTGGCCGGTCATTGAAGTACTCGATCAGCTCCGCATCCTGCTCCGTCGTTGTTTTCAGCTCAAAACCGTAGATCGTCCGGTCGAACGCAGACCCCACCAGCTGAGACCAGTTCCCCTGCGGCATTCCGCCTTGGGCGGTGTCCGGAGCCACGCTCGCCAGATGCTCCCGCCGGTAAAGATCACGGGTTCGCAGAGCCGTGAGCCGGTCCATCGTCGCCGGAATGTCCTCCGCCGACTCCACACCATACAGGTAGGGAATCAGCGGCACAGCCACCCAGTCATACTCCCCGATGCCGTTATACCGGCTCAGCACTACGCCCAGTTCACCCGGGACGCACGGTCGCAACGTCAAAGGTGTCGCCGCGCAGATATGGTCGAAATACAACGCCGCATGCCCGGTCGGATTAAACGTCCCCAACCCGCCATAAGGCATTTCCAGCAGCAACGCCGCCGAGGCACGCGCCCTTCCCACCCCCAGCCCGCAAACGGCCAGGCACATCGCAACCAGGGCAGAAATCCGGCGAAACCGACCACGCCGGACAGAAGTGGTCCAACTAAATCTCATCATCGCTACAAAGCAGGAACGGTGTTTGAAGCTACCGTTCTTCCACTTTAGATGCATAAACGCCATACGAAGATCTACACGCATCCGTTGGCAAATGTTGCGAAAATCACCGTGGAATGCCTGAGAATCAGGACTGATGCCTCTCCCCGCAACCACCACTCTTTCCGTCACCCTTGCCATCACCGGCGCAAGCGGCTCCCTCGTTGCAGTCGAAGCCCTTCGCCAGCTTCATGCCGACCCTCGCGTAGCCCGCGTCCACCTCGTCGCCTCCCCCAGTGCGCTGCGCGTCCTCGCCGAGGAATCCGGGGTCAGCGGTCGCAACGACCTCCCCGAAAAACTCCTCGGCCACCCCACCCCCAAGATCACCCTACTCGCCTATGAGGACATCGGCGCCTCCATCGCCAGCGGCTCCTGTCCTACCCACGCCATGCTCGTCCTGCCCTGCTCCATGGGTACCCTCGCCGCCATCGCCCACGGCCTCGCCGAAAACCTCATCCACCGCGCCGCCGACGTCTGCCTCAAAGAACGCCGCCCCCTCGTCCTCTGCACCCGCGAAACCCCGCTCAACCTCATTCACATCCGCAATATGGCCGCCGTCACCGAAGCCGGCGCCACCATCTTCCCCATCACCCCCACCTTCTACAATCACCCCAACGCGGTCGAAGACATCGTTCGCAACTACATCCACCGCGTCCTGCAGCACATAGGCCTACCCCAACCCAACGCCTACCAATGGGGCACCGAGTCCTAAACCGTTTCCGCACAGGCCACACGGAAACGGGAACGGGGTGGCTTCAGCTGTCCCACCCGGAGCCGCTGAAATCGCGGGGCTTGGCGGGTCTCCTTATTTCGATCCCGGCGGCACAATCCCATTCATCCGCAGATACTCCACCATCTGCCCATAGTGGTCGAACCCATGCGACACGGCAAAACTCGCCACCGTCGCCCGCGTATGCATCCCGTCCACCCCATCGATGCCTTGGTACGCGTTCGCCGCCGTGATCGTCGCCACCTGCTGCTGCGCATACGCAAAGGACGCCATCAGCGCGGCCACAATCTCATCCTTCGTCTTCAGGTTCGCGATCGACTTCACATCCACCGAGGGCTTCGGCCCCCCAAACGAAGCGAAGAAGAAGTAGTTCGCCTGCGCCAGATGCGTACACTGCTGCGCAAACGTCCGTACCCCGCTGTACGTCGCGGTCGACCCCGAAGCAAAGTTTGAAGGCCCCGGAGCAAACGTGAACTTGTCCGCCGGCATCGCCTTGACCACTCCCATCAACTCATACTGAAACATCCCCAGCAGCTTCTCCTGAGCATGCGCCGGGTCCACCGCCGACCCAACGGCAACCTTCTCATCCTGGTATTCCCCTTGCGCCCAGGCCGCACCGCAACAACAAGCCATCGCACCCGCCAACATCCACGCCTTCATACGCATCACGAACCCTCGCTTGATCTTGAGATAAGTTCCACCCAGCCTAGCACCGCTCGCCTCGGAACCCCACCCTCAGCACAAGCGAGCCGGCTAAGCCGCCACCATCAACTCATGGTGCCGCCGCATCGCTCCCACCAGCATCCGCCGAATCTGGGCAGCCAGCAACGGCGTGATGACCAGCGCAAATAGCCCCCAGATCACCAGCGCATGCCACTCCCACTGCCAGAGCAGACGAACCAACTGCACGGGATGCCGATGGCTCAGGTGCAGAATCTCCTCCCTGGTCATCGGCAGCCGGCGCGTCCGAAACACGAGAATCCCCGCATGAATAAACGGCAGAAACAGCATCCATTGCAACGGCGCCATCAGGTGAATGCCTATCTGCGTCGCCACCTGGTTCAGCCCGAACGCCCACGCCACCACCAGCATCAACACAGTCGTCATCCCCAGGAAGGGATTGACTCCCATCACGAGCGCCACCGCCAGGCTCCACGCCAGCCGCTTCGGGCTCACCCCCCGCCGCAATACGCGCAACAAAGGCCGCAGAACCCGGCACCGGAACGTGTTCCCCACGTACTGGATGAGAGGCACCCTCCTAGGAGGGCACGCGCAGGCAAATGGGTCGCTCCAGATTGTGTCTTCCACTGAAGAAAGTAAAACATCCCACGGCCCCTGAACTCCATACCACCTTCAGAGAAGCCCCAATCCGCTCTTCACGGGCCTCCCAGTCTGCTTCGATTGGCCTCCGCCGCCCGGTCTCCCGGATGGATCCGGAGCGCCCGATCGAAAGCCGACCGCGCCTCCGCCTTCTTTCCGGCCCGCGCTTCCAACACCCCAAGATCGTTCCAATCGCCCCCATTTTCCGGATCCAGCCCCACGACGGTCTGCTGCTCCGCGACCGCCTCCGCGTCCTTCCCGCTCGCGCTCAACACCTGCGCCAGCGCTCTGTGCGGCTCCGGCTGCCCCGGCGTCAACTTCGCCCACGCCCGCAGCTGCTCTTCTGCCGGCTCTGCCCTGCCCTCCGCGGAATACACCAGTGCCAGGAGCCGCCGCGCCTCCACGTCATCCGCTTTCCGTCCCACCACCCCCACCAGCACCGGCTCTGCCTCGCCCGCCCTTCCCTCATCCATCAGCGCTTGCGCCAATCCCTCTGACGCCGCCCTGTCTTCCGGTTGCTGCGCCAGAACGCCTCGAAATAACCGCTCCGCATTGCCACTCTGCCCAGTCTTCAACTCCACGGCCGCCAAATCAAACGCCGCGTCTGCATGACCAGGCTCCACAGTCAGCGCCTCCTTATACCTTGAGACCGCTCCTGTTTGATCTCCACTCGCCTCCAGGGCTGACCCCAGCGCCGTCAGCGTGCGCGCATCCCGAGGCCGCTCCCTCAGCACGCGCTGAAAGTATTCTGCCGCCCGCAACGGCTGACCCTCCATCTGATCCAACGCTCCCAGGTTATACAGTGCCAGCGGGTCTCCCGGAGACTTTCGCAAGGTGTCCTCCATCCAGGCGCGCTCCACTGCAAACCGCGGATCCACCTTCCCATCCCCGTGCGGCAGCACCTGCAGCCAAAGATGACTCATCTCATCCGCCGCCCGATTTCCCGCCCGCACCCGCACCGGCGGCGAACTCGGGTTATGCACGTTTCCCGCCGAGTTGTCATACGTGTACCGCATATGCAGCACCGTTCCCGCAGGCAACGCCAGCGGCTTGTCCAACGAGTACACAGACTGCCGGTCGATGTCCCAACTCCGGATCGTCACAATTGGCTGCCGCACCCCATCCGGCAGCACCGCCCACCCCTCCATCTCCTTGCCCAGATAATGCGCATGCGGATACACCCCCAGCACATCCACCGCCACCGGCAGCTTCAGCTCATCGGTCACCACGAAATGCGCATCCCCCGCCGGTATATCCAGCGCCGCATCGTGCTCCAGCTGGATCAGCATCGGCCGCGCCCTGGCTGGCTCCGTCGTGAAGTACAACCCGATCCGTGCCCGCACCGTTTCCGGCTTGCCCGTAGGTTTAAGGTGCATATTCAGGATCAGGTCATTCCCCGGATCCAGCCTCCAGGGCATCTGGGCAGGCTCCACCAGAGCCGTAGAATCCGGCTTCCAGAACAAAAAGTGACTATCCGGATCAAACGCATCCCCACCATCGATCTGCAAATCCATTCCCGGCACCCCGCGCCGCCAGTCCTCCGCATGACTTGCGCGCAACGACGCCCTCCGGTCCACGATCACGTTCGCATGGTGCACCAACTGCCCCGCCCCGGGCTGAATCTCCATGGCCTTCACCCACCGTGTATCCGTCAGCCCCGCTGGCAGAATAAAGTTCACGAAGAGATCCGACCCCGATGCCGGCTCCGTCACCGCTTCCGGCATTTCCAGCACCAGATCCGGCGGCCCCATCTGCCACCCCACGTTGTATTTCGGTGCCACTGGTGCCGGCCCCACCCCCTCCGGCATCCCCGCCTTCACCCACTCCGTCAGCAGCTCCACTTCCGAAGCCTTCAGCCGCCGGTCCCCCTCAAAATGCACCGCCCGCGGCCCCGTCCCCTCCTCCGGCAACCACGGCGGCATATACCGGCTCGCCACAACCTCCGCCATCTGCGGCCCCCACCGCCGCGTGCTCGCGTACGTCGTCAAATCGAACGGCCCCGACCCACCCGCATGATGACATCCCGTACAGCTCCGAAACACCACCGGCGCCACCTCCCCCCGCCACGTCACCGCCTTTCCCTCCGCCCGCACCGGAACACCCCCGCCCCGCAACAACACGCTCCCGCACAGGGCCAGCCCCACCCCACCAACCGCAATCGCCACCACCCGCCCAAAACCCACCCGAACCTCCACCAACCACCAACCACCAACCACCAACCACCAACCACTAAGCACTAAGCACTAATCACTAAGCACTAAGCACTAACCACTCACCGCACCCCCGGATTCACAATCGCACACCCCACCGGCTTTCCCACGGCCGCCCTCGGCTCCTTTCCCGCCAATACCGCCCTCAAGACTTCCTCGCCATAGTGCTCCGTAGCCGCGGGCCGTTCCACCCCAAGCCGCACATACCGGTTATCAATCCTTCCCGCATACAGTACTTTCCACGCCTGCCCCAAAGGCGCCAGCACCACCATCTCCGGCGTAGCCACCGCATGTGTCAGTTCCACCAGCGCTCCCGTCGGATCCTGCAAAGCCTCACCTCCCGCATCGAACGCCTCCTGATGCGCCGCAACCTCCCCCGCCTTTTCGTACGTATTCGGATAAACAAACCAGGTCCGCACCCCGCTCCCCGCAAACTCTTCCCGCAGTCGCCGCATCTCCGGGAACATCCGGTTCGACACTGGGCAGTCACTCGCCACAAAAAACAACACCACCGCCCGGGTTCCTTGGGGAGCCAACGCCCCTAATGGCCCTCCATCCAACCGCGCACCCCACTTCTGCCCCAACGCGGCGTTTCCCAACAGCTCACAGAACAACAACAAAACAGCAAAGGCGCGCATGCGACAAGGTAGCAAATCCATCTACTCGCAGTCCCCTCTCATGCAGCCCACGCTTGCTCCTTCCCAACCTCCTCTTCCGCATGGAAAGCCCGCTGCCCTGAAAATTGTGCAGTTCCCCGAAGCCCAAGTACCCACCTAAAGTATCTGGATTGAATACTTTAATCGAAAACACCAGGGGGACTTGCCTTCACCAGGCTCTCTCCCCGCTTCCCCTGCTTCCCCTTGCATCCAAAACTCACGGCCATAAGCCAAAAGGAGCACCCATGAGCACCACCCACGAATCCCTCGACCTCGAAGACGCTCGGCGCATCATCGCCGCTGCCACGCAGAAAGCCACGTCCATCGGCCAGCCCATGAATATCGCCGTCGTTTGCGCCGGCGGCTATCTACTCGCCTTTGAACGCATGCCCAACGCCTGGCTCGGCTCCGTCGACATCGCCCAGAAGAAGGCCTGGACCTCCCGCGCCTTTAACATCTCCACCAAGGACCTCGGCGAAAACTCCCAGTCAGGTGACCAGTTCTTCGGCATCCACGCCTCCAACGACGGCAAGGTCATGATCTTCGCTGGCGGCATTCCCATCAAAAAGGGCGATACCGTCATCGGCGCCATTGGCGTCTCCGGCGGCATGGGCAAGCAAGACCAGGCCGTAGCCGAAGCCGGCGTGGCGGCCTATAAGAGCTAACTCCATTAAATGAAAAGAAGGCCGGCAACGTTGCCGGCCTTTCCCGTCTCTCGAGTACCTAATCCTTACCTTCCCCGCCCCCCTTGTACATCCCCTCGATCTGGTCCTTGTATTTCTCCGTGATCACCCTCCGCTTCAGCTTCAGACTGGGTGTCAGCTCCCCTTCTTCGACACTCCACTCATCCGGCACCACGGTCACCTTCTTGATCGCTTCGAAGTGCGCAAGCCCGCCATTCACCTTGTCCACCATGTCCTTGTAGAGCTTCTGCACCTTGGGATCTTTCACAAGCTCCGGCCGACCACTGATCGTCACCCCGTTCTTCTTCGCCCATCCTTCCAGAGCCTTGAAGTTGGGCGAAATCAGCACGCTCACAAACTTACGGTTATCCCCAATCAGGGCCGCATGCTCCACCAGCCCATCCGTCTTTAGCTTGCTTTCAACCGGCTGCGGCGCAATATACTTGCCGCCTGAGGTCTTCATCAGCTCTTTCTTGCGGTCCGTGATCGTCAGGAAGCCATCCTCAAACTTTCCGATGTCCCCCGTCTTGAACCATCCGTCCTCGGTATATTCCTTCTTGGTCGCTTCTTCGTTCTGCCAGTACCCCTGAAACACCGAAGACCCGCGTACCTCCAACTCCCCATCCTGCGCCAGGCGCGCCTCCAGGTTCGGGATCACCTTGCCCACGGTGTTCGGCCTGAACGCGTCAAATGTGCTCCGCGCAATGACCGGTGAGGTCTCCGTCATCCCATACCCCTCGACGATCCTGATGCCCGCACTCAAAAACCAGTCCGTGGACTCCTTACCCAGCGGCGCGCCCCCGGAAACATAGAGCTTCACATTGCCGCCAAATGCCTCCTTTACCTTGCCGAAAACGAGATAGTTCGCCACTTTCCAGCCCGGCGAGCCAGGCGTCTTTCCCTGCGCCACCTCATCCTTATGCGCCGCACCCTGCGCCAAAGCCCAACGCAGCACCTTCTGCTGAAATCCCTTCGCGCGACCCTCGACAGCCTGCCGCACCTTTTCAAAGACCCGTGGCACCGCAAGAAAGATCGTCGGCCGCACCGCCTTCATCGCATTCGGCAGGTCGTCGAACTTCGGCAGGTAGGAGATGACCGCCTCATGCGCAAACATCGCATAATCCAGATGCCGCGCCAGCGCATGGCTCAGCGGCAGAAACGAAATGGAGCTGTCCCCCTTCACAATATTCAGCCCATCCGTGGAATGCCGCAGGTTCGACGCCATGTTCTCGTGCGTCAACGCCACACCCTTTGGATCCCCCGTCGTTCCCGAGGTGTAAATGATGGAGGCCAGGTCCTCAGGTTTCACCGACTTCATCAAAGCCTCGAAATCCTGATCCCGCTCCTCCAACTCCGGCGCGTTCTTCAAGATCTCTGAAAGCTTCTGCGCCCCTGTTACTTCTACGTCATCCCAGATCACCACGTGATCCAAGGTCTTGATCTGGTCAGCCACCTTCATCAGCTTGTCAAACTGATCCTTATTCGAACAAAACAGCGTTTTCGCCCCAGAGTTGTTGAGAATGAAAGCCATCTGCTCCGGCGTCAGCGTCTGGTACAGCGGTACATCCACCGCGCCGATCGCCAGCACCGCGAAGTCCACCAGAGGCCACTCCCAGCGGTTCTCTCCAACCAGCGCTACGCGGTCGCCCTTCTGAATGCCCCAGCTCTGTAGCGTCTCCGCGACCGCCCGCACGCGTCCATACATCTGCTTGGCCGTGATAGGCTTCCAGTCAGCCCCCGCCTTGAACTGAGCAACTGTTTCGTCACCGCGCGCCGCAACCCGCGCAAAAACATCATTCAGCGTTGTAAGCTCCAGCATCGTGCTCCTTACCCAACCGCGCTCTTCATCTTGTCGCGAGGTGTGTGCTCAGGTTTGGATGCAATCCGTACGGCGGCCTATGCTTTGAAGGACTCGATCCCGCGATCAATTTGGTTCTTTCACCTTGAGCCGCCTGCAGCCCACCGGCATCGTCTGAGGACCTACTGCCCCGGCGCCTTGCTCCGCACATCAGCCGCACTCGTCGCCGCTCGAGGATAATACCCCGCCCGCGTACGCACCGATAACTTCCCGTACCCCTTGCCCTTGGCCTCCACGTGCACCTGCCGATAGCCTCCCTGCTCCGGCGGCCTCGTGCTCCGATAGCTGATTGTGTATTGCGTCCGAATATCCTGCGCAACCTCCCGCGTGATCCCGTCCACATCCTTCAGCCCATGCGGAAAATACGCCTCGCCTCCCGTCTGCTCCGCCAGCTCCGTCAGCACCTGCCGCGAATGCCGCGACTCACTGCGCGTGACATCCTCCCCGAACAGCAGCCCGATGCAGTAAATGACCGGTCCATCCAGCTCCTGCACACGCCGGATCGTCTGCTCCAGTGTCGCGCTCGACGCATTGTCGTCCCCATCTGTCACCACAAGGAGCACCTGCTTCGGCCGCTTCGCATTCTTGGCCAGGTAGTCAGCTGACGCAATAACGGCGTCATACAGCGCCGTTCCGCCACTCGACTTGATATAACTCAACCCCTGCTGCAGCTTGCCGATATCACCCGTAAAATCCTGGTCGATGTACGCTTCCGAGCTGAAATCCACAAGAAACGCCTCATCCTGCCGGTTCGAGAGGCGCACCAGGTCCAGTGACGCCGCATCCACCGCCTGCCGCTTGTCATACATCGACCCGGAGCTATCGATCAAAATTCCCAGCGATACCGGCAAATCCTCATGTCTGAATCCAATGATCGCCTGTGGCACCCCGTCCTCGTAAACCCGAAAATCATCCTTGGGCAGATCCTCCACCTCACGCCCCGATCCATCCACCACGGACGCATTCAGCCGCACCTCGTACGCCTCGGCACGCAGCGTATAGCGCCCACCCTCCTGCGTGACCACGCCCGGAGAAGCCTGCTGCCCGTTCGGCGTCGCCTGCGCACCCTCGCCCGCTGATGCTTTCGGCAAAGCCGTCAATCCATCCGGTGAGGGCACCGGATCGCTGTCAACCGCCGGCGGCACCTGCGGACTTCCTCCCGGCGCAGCTACCGGTGTCTGTGGCGCGCCAGGTGTTCCCTGCGCCGCCATCCTCCCCGCTCCAAGCCCGAAACAAACAACAACCGCCGTCGTGACCCCAAACCAAAACCCGTTACTGCGACGGCGCATAGTACCCCTCGCGGTTGTGCACCGTTAGCTCCGGTAACCCCGGCGGTGGCATCAGCCGCACGTTCAATTTACGCCATGCGCCGTTGCGTCGGCGATCTGTAGGCGTATACCCAATCACATACTCATTACGCAGCTCTTCGCTGATGCGCTGCGCAATATCGCTCAAATCCTGCACATCCCGCACAACAAACAGCCGGCCGCCGGTCGCCTCCGAGAGCTCATGCAATAACTGCGGCCCGTTCTGCTCCTCCACCGTCGGCGCATACGCGTCAAAAATGCCCACCGAATAGATCTGCACCTCGCTCTCACGAACCGTCCGCATCAGCTCGCCCTGCGTGTAGCGGCTGCGATTGTCGCCTCCGTCGGAAACCACCAGCAACGCCTTGCGCGAATACTTGGCATCCCGCAGCTTGTTTACGCCCAGGTACATCGCATCGATCAGCGCGGTCCGGTTTTCCGGCCGTAGCATCACCATGCGCGCTTCCACGTCTTCCACGTCGCTCGTATAGTCCACCAGCACCGCCGGCCGGTCGTTAAAACCAATCACAAAAAACTCATCCTGCGGGTTGCAGGTATGCAGAAACTCGCTCAAGGCCTTCCGCGACCGCACAAACTTTGACTGCATACTCCCGCTGAGATCAAACACAATGCCGATCGACAGCGGCGCATCTTCCGTAGCAAAACTCTTGATCGTCTGCTGTGTGTTGCTGTCGTAAAGCTGAAAATTGCTCCGCTCCAACCCCGTCACGAGACGGTTCTGAGGGTCCGTCACCGTCAGCGGTACCAGAACCAGATCCGCATTCACTTGAATGGCCTTGTTCTTCGACGCAGCCTTGTCCGCGCCATCATTCTCACTGCCGGCAGGCCGCGCCTCCTTCGGCGCAGCAGGGGCCGGCGCTGCCGTGTGCACCGCGTCCAACGGGCTCTCCTGGGCGCCCGCGCCCATGCAGCAAAACACCAGAACGCAGCAGAAAATCGCTGCTCGCCAAGACCGACTCGACACCCAAATCCGCGTCAACATCCTCTACTCCACCCAACCCCGACATAGCGGCACGACCCTATGTGCGACAAGACTAACCTCAAAGTTCTTCGCCGTCTATTCCCCACACGCACTTGTTCGCCACGGGCGTTCACCGCGTACCCCGCACCGCACCCTCCGGAATCTACAATGGAAACCAATGGCCCGCCTGTATCCCTTCCGCGCCCTTCGTTACGACACCACCCGCGTCAACATGGCCGACGTCGTCACCCAGCCCTACGACAAGATCAGCCCCGAGATGCAGGCCGCCTACTACGCCAAAAGCCCCTACAACCTCATCCGCATCGTCCTAGGGAAACGCGAAATCTCCGACACCGACACATCGAATGTTTACACCCGCGCCGCCACGATCTATCAGGCATGGCGGCAGGAAGGCATCCTCCGCGAAGAGGCCGAAGCCGCTCTCTACGGTTACTCCCAGACCTACCAGGTTCCCGGAACCGACGAAATCCGCGAGCGCCGCGGCTTCATCGCCCTCGGCCACCTCTACGACTACGCCGATCACGTCGTCTACCGTCACGAGCAAACCTTCCCGAAGCATAAGTCCGACCGCCTGGCCCTCTTCAAAGCCATCCGCGCCTACCCCGAGCAGATCTACATGCTCTACTCCGACCCAACCTTCACCGCCGAACACCTCCTTTTCGACTCGTCC
>CAXUDN010000065.1:0-20401 GCA_964249715.1 uncultured Acidobacteriaceae bacterium
GCGGCATCGCCCGCGCCATCTCCGCCGCCGAAGGCGAAATCCACCCCGTAGCCGCTCCCGGCATGGCCCGCTTCTACTACCAGAGCCAGGAGTTCGAAACGACCCAACAGCAGTGGGACGCTGTCACCTCTCAACATGCCACTGCCACCCAGGCCGAGCATGATGCCGTTGTCGAAGCCGGAGGCCTCCACATCCTCGGCACCGAGCGCCACGAGTCGCGCCGCGTCGACAACCAGCTCCGCGGACGCGCCGGCCGTCAGGGCGACCCAGGCGCCTCGCGCTTCTATCTCTCCCTCGAAGACGACCTCATGCGCATCTTCGCCCGCGAGTGGGTCTCCACCCTCCTCCAGTCGCTCGGCATGGAGGAAGGCGTTCCCATTGAAAGCCGCATGATCACCAAGCGTATCGAGGCCGCCCAGAAAGCTGTCGAATCGCAAAACTTCGAATCCCGCAAGCACGTCCTCGAGTACGACGACGTCATGAACAAGCAGCGCGAAGCCGTCTACGGCCTTCGTCACGGCCTCATCGAAGGCGGCGACCAGAAGGAACTCATCACCGAGCATTACGTTGCCCACCTTCTCGGCAACCTTCTCGATGAGCACGCCCCGGAAAAGGTCCACCCTGACCAGTGGCAGACCGAATCCCTCTTCAACGCCCTCTACGATATTTTCGGAGCCCGCCTGGAGGATCAGGTCAACGCCGCCGAACTGGGCCGTCACGACCTGGGCGAAAGCGTCTTCACCAAACTCCGCGACCGCTACGAGATCAAGGAAGAGATCCTCGGTGCGCCCAACATGCGCTACCACGAGCGCATCGTCATGCTCTCGGTCCTTGACGGCCTTTGGAAAGAACACCTCCTCAGCATGGACCACCTTAAGGAAGGCATCGGCCTCCGCGGCTACGGCCAGCAGGATCCTCTCGTAGCCTATAAAAAGGAGTCCTACGATATGTTCGAGGCCATGATGAACAAGTTCCAGGAAGACACCGTCCGAAACCTCTTCCGCATGCAGATCCTTGGCCCCGATGGCACCCCCATCGAAACCCGCGACCAGCTTGCCAGCCTGCAAGCCGCCGCCCAGCAGCAAGCCGGTCGAGCACCCGCGCTCGCCGGCGCGCAGGCCCGCAAGGAAGCCCCGCGCGAGCTGCCCGCCCGTGAGTCCTACCCCGATAACCCACCCAACGGCAGGGTTATCGAGGAACCCACCCACGTTCCCGCGGTTCCAATCGCCAACGCGACCACGACCAT
The DNA here is from genome assembly GCA_964249715.1 of uncultured Acidobacteriaceae bacterium. GTDB lineage: Bacteria > Acidobacteriota > Terriglobia > Terriglobales > Acidobacteriaceae > Granulicella. The sequence goes on from CAXUDN010000065.1 coordinate 1,247, forward strand.
CGACCGCCTGGAGCGCGAGTTCGAGCGCCGCAAGGAGCAGGAGCTCGCAGCCGCCCGCACCAGCGGCGCCTCTGCCACTGCCGATCTCTCCCCGAAAACCACCGGCCCTAAGCAAGGCCGCAACGACGAGTGTTTCTGCGGCTCCGGCAAAAAATACAAGAAGTGCCACGGCGCCAACGCCTGAACAAGTGAAGCGAACAGGCAGGATTGCTCGATTGGCTTGTAGGGGCAGTCTGCCGGTGATCGGCGTTCAGTACGCTCCTTACAGACCGGTACGACTTCACCCTGAATTGGGCTTCTGACAGTTCACCAGCAAGGGACACGACCAATGCTCCACCGGACCTCTACACGGCAATCAGGAGCAACTGGGATTGAAAGCCGCTGTCGAAGCTCTTGTGATTGACCATCTGAAGCACCTTTTGCGAACTGGCCAGATCGCGCTTGCCCACTTGGGGTGGCTGATGTTGCAAGTCCTCTCACTGTGTAACCCAAACAGCGACTTCAGCTTTGAAGTGACATTCGACGCAACCAAACCCGATTCGCAAAGCAAACCGATACACCTCCCCGGCCGCCGAATGCCCCAGCTTACCAAGCCCAAAGCACACCCCGGTCACCTGACAGCCTCGCTCGCTGACCGGGCCTCACTTCCCCGCTCCAGGCCACGCCACACCTGCTGCAGGCCTCGGCGCAAAGGTGGCTCCGCGATTTCCGCCACCGCGATCGCCAGACCTGCCACCGAAACCGCCGCAATCACCAGGGCAGGTCCATAGCCGGTCTTCCGGTGCAGAAAGCCAATCAGCACCTGCCCGATTTTGTCATGCAAGAGGTACACCGGGTACGTCGCGACGCCAACCCGCCTGGTCAATCGCACACCCCGTTCCCCTAACCGTTCCTGGAAAACGCCGTTCCACACAACAGACGCCACAAGACAAAGCACCGCAGCCGCCCACAGAACAACAGGGAGCCGGAAATCCGGTCTTATTCCGGCGGCGAAGGCACTCCCGTTATCGTGCCACATCAACTCCGCCACGCACCCTATCCCACACACCAGCAACAGCAGCAGACGCGCCAACGTAGCGCCATGCAGGAGCACCAGAAACAGAAACACGCCCAAGGCAAAAAACGTGCCATGAATCGCTAGAGAGCAAGCGCCAGGAGGAAACCCCGCGCTCCCTAGAAACACCATCAACCCACGCGGAGCCCATGCAGGACTGCGCAAAACCAGGAGGCAACACATTGTGCTTAGGACACCGAGCACCCCCATCGTTGCCGGCAGGTACCGCCCCTTACGGACAAGCAGGCTTAGAAACACCAGCACATAGAACGCAATCTCAATCGGCAGCGTCCAATACGATCCATCGATCCACGGCCCAACCGGGCAGAAAATAAGACTTTTTGCCCACAAAAGGCCCACCGCCCGCATAGGGTAAGCCGTCAGCAAAACCATCCCCGTCAACGTGGCGCATACCAGCGCAGCAGGGACAAGCCGATTGATCCTGTGCTGCAAAAATCGACGTGCCGTAGCACCTTCGGTCGAGTACGCAATCACAAAGCCCGAGAGCACGAAGAAGATTTCAACGCCCACCCAACCCTTGGCAAACAGCGGAGCGAAGGGCGCATAGGCCCTCGGCACGGGTCGGTGGGGAACCTGCTCGCGCCAGATCCAAAAGCCGAGGTGAAAGCACAGAACAAGACACGCCGCCGCAGCACGGAGCAGATCAAGCCCTACAATCTGTCGCCGTGTTCCTTTGCCGCCGGTTCGGGGAAGATCGTCATCCAATCGACGCAAATCCTAATTTGTCCCGGGGCTCGTTACCCACTTCAACCAGGCATCCGCACTCGCCGCATCCGGCAACCACCCCGCCGAATGCCCCCCATCCATCTCAGGCAACAGAGTCGCTGAATAGATCCAGCAGTCTGACTCCCCATAGGAATCAGGCCAGCCGTCCGTGTAGCACCAGAACTGCATTGTGGGTCCGCTCGCCGCCGCCATCGCCGCCCAGTTCACAGGAGCCGCCGTCGCCACGCTCCCTCCCGCGACCACGGGCGCAACCTGCAGCGGCTGCGTCAGCGCCGTCATCCATGGAACCATCAAACTCACCGTGGAATCTGTACAACAATGCCCCGTATGGTTCTGCACCCCAAAACCCCAGGGCGCCCCTTGCCCCCAGCCGCGCTGAAAATACCGTAGGCTCCGCATGTCTCCGGCCGCCGAATCATACGCATTGGCCAGCACCAGCGCAGGAATCTTCGCCGCGGCCGCCGTCACCGGAACCGTATCCAGATCCAGGTACGCGTCCCCCGAGGCAAACGGCACAAACCCTAGAACCCGGTCAGGGTACGCATTCGCCATCGTCGTCGACAGTACCCCCGCGGCCGAAAACCCGCTCAGCAGCACCTTGATGTTCGCCACCTCGGCATGCTTCGTATCCGACGCATACTGCGTCAGCGCCGCAAACAACACCCGCCCCTGGCCTTTGGTCGCATCCCCCTGAATATCCCCGGTCTGAATTGAGTTGCACTGGTGCGCAAACACCGTCACCATATGCTGGCTCGCCGCCATGCTCTGCACCGCCGGATCCGTAAACAACGACGAGCTGTCCCCGCGCTCATACACCACCAGCGCAGCCACTTCCACCGGCGCCGGCATGCTCGTCTGCTCTCCCACTGTCGTCAACGGCTGATCCGGCATGTTTATGTCGAAATCGCACGGACCCTGCAGATCCTCTCCCGCCACCGTCGCAACGGATACCGTCTCACCCGGCCCCGCAAGCGTCATGCCGCAGCCGGCCATCAATGCCACCACACCCGCCAGTGCACACGCACGCCCGGCGGCGCTTACGACCCGAAAAAGGTTGCCTGTCATGGATTGTTTTCCGTTCAAACTATACCGCAATTCACACACCCATCGCACCCAACCCGCGATCCGGCCCCGAAAGCCGCCCTTGTATCCTTATTTCCTATGCTTTCCCCCGAGATCAGCCCGCAGGAATTCGCCCAGCTTCGCCAGCAGCCTAACCCACCCATCCTCCTCGACGTTCGTGAGAAATGGGAGTTCGACACCGCGCACCTCCCCGACTCCCTCCTCATGCCCATGGGCGAAGTCCCGGCCCGCGCCTACAACGAACTCGACCCCGACGCCCCCATCGTCGTCATGTGCCACCACGGCGCCCGCTCCCTCAACGTCACCATGTGGCTCCGCCAACAGGGCTTCGATCATGCCCAATCCCTCGCCGGCGGCATCGACGCCTGGTCCCGCACCCTCGACCCCACCCTTCCCCGCTACTGATCAAAGGGCAACCGGTCCCTCCCCTTCTCCGCAGAGGCAGTTCCCCTTTTCGATGCCCCTCGAAGAAGCTTCGGAGCAAGCCTGATGCCGGGCCGGTTTCCTATCACCTTGCGCAAATCGTCAGGGCCTGGCTGCTGCTGTTCAGTTTCATGACCTCTTCAACGCCGTCACCAGGCAAACAAAACCCCATCCCGCTCCATCACCCGAATCCCCCGCCCAAACAGCCCGCTCAAGCTTTCCGCCGTCAACAACTCCTCCCGTCGCCCATCCGCCACGATCTGCCCCTCTTTCATCATCACCACCCGACCCATCTCCGGCAGCACATCGCTGGCATGGTGCGTGATCATCAAGATCGCCGTCCCCTCCCGCGCCAACCCCCGCAACGTCTCCCGCAAATCATGCTGCGCCGCCAGATCCAGCGCATTGGAAGGCTCATCCAGCAGCAACATCTTCCCCGACCCCGCCAACGCCCGCCCGATCATCACCCTTCGCTGCTGCCCCGCACTCATTTCCCCCACCAGCACCTCCCGCAGGTTCTCCGCACCCACCCTCTCCACAATCTCCTCAGCCCGCCCCCGCATTTCCTCCGTCACCGTCAAATTCGGCCAGAGCTTCGACGCCGAAAAGAACCCCGTCAACACCGCCTCCAACCCAGTAATCCCCCGCGTAGCCTCCCCCGGCAACTCCGCCCCAACCACCCCCATCTTGCGCCGCAATTCCGTCACATCCCACCGCGCCCGCCCAAACAAACTCACCCGCATCCCCGGCGCAGGCACCGGATACAACTCACAAGTCAGCGTCTTCAACAACGTAGACTTCCCACACCCATTCGGCCCCAAAATCACCAGGTGCTCCCCCGCCTCCACCCGCAGGCTCAGCTCCCGCAGCACCACTCGCTCCCCCCGCGCCACACTCACCTTCTCTAACTCAATGACCGTCTCCTCGCCCACGAGCCTTGCCTTTCTTGTTGTCCTTCCCGCGGCAATCTGCTGTATTCTTCTCCCGCCTCAACCCTGTCATCTCTACCGGACCGCAGCGCAGTGGAGAGACCTGCATTCTTCAGCAGCACCACAAGGTCATCAGACTCCGCCCGGCTTCCGCACCCGCCAAAAAACCCCCAGAATCCGCCTCCCTGCCAAAAACGACGCCCGCAGATCCCCACTCACTTTGCTCACCCCCGCAATCCGGTTCCGGTACCGTACTGGCACTTCCTGAATCCTCAACCCCATCCGCACCGCCTTGATCTGCATTTCCAGATTCCACCCAAACGTCATCTCCCGCATCCCCATCCGCTCCAGCGCATCCCGCCGGATCGCCCGAAACGCGCACATATCCGTGTACCGAAAGCCATACAGCAGCTTCACCAGCCCACCAATGAAGTGCGCCGCAAACACCTGACTTCCCAGCATTGACCCCTTCTCGCGCACGCCCCGAATCCTCGACCCAATCACAAAATCCGCCTCACCCCGCCGCACCGGCCCCGCAATCCGGTCGAACTCCGTCACATCATCCGCCCCATCCCCATCCATGTACACCAGCACATCACTCGTCGCCAGCGCTGCCGCCGACCCCGCCGCCATCGCCGCCCCATATCCCCGCAGAGCCGTCACCACCGTCGCCCCGGCCGCCGCTGCGACCGCCCCCGTCCCGTCAGAACTCCCGTTATCCACCACAATGCACTCATCGACACTCCCCCAGGGCATCGACCCCACCACAACCCCAATCGACTCCGCCTCGTTCAACGCCGGAATCACCACCGAAATACCACTGGCCATATCACCCAGTCTAGCGGCCTACCAGCACCCCACGGAATCTATAGCCGCACCGCCATCGCCAACCCATCCGGCTCCCCACCCACGTCCAGATGCCCGGTCCCCGTCAACGTCTTCAATCCCACCACAGCCAGGGAGTGTGGCCCAAGAGTGAGCGCCAACACCCCCGTAAACGCTGCAGTTGCTCCATTCTCATCCGGAACATCGCCGCAAATCGATTCCGGAAACACAGCGACATGTTGCCCTTTCACCCCCGTGCAGAGAAGCCCGGGACAAGCCGCAAGCCCCATCCTGGTCACGCCTGCATTCTGGCAGACGAAATATCGGCACCACGTCGGCGCTATCCTTTTCCCAGACCATGGACCCCAACGCCCCAGCAAATGACTACGCCCCACCCCAACCCCAACCCACTCGCGTCCGCCCCAGCAAACCCATTGTCACCACAGCCCTCATCGCGGCCAACGTCCTTGTCTTCCTCGCCATGATCGCCACCGGCATCTCCCCGCTGAATCCCACCGTCGAGCAGGTCTTTCGCTGGGGAGCCAACTTCGGCCCTGTAACCGAATCCGGCCAGTGGTGGCGTCTCCTCACCGCCTGCTTTCTGCACTTCGGCATCATTCACATCGGCTTCAACATGTGGGTTCTCTACCAGATCGGCTACTTCACCGAACGCCTCTTCGGCGGCCCCCGCTATCTCGCCGTCTATCTCCTCGCCGGGGTGGGCGGCAACATAATCGGTCTCGCCCTGCACCCCAACGTCGTCGCCGCAGGGGCCTCCGGAGCCATCTTCGGCGTCTACGGCGGCCTTCTCGCCTACCTGCTCCGCTACCGTGGCGTCGTTAACCCCCTGGCCGCCAAAGCCGTCACCCGCTCCGTCTTCATCTTCCTCGCCTACAACCTCTTCTACGGCCTTGCCGACCGTCACACCGACCTCACCGCCCACATCGGCGGTCTCGCCGTAGGCTTCCTCGCCGGCCTCGCCCTCGCTCCCCACCCCACCAGCCAGCGCACGTCCGCCTGACCTCCATCGATCGGCACATCCATCCCCTCCGCTCGCACGCGCTTCGGACGCATGGCACGAGCACCCAATCCAGTTCCCTTCGCGCTCCCGGGATCGCAATTCATCGTCCTATGGAAAGCATGACCAGCCCCCAGATCGACATTCTCGCCATAGCCGCCCACCGTGACGACGTAGAGCAAACCTGCGGCGGCACCCTGCTCGTCCAGCATGCCCTCGGCGCCCGCACCGGCATTCTCGACCTCACCCAGGGTGAAGGCGGCACCCGCGGTACCGCCGGGCAACGCGCCGCGGAGGCTGCCGAAGCCGCCCGCATCCTCAACGTCACTCACCGCGAAGCCCTGGACCTCCCCGACTCCAACGTCCAGAACACCTTAGAAAACCGCCTCAAAATCGCCGGGGTCCTTCGCCGCCTCCGCCCCCGCGTCGTCATCCTCCCCTACTGGGGGGGCCGCCACCCCGACCACTACACTTCCGCCACCCTGGGCTACGAAGCCTGCTTCCTCGCCGGCCTGGCCAGCGCCGAGCTCAGCCCCGACAACGGCGCGCCGCACCGTCCCTTCAAAATCCTCTATGCCTCTCTGTACGCCGACGTCCGCCCCACCTTCGTGGTCGACATCACCCCCCATATCGAAACCCGCGGGCAAGCCCTGCTCGCCTACCGCTCGCAATACGGCGCCCAGCCCACCGGCTCCAGCCTCTTCGTGCCGGAAGACGACATCCGCGAGCGCATGTTCGCCACAGCCCGCCACTACGGCCTGCTCGCCGGCGTCCGCTACGCCGAACCGTTCATTCAAAAAGAAGTGGGCCTCGCCCAGGACCTCATGCTGCTCCCCGTACGCAGCCTCTGAGGGAATCAAACTATGGAGCGGGAGACCGGGATCGAACCGGCGACATTCAGCTTGGGAAGCTGACGTTCTGCCACTGAACTACTCCCGCCCTCGGCAATCGAACACCTTCGGGCGTCACACTTGCTCTGTTCATCCTACTATTCGGTCTACGCCATGGGAAAGCGAACTGGGACGCGAGTGGAAAACAGGTGGATCGCCACAACGGCAATAAAAACCCACCCCAGAAGTATCGCGCAATCCTCCTCCCGTAGCAATCCTTCCCGCCTTGACTCACCGCCACCTCGACCTCAGCGGTCAGGAGTCACCACGCGGAGCGGAAGCTCTCTGGAAGACGATCCAACCAGCAGCGTCCTCGGTCCTTCCGGCTTCACCCACTGTTTCTTCTCCACCGACCAGTACTGAAAAGCCCGTGGCGCAACATGGAGGGAAACACGCCGTTCTTCTCCAGCGCCCAGAGACACCCGATCGAACGCAACCAGCGTTCTGGGCGCAAACTGTACCCCGGCCGGCTTCTCCGAAGGCGCGGCCAGGTAAACCTGCGGTACCTCGTCCCCTCGAACAGCCCCCGTATTCTTCACACCTATCGACACATTCACCCCGCCATCGCTCGCCGCCTCAACCTTCACTCCGGACATCGCGAACTTCGTATAAGACAGCCCATACCCGAAGGGGTAAAGCGGCTCAATCTTCTCCTCATCGAACCACCGGTACCCCACCAAAACACCCTCGGAGAACGTCGTCTTCCCGTCAACACCTTTGGCAGAACGCTCCGGATGCGCAGGTGACGTCGCCGGATAGTCCGCTAGCGACTTGCCCCACGTCATCGGAAGCTTGCCCCCCGGATTGTTCTCACCCAGCAGCGTCTTCGCCTCCGCCACGCCACCCTCATCCCCCGGCCACCACATCTCCACCACACCCTTCACCTTGTCAATCCAGGGCATCGCCACAGGCTGACTCGTATTCAACACCACCACCGTATTCGGATTCACCGCAGCAATCTCGTCGATAAGCGTGTCCTGCTCCCCAGGCAGCTCAAAGTGCGGCTTATCCCTCGTCCACACAAACACCACCGCCGTCCCCGCACTCTTCGCCGCCGCAATCGCCGCGGCATGCGCCTGCTGCCGCGCCTCCGGCGTCATCCAGTTCAGCCGCACCTGCACGGGCGCGTTCGACGTGTCCACCGAGGTCACCACCTCAACAGCATGCTTTCCCGCGGTCAACTGAACCGCCCGCCGAACATTGTCCAGTCCATCCGTCGTGGGCAACCCATTGTCCTGCGTCGCATGCTGCACATCCCCATGCACCGTGCCCTTCACCGCACCGCTCCTGCCTACTTCTTTCCCGTCGATGCTCAGAACACCCCGCGTCCCCAGCAACTGAAGATAGAACCAGTACGACCCCGCCGTCGGGACGTCGACATCCCCCTTCCACGTCGCAACGCTGTTCGCCGGCAAAGCCTTTCCATTCTTCACCGTAAAATCAAGCGTCGCATCGACGCTACTTCTCCCCTGTGCCTCCGTTCGCAGAAGCCCCGGCTTCCCGTCATGGCTCAACCGCGCGGCGCCAATCGTGGAGCCCGTCATATCGTCATCCACCGCAAACGTCACCTTGGCCCCGGGCGCAAGCTGCTTCATCGCGGCCAACGGTCCAACCTGCAACTCCGGCCTGCCGGGAGACCGCTCCCCAAACGTCCCAATCGACGCCACCTGTCCCGCCGTCGGCCCAATCAGCGCAAAGCTGCCATCCTTCTTCAGCGGCAGCACACCCCCCTCATTCTTCAGCAGCACAGCCGCATCTTCAGCCGTTTTTTCGATGATCTCGCCGTTCGCCTTGAAGTCCTGTGCCGTCACGTCATGCTTTTGCTTCCCATCCAGATACCCAAATCGATCTATCTCGTACAACACGCGCCGCGCCGCCGCGGTCACCGTCGCCTCGGAGATAGAGCCGTCCTGCATCGCCGTCCGCAACGTCGCAGGGTCGCTTTCCATAGGGAACCCACCCAGATCCATACCGCCGCCCTTGGTCTCCTCAGGGATCGTTCCTCCCAGCATCCCGGCCAGCGCAGCCTCGTTTGGCTTCGTCGGTGCACCGGTGCTTGCGGGCCGCGTCCGAAAGTACGTGTGCATCATTCCGGCAAAAGGACTATCGTCCGGTACCTCGCCCGGCATCTCCATGGTCAGCCCCTGGTTCAGGAAATGCACGTTGTGCACGCCGCCCCAATCCGAAGTCACAAATCCCTGGAAGCCAAGCTCGTCCCGCAGAACGGTCTTCAACGTATCCCCATTGCCACACGCAAAAGCACCATTCACCTTGTTGTAGGAACACATGATCGAAGCCACACCCGCCTGGATCGCCGCCGCGAACGGCGCAACATACACCTCATGCAAGGTCTGCTGGTCCACAAAGATGTTGTACGAGTCAGAGTCATAGGCGACGAAGTGTTTCGCCTGCGACATCACACCCTGCGCCTGCTCCCCCCGAACCTCCGCAGCCCCCATCATCCCGTTCAAAAACGGATCCTCGCCCAGCGTGTTATAGCTCCGCGCGAAGGTGATGTCCCGGTCAATATTGATAAACGGCTGCAGCACCACGTCGATGCCCAGCGACCGCGCTTCCCTCCCGATCGCGACACCATTCTGCTCCGCATCCCGCACACTCCATGTAGCTGCAACGCCCATCGTGGCCGTCTGCGCTTGCCCGGCAACCCGCGTCAACACACCCGGGGGACCATCCGCAAAGCGCAACGTCGGCACACCCAGCCGTGGCACCCCCGGCAGATAGCCCGCCTGTCCCTGATTCGTCGCCGCCGGCTCAACATCCCCGCGGATCAGATTCACCTTCTCCTCAAGGGTCATCTGGCCCAATAGACGATCGATCCTTGCTTCATTCGCCTTCTCGGCAGGTACGGCTTGTGCATGCACCGGCAATGTGCAAACCGTCATCACTAAAAGAAAAGCACCCGACTTGAAGTCCACCGACCTTCTCCTTTCGCGGAACAAAGCGCACACCAACACGGTCCCATCGAATTCTGCCGAGTATACGTAAGTGACGGCAGTTCTGACTTGTTCCTCAGCTCAAACCATAAAAGGGCCGCACCATCGCACATTCATCTTTGCGGTAGTGCGGCCCTTGTCTTCTCTACTTGCGCGTACGTCTTTGCGTTAGTTCCGTACGGTGACCGCAACCGTCTGCGAGAGATCGACATTGTTGCCGATGTCGTGCGCCCATATCTGCAGAACGTGGACGCCGTTAACCAGGCCAGAGGTGCTCAGCGGATAGAGGTAGGGTCCGCCGGTACGCCGGGTTCCCTGCACGGCAACACCATCCACCATAAGAAACGATCCTGCTGCGTCAAGACTGACATTGACCTGCGCAGTGACCAGCACGTTCCCCGAAACCGTCGCGCCTGCGGCGGGAGACAAAATCGCAACCGGCCCCGAAGGCGTGGCTGCTCTGTTGACAGTAAGGTTCACGGTCGCGCTTGCAGTCGTGTAATCGGTACCGTCCGTGGGCGTGAAAAGGGTCGTCAAAGGATCACTCCCGACATTCAGCACAGTCCCGGCTGACGGCGTATACGTAAACGTGCCGGGAACACTGGAAGTCGCATTCAGCTGCGTGCTTGAAAGCGCTGCCCCGCTGCTGATACCCGCTGGCGTGTTCCAGGTGATCGTGGGAACAGCTTTGTTGACCGCTAGCGTCACCGTCTTCGTGGCCGGCGAGTAGGAGGCGCTGCTGGGCGTAAACGTCACAGAGAGATTGTTGTTGCCGGCATGCAGAACCGTACCGACCGGAGACGAGTAAGAGAAGGAGCCTGCTACATTCGCCGTCGCATCCAGTTGTGCCGTTGAAAGCGCGGTGCCGTATGTGATCGCTCCAGGGGTGGGCCACGTGAGCGTAGGCGCGGTGCGCGTAGACGGCGCAGTGACCGTAAGAACCGTGGTCGTCGTCACAGCCTTGTAGTCCGTGCTGTCCGCCGGCGTAAACCTAACGCTCAGGACGTTGCTGCCGGTCGATAGAACCGTGCCCACCGCAGGCTGGTAGGTAAACGAACCCGGTACGCTCGCTGTCGCGTCCAGTTGCGCGGAGGAGAGAGCGGTGCCCGACGCAAGGCTGCCGGGCGTGCTCCACGATACCGTCGGCGTAGCCTGACCCACCGTCAACTGAACCGAAGCGCTGGCCGTCCGGTAGGCCGATGTATTTGTCGGCGTGAAGCTGACTGCAATCGTCGTAATACCCGCAGCAAGAACCGTGCCGGCAGCCGGCGAATAGGTGAAGACACCGGGAACGCTCGCACCCGCATCCAGTTGGCTGGCGGAAAGCGGCGTGCCAAAACTGATCGAAGTCGGCGTGCCCCAGTGAAGCGTCGGCGTCGTTAGCGATACGGCAGGAGCCGTAACCCCTGCAGCCGCATAGATTGAGACCAGAGTCGGATCGTTCCCCTGCCAGAAATCGGCATGACCCATCAGGACGTCGCCGCCCTCAACAGCTGCGATCAACTGCGGCGTGTACGTGGCAAGAGTCGCCGGATTGACGTCATTCACCATGTTGAAACCGAAGGCTTTCGGATACGCCTTACGCACGGCAGCGGCAGTGCCGGTGGTCGTATGGAAAATGAAGGAGTAGAACGGCGCGGTATAGGCGTAATAGCGCGTCGTAAACTCTTCAGGGATAAAGAGCAGATTGGGAAGATCTGTCGCAACCTGCTGGAAGATCGCAGGATTCAACGTTCCGCCATTGGCGTCCACAACCGAATCAACATAGAACATCGTTACGCCCCAGCGAGCGTTCGCGAAGCGAGCTTTATTCTCAAGGTTGGCGATGATCGCCGCGTTGGAGGAAAGCGTGATCTGACTCGCAGTACCGCTTGCTCCTGGCGTAAAGGCCTGCGGCCGAATGCAAACACCCACCCGCAGCCCGGCATTCGTTATCGTCTTGAAGTACGCGTCATCGAGCTTCTGTCCATAAAACGCCGACGTCGTATCGCTAATCCTGGACTCCATCTCAGGAGCCACAGCCGCAATCTGATCGGGCGAGCAAACATAGCTGGTGTTTTGCGGATACTGTTCGCCTTCCAGATCCCAGGTGATCACGCCCTGTGCATCCATGTTCTTCGCGTTGATGACCTGCGAAGCCGCCTGCGCAAGCATGCGATCTTGAAACACCTTCAGACCCGCTGCGCTCGTAATATCCACGGAGGCGTCGTTGAAATATCGCCTCGGGTTCGTGGGGTATCCACCCGGCTGTGTAATCTCGCCATTGCTCGTTGGGGAGCTTGCAAGAAATGCCGTGCCAACGATGCGCTTGTCAGCCCATGTCATTTGGCTCGGATACATCTCAGCAAAGCTGGCCAAGGCGTCAGCCGTATTCGCTGCCGTGCCCTCGGGAGTGAATCGCAACGACAGGGTATAGGTAAGCGAGTTACCCGGGGCCAGCGGAAGATCGTTGCGCGGCAAAAATGTAGCCAGTCCATCGGGCGCGGTGCTCGTCATCAGCGGCGAATACGTCGCCGCCCCGGCATTCTTCCATCCGGTATAAAGCGCCTTCGACTCATCCGGAAAAACAGCCGTCACCACCCCGCTGCCGAAGTCGGCGACGCTGATCCCAGGGTCAGTCGTGGTAATGGCGTACTGCGTGTAACCATCGAACCCGGCTGGATCGACGGGAAAATGCAACGTGAACGGATAAATCTCCGCTCCATCAAAATAGATCCCGGAACCGGCATGATTGGTTTCCGTAACGATCATATTCAATGTGTTCCCGCTCTGCACGAACTGAGTGCTGATCGAGCCCCATGTAAAGTTATAAATTTCCGTATTCGTCTGCGCATTCCAGGACGTCCCATTGTTGCTCTCGCCCCAGCCATACTGCCCCGTCGAGAGCACATTCCCGCTCAGATCAGTAGCTTTCATATGCCAGATATGAAATGCATCCGCGCCATACATGTTTGTATTTTCGAGCGTGACGCCGTTGTAAACCATCGTCTGTACGCCTTTGCTGCCGTATGTGACCTGAAGGGATTGCGCGTAAGCAGCGAAGGGCAGGGATGCGAGGGCACTGAGCGCAACGAAGATAGAACGCGTAAAACGTAGCAACACGAAGACCCTCGGGATGGCAGTGTCCCGATTGTCGACGGCGGTGCACACCAACGTCATCGCACGGATGGTGGGATCACTCTACAGCTTCAGGGGCATGCTGCATGTGAAACGTCGTAGCAAAATCTGCGTCGCGGGTCGCTCACTCGCTTCCGTACAGCAACCAGCTTTCACCACGTCAGCTTGAACAGCGAAACGGATTGCCTCGGCATCTCGGTCGTCAGCCGGACCTGCCCTCCGTCAACCTCAACCCATTCCGGCGAAGTCAACATCTGTAGCCCCGCAGCACCCTGAAGCTGGGCATACTGCTCCGAGCTCGGATGCTGCGGCGATCCCATGGCCTTCCAAACGGTGTAAGCGTTGCTGTGCGTGTCGTCGATCCGGAAATGCGTCACCAGCACCTTAGCGACACTCTTCGGCAGCCCATCTACTGTCACGCTCGTCGGTACACCGGGCGCGGGAACAGCCACATCATGGTAGTTCCACACCATCACCGCAGCCTGGCGCTCGCCGTACGTCGCCAGTGCATCCACATCCGGCTGGTCGCGAACACCGCTGACGAGCAGCTTGCCCAACGGAACCTGCCCCTCACTGGTCGTCGCCACGCGATTCCCTTGCATCAACCCGGCCATGCGAAAAAAGTTCAGTATGGGCTTGTCGATGCCATTGGTCGACAACGACCGAAACCCCTCAAAGTATTCCTTGCCCTCAAATTCAAAAGACCAGCTCAACATCGCAAGCAGGTTCACGCCATGCAGATCCTGCAACTCGAACAGGCTCTTATAAGCCGCTGCGGTATAAGCCGGATAGAGGGTCCCATTGCGATAATTATTCGCCGGGTTCACCTTGCTCGAGCACGCCGCACATCCCTCAGGATCGGCCTCACTCAGTATGATCGGAAGCCCCTTGAAACGAGGGTACTTCGCAATCACCTCAAACCCCTTGTCCGCATCCTGAAGCTCATGCGCAAGCCCCATCGTCACCTTGCCCTCATCGATCTTAGGCAAGCCCTTCACATGGAACGAGATGAAATCCATCGGCACAGCCTCGCCGTCCACCGCGCTCTTGCCCGCATTCACATGATCCAGAAAGTCGCTCATAAACTTGTAGGCATGCGCACTGCCCGCCCCCGTGTTCGCCGGTCCACCTACCTTCGCTCCCGGAAGCGCCGCACGCACCCCCGCCACGGCATAGTCATACAGCTTCCAGTACTCCTCCGCAGGCGCATGCCAGTAGTCGATGTCCGGCTCATTCCACACTTCGAAATACCACTGCAGCACCGCCTCCTTCCCATAGCGCTCCACCAAGTGCGCCGTCACCACGCGAATCAACTCACCCCATTTGCGGTAGTCCTTGGGCGGATTGTTGGAAGCACCGGAGATCGTGCTCTTCGGATAATGCACCTGGTACGGCTGGTGAGGACGAGCCGGTATCGCCTCTCCCGCTAAATCCTTCGGCATAAATCCAAGCTCCACCATGGGACGCACCCCCGCCGCCTTATACGCGTCGAAAATGCTGTCCAGAAGGGTGAAGTCATACCTCGCTTTACCATCCGCGCCCTCATGGTAAACATCCGTGGAGCTCCACTTCAGTTCCACGTCAGCCTCCCCCTTGCCGCTCGTCAAAAGATGGTGCGCCCGAATGGTCACAGGCACAGGGCTAAGATCGTGCAACTCCCGCAGCAACCGCTGGCCATCATGCATCGTCGTGTAATTGCCTTCGTCATAACCGAACCACGCATAGATCGGCTTGTAAGGCCCAACCACCTTGCGGAGATCCACGCCGATCGCCACAGGCTTCTCCGGAGAAACCCGCGGCGGCCCCGGCTGCGTACCCTGTCCATACATCCCCGCCAGGTTCAAAAAAAACACCGGCCCCAACGCTCTCACCACGCTATAAAACATGCAGTACCTCTCCATGGCCGCGCTGCGTCCTCGCAGAGGCTGCTCCACCGACCACTCCTAGTACCATCGTGACATCCTCTTCGGAAACCACCATGCCCTACCTCTTAAAATCCGAACCCGACAAGTACTCCTTCGACGACCTCCTCCGCGACGGCACCACCGTCTGGGACGGCATCAAGAATCCCCAGGCCCTCATCACCCTCCGCAACATGAAAAAGGGCGAAGACTGCGTCCTCTATCACTCAAACACCGGCAAAGCCGCGATCGGCCTCGCCAAAGTCGTCTCCGTACACCTCGCCGAAGACGGCAAAACACCCCTCGTCACCCTCAAAGCCGGCAAACGCCTCAAGCGTGAAAAAACCCTCGCCGACATGCGCGAATCCCCCCTCTTCCAAGATTCCCCCCTCTTCCGCCAGTTCCGTCTCTCCGTAGTTCCCCTCACCGACGCCCAATTCGACTTCCTCGTCCACGGCTGACCCGAGAGCCACCACCTCCGTAGCGCACCTTTGCGCCCTTCGCGTTCGCCTTCAGCCACGACCCTCCCGAACTCGCATCCCATCCCGCATGAGCACCCCCAACGCCTCCGCCGCAGGCACCTTCCGCATCGCTGACCATCTCGAAGTCCACCGCCTGGGCTACGGCACCATGCGCCTCACCGGCGAGGGCGCCTGGGGCGAGCCACCCGACCGCGAAGACGCCCGCAACCTCCTCCGCCGCTGCCTCGAACTCGGCATCAACCTCCTCGATACAGCCGACGCCTACGGCCCCGGCATCGCCGAAGAACTGATCGCCGAAGCCCTCCACCCCTATCCGCCAGATCTCATCATCGCCACCAAGGGCGGCCTCACTCGCCAGGGCCCCTCGAAAGCCAAACCCCTCGGCCGCCCCGACTACCTCACCCAGGGGATCGAACTCTCCCTCCGCCGCCTCAAGCTCGACTGCATCCCCCTCTACCAACTCCACCGCATCGACCCCACCGTCCCCTTCGCCGACACCCTCGGCGCCCTCACCGAAGCTCAACAAGCCGGCAAAATCCGCCATATCGGCCTTTCCGAAGTCACTTCCGCCCAACTCACGGAGGCCCAGGCCATCACGCCCATCGCCTCCGTCCAAAACCGCTACAACCTCTTCGACCGCAAATCCGAACCCCTCCTCCAGCTCTGCGAACAACAAAACATCGCCTTCCTCCCCTGGTACCCCATGGGCGGCAGCGCCACTACCAGCATCGCCAAAAACACCTCTGCCGACACCCAGACCAACCATCCCCTCGCCGATTTCGCCCGCGACCACAACGCCACCGCCAACCAGATCGCCCTCGCCTGGCTCCTCCAGCGCAGCCCCGTCCTCCTCCCCATCCCCGGCACCGCCTCCATCCCGCACCTCGAAGCCAACGTCGCAGCCGCAGCCCTCAATATCTCGGAAGCCGACTGGGACGCCCTCGAACTCATCGCGGAAACCCAGGCGAGTTAACCTGACTCCGTGGCCCGCAAACCTCTCCTCGCCGTCCTCCTCGTCCTCGCCCTCATCGAAGCCACCGTCCTCTTAACCGGCTACTTCGGCCGCCATAAATCGCATCCCGCGACCCAAATACCCGCCGTCAACACCTCCTCGCGTGCCAATGCCGCCTCAACCCTCTTCGTCGAGCCCACCGCCGGCTTCACCTGGCTCTACACCCTCGTCAACAACACCCAATCCACCCTCGACATGACCATGTACGAGCTCGTTGACACCACCTTCTCCGCCGATCTCGTCGCCGCCTGCGGACGTGGCGTCAAGGTCCGCGTCATCCTCGACGGCAGCCTCGAACGCACCGCCAACACCCCCGCCTATAACCAGCTCACGGCCGCCGGCCCTAACTGCACCGCAGCCTGGTCCAACCCCCAATTTCAGGCCACTCACCAGAAGACCCTCATCCTCGACGGCAACACCGCCATCGTCATGACCCTCAACCTGACCAGCCGCTACTACACCGAAACCCGCGACCTCGCCCTTATCGACACCGACACCGCCGACCTCGCCGCTATCCAGGCCACCTTCAACCAGGACTTCGGCTCCACCACCGACGAGTCCTACCAACCCGGCGCCGGCGATAACCTCATCTGGAGCCCCACCACCGCGCAGGGCGACTTGGTCGGCCTGATCAACGGCGCAAAGTCCACCCTGCAGGTAGAAAACGAAGAACTAGGCGCTCCCACCATCGTCACCGCCCTGGCTTCCGCTTGCCGGCGCGGCGTCAAAGTCCAGCTAGCCATGACAGACACCAGCGCAAACTACCACGCCAACTACACCACGCTCGAAAACGCAGGCTGCGGCGTCCACATCGGCGCCAACAATAACGACACCCTCTACATCCACGCCAAAGCCATCCTTGCCGACCTCAACACGCCCACGGCCATCGGCTACGTAGGCTCCATCAACTTCTCCAACGCTTCCCTCACCGAAAACCGAGAGCTAGGCCTCTACGTCCACGATCCCGCCACCCTAACCCAAATCAGCACCGCCATCACCTCCGACTACAATCAATTCCCCGCCTACCCCGGCACCTAACACGTTTGATGGACCCGTCCTCCCGCAAGTGCGATCACGAATCGTAGCGCCACCCAAAGTAAGTACTGTGAGGGAAAACGGAGCCTCAGGCTTCCTTAAGCAGCTCAGTGCGGTACTTGGGAGCAAGGGCCTTTGCTTTCTCCATAAATTTCTGCTGTCCCTCGCTATCGAGCCTCGGCGGCGCCGTTGTCCGCGTAGCCACTGGAACACCGATCTCCCGAAAGAAGTTCTCTTGCCCAGCCGGCGAACAAATACAAAGCAGCCGAGTGTCCTTCGAGGACACATTATGAAACATATGCGGAGCGTTCGACGGTACGTTCACCGTATCACCAGCGCGCATTGTAGATTTCTCCCCGCGGAACGTCACTTCCATCTCGCCTTCCAGAACATTGAAAGTCTCTTCAAAGTCATGACGGTGCGGCCCCGGTCCACCCCCGGGCGGAATGTGCATGTCGATCAGGCAAAATCGACCCTTCGTGTCATCGCCTGTAACAAGGATCGTATACGTATCGCCAACTACTCCAAGGTGAGCAAGAGTCTCGTCGGTGTTGGGCTTTGAGATCGTCAGGCTACGCTGCGGATCGTCGGGCGGGGGAGGCGGATACTGAGGCGTAAATTCGGGCATGACACTCTTTCCTTTGTTTGTCGCGCTTTATGAAATCAAGCTCGATTCTGTACCTAACCTACGCCGGAGAGCCCGATCAACGGGACTTTCCGTTTGCTAATGCTTCTCCCAATGGTTGGAAGTGATTCGCCTAAGCTGAGTTGCTGCTCTTTCCGGGGACGCCGACGTACTCGGCCACTCTCGCGAGAGCAAGCTGCTGAATCCTGCCGCCAGCGACTTGAAACTTACATACTCCGGCGTCTCTGACGACCACCACGGCAACGGATCGCCCAACCGAATCGATTGCCTCAATTGCTGAAATGACTGCCGAAAACGCCCCAGGGTATCTGCCGCGGCATGCTCAAGCACCAACTCGCTGCTCACCTTTACGAGCAAGCCCTCCACAATTGCCTCCGCAGCCGCAGCCCGCTTGTGCAACTCCCAATGCCGCTCGTCAAATTGCATTGAGTCTTTCTCCAAACGGTTCCAAAGCTTCCATACAGCGAAGAATTCGCCATACGCCACGTAAGATTGCTGCAAGGCCGCCATCTGTATCTCTCGCTTCTTCTGCCTGACACTCCACCGGTAACTCAATCGCTGCCCGACGAGCCAGGTGAAAAGCAGGATGATCGCCCCGCTGAAACAGGAAAGAAGTGCTTTGATCACCTCATGCGTAAGGTTCCAATCCATAGCTCACCCTAACTATCACTTGTAGCACTCACCGTTTCCGGCACCTTCAACCCCACACAACCCTCATCCGCAAGATGTAACCATCTATCCAAAGTATCGATTCCCCGCGTAATTTCCTCCTCCGTCACGATCAGTGGCGGCGCAATCACAAAATGACTCACCCACGCCTGGATGATCACCCCATCCGCCAGGGTCTTCGCCGCAATCTGATCCACCAGCAACGGCTTCCCACTAATCTTGTCCGAATACGTATTGAACGGCTCCTTTGTCACCCGATCCTTCACCAGATCCACCGCCCAGAACAAGCCCTTTCCCCGCACATCCCCCACACTCGGATGCTTCGCCTTCAACGCCTCTAACTTCTCCCTTACAAACGGCTCCAACGACT
>CAXUDN010000066.1:0-20274 GCA_964249715.1 uncultured Acidobacteriaceae bacterium
CGGCGACGCCGCCCATGCGGCGGGTGGTGGGGTCGTGGACGGTGCCGCGGAGGAGATGGTTGAAGTTGGGGTTGGTGGCGAGGGTGCCTTCGTCATCGTGGGCTGTGGGGGCGGTGTTCGGTACCTCATCGGCGCTCCACTCGCGGCCATCATCCTGACAAAGTTTGAGATCAGCGGCTGAGATTCCTGGGGGTGTATTTGGGGTGAAGAACTTGCGCGAGGGAAAGGGGACGTTCGCCGCTTTGCCGCAGACTTGCGTGAGTGGGAGGTAGCTAGTTTGCAACATGCCTAGGGGTGCGAAGATATGGGCTCTAGCGTAGGTTTCCAATGATGTTCCGCTCAGCTCCTCGATTAAAGCCCCGAGTAGGATGAAGTTGATGTCAGAGTAGACGAACTTTGTGCCTGGGGTGGTGGCGAGCGGGGTGGTGAGGGCGCGGTGGAGGCCTTCGGCTTTGTCGGGGGTGGTGAGGCCCCAGGGGTCTTTGAGGTTGATGTCGGGGGGCTCGCCGCTGAAGTGGGTGAGGAGGAGGCGGAGGGTGACTTCCCTGCGCTCGGGGTCGTGGGTGGGGTTGAAGTCGGGGAGGTAGTGGTCGAGGGGGGTGTCGAAGTCGAGTTTGCCTGCGTCGTAGAGCTGGCCGATGGCGGTGGTGGTGACGATGACCTTGGTGAGGGAGGCCATATCGAAGATTGTGTCTTCGGTCATGGGCTCGGCGGGGCTGGGTTCGCCGCTGAGACCGGGTTCTCCGGCGAGTTTGCGGTCGCCGTAGGCGTGCTGGAAGGCGATGTGGCCGCGGTGGCCGATGACGACGACGGCGCCGGGGAGTTGGTGGTGGGCGATGGCGTCGATGATGAGGTTGGAGACGGGGGTGAAGTCGGCGGGGGGGAGTGGGAGTTCGGGCATGGGCATGACCGGGACGGGAACGTAGGTGCTTTTGTGATGGGTGGGATGGGACCCGCTGGCGTGGGCTGCCTGAGTGGCGGCTGGGGGTACGGGGGTTTGCGGTTGCGGCGGTGTCTGGGTTTGTGCCTGGGCGTGCAAACAGCAGGTTCCCTGCGGGAATGACAACAAGAAGAGCACGAGGGCGGTTGTGAGTGCTGGTTTGAGGTTGGGGCGGGGGGATTGTTTAAGGACGAGGCTGGCGAGGGAGCCGATGGCGAAGGTCACGATGGCGCCGATGAGGACGTACCAGGTGAAAGCGATGTGGGGGATGGTGAGGGGGCCGAGGTGCACGGGGAACGATCCTTGCCAAAGCCAGAGATTGAGGGCGAAGCCTGCCATCATGCCGAGGATGGCTCCCCATTCTGTGGCGTAGCGGGTGAGGGTGCCGAGGAGGAAGACGCCGAGGAGGCAGCCGTAGGCTACGGAGGCGATGGAGAGGCCGATTTCGACGACGTGGCCTTTGCCGCCGTTGTGGAGGCTGAGGATGGCTATGGCGAAGAGGACGATGGCCCAAAGGGCGGTGGAGGCTTTGGAGACGAGGAGGCGTTCGCGGTCGGAGACGGTGGTGTCTGCGCTACTTGTTCCTGGGGCAAGGAAGGGGGCGCCGAGGGCGGTGTTCTCCGGAGGTGGTTGTGGTTGGGACCCCACCCTTTGCGCGGTGAAGCTGCGCAAAGGATGGGCCACCCGGGATTGTGGCGGGCGGGAGGGTTGTGGCGCGGGGGAGGGTTGTGGTCGGCTGGAGGGTTGTGGCGGGCGGGAGGATTGTGGCGCGTGGGAGGGTTGGCGGAAGCGGAGATAGAAGTCGACGACCGTGGTGGAGCTGAGGGAGTTGAGGGCGGCGGAGAGATTGCTCATGGCGGCGGCGAGGATGGCGGCGACGAGAAGGCCGGCGATGCCGGTGGGCATTTCGTGGGTGATGAAGGTGGGGAAGAGGCGGTCGGGGGAGAAGCCGGGAGGAAGTTGATGCGGGGTCCACGTGAAGACGCCGGTCGGCGTATGCGCCTGGAGAACCGTACCTGCTCCGAATCCGCCGTAGAAGACCCAGAGGCCGGCACCGATGAGCAGGAAAAAGGCGAATTGGAAGAAGATGACGACACCGGAGCTAAGGAGGGCGAGTTGGGATTCGCGGAGGTTGCGGGAGGCGAGCAGGCGTTGAACCATGAGTTGGTCTGTGCCGTGGGAGGCCATGGTTAAGAAAGTGCCACCGAGGAGGCCTGCCCAGAACGTATAGGACTGGGTGAGGTTGAAGGCGAAGTTGAAGGTTTGGAACTTACCCGCGGCACTGGCGGTATGGATGATGGTGCCCCAGCCTCCGGGGACATGGTGGCCGAGGGAGATGAGCGCGATGACGGTGCCGGCGACGTAGATGGCCATCTGGACAACGTCGGTCCAAATGACGGCGGCGAGACCGCCTTCGAAGGTGTAGAGGAGCGTGAGCGCGGTGATGATGCCGATCGAGAGGATGTCGCCGGTGCCGATGGCGATCGAGACGACGATGGAGACGGCGAAGACGCGGACGCCTTCGGCGGCGGCACGGGTAAGGAGAAAGAGGCCGGCGGTGACCTTGTGCAGGACCGGGCCGAAGCGGCGGTCGATGAGTTGGTAGGCGGTGAGCATTTCGCCGGCGAAATAGCGAGGAAGGAAGAGCAGGGCGACGACGACGCGACCGACGAGATAGCCGAGGACAACCTGGAGGAAGCCGAAGTTGCCGGAGAAGGCTACGCCGGGGATGGAGATGATGGTAAGGGTGGAGGTTTCGGCGGAAACGACGGAGAGGGCGATGGCCCACCAGGGGATGGTATTGCCGGCGAGGAAGTAGTTTTTTAGGGACTTGTCCTGTGTGTTGCGTGCGCGAAACTTTAATCCAAAGAGCGTGATGGCGATGAGGTAGGCTGCGATGATAGCGAGGTCGGGAGCGCGCAGATGTTGCGATGCGTTGAGCGCGAGGGCGAGGGACGCGGAGCTGGGGGGCAAAGGCTGCTCTCCGGCGGCGCAGGAGAGGCATAGGGTCCTCGCCGCCTTAGTGGATGCCCGTATGATAGCGGGCTTGTGGAAGTGATTTCAGGGGGAAGGATGTTGTCCGAATGAGTGTGTATCTGGCCATTGACGCGGGCGGCACGAAGACTGAGTGCTTGATTGCGGACGAAGAGCGTGTGCTGGCGCGGGTGACGGGCGAGACCGTGAAGATCATGTCGGTGGGAGCGCCGGAGGCGACGGTCCGGTTGCGGCTTCTGCTGGAAGAGGCGAGCGCCGTTGCGAAGGTGCCGCTGTACCTGGTGACGCGGGCGTGTATGGGGCTGGCGGGCATTTCGAGCGAGGGTGTGCGGGACTGGGCGGAGGCGTCGTTGGGCGAGATGCTGACGGGTGACTTCGTTTTGACCGGCGATGAGGAGATTGCGCTGGAGGCGGCGTTTGGCAGTGGGCCGGGGGTGCTGGTGATTGCGGGGACGGGGTCGCATGTGGTGGGGCGGTGCTCGAATGGGTCGCGGATGACGGCGGGAGGATGGGGGCCGATGCTGGGGGATGAGGGGTCGGGCTATTGGATTGGGTTGGAGGGCATACGAAGCGGGTTGCGGGCTTTGGATAGGGGTGTGCCGTCGTGCCTGCTGCGGGAGGTGTATTCGATTTGGGGAATCAACGGGATTGGGGCGCTGGTGGCGAAGGCGAATACCCGGCCGCGTCCGGACTTCGCGGTACTAGCTGAGGGCGTAGCGCGGTGCGCGGCGCAGGGCGATGCGCTGGCGAGGAGTGTGCTGGAGCGAGCGGGGGAGGAACTGGCGGCGCAGGTCAGTATTGTGGTGTCCAAGATGTGGGCGGCGGGGTGTGATGAGAAAGATGCGGAGCGGATTGCGTTTACCGGGAGTGTATTGACGCGGATACGGGCGGTGCATGCGGCGATGACGGGGGCGGTGGGTTTGGCGCATCCGGGGTCGAAGGTGGAGGCGCGGGCGACGGATCCGATCGAGGGAGCGTTGGCGCGGGCGCGGCGGGGTTGAGAGTGGGTTGGTACTTAAGTTGTATGTTGTGACCCTGTAGGCAAAAATCTTTGGTAAGTTACCGATGCGCGCGGGTGGTGCGTGGGAGAATCGGAAGTCTCGTCATGCTGAATTCTGCCTATCTTTTGGTGCGTACTCCTTTGCGGCTTGTGTCCGCTGCCCTGCTGATTCCTTTTGGAGTGAGGATCTGTTCGTATTGCCGGCGGAGGATTGTGGGGCTGCCGTATGCGCAGTCGGAGGCGCGATGGAGGTTTTGTAATAGTCATTGTTGTTATAGCCATCGGCGGAAGCAGCGGGCTTGAAGCTGGTCTGGTATCAGGTGCGGTACTAGAAGCCGAGTCTGACCCCAACTCTGGGGTCCGGGCGTGCGGGTCCCCGTTGAGCCGGCTTTGCGCAGCGGGCTGAGAAAGCGACCTGACATCATGGTCAGATCATGTGACGACTGTGCCCCAGAGTCGCATCGGCGGCTAAGCGGGCGAAGTCGATCCAGAGGTCACGCGACACGTTGACGACGCGTTGCGGCTGTTCCTGAGATTGTAGTTTCCTACCGGGTTTTCCTCTGGAGTTGCCTGGGGTTTCTCCGCAGTAGACTTGAGGGATGGTCTCTGCTGAGTTTACGCATTTGCACTTGCACACGGATTATTCGCTTTTGGATGGGGCTTGTGATGTGGACAAGCTGGCCAAGCACCTGAAGCGAATTGGGCAGGGTGCGGCGGCGATGACTGACCATGGGAACATCTTTGGGGCGGTGCACTTCTTTGAGGCGATGAAGAAGCAGCAGCTGCAGCCGATCCTGGGGTGTGAGCTCTATATCTGCAAGGAAGACGACCACCGGGGAAAGCCCGATCCGGAGTCGAAGTATAACCATCTGCTGGTGCTGGCGGAGAATGAGGCGGGGTACCGGAACCTGGTGCGCTTGACCTCGGAAGCGGCGCTTCATGGGTTCTATCGCAAACCCAGGGTTTCAAAGAAGTTTCTGGCCGAGCACGCGGAAGGGTTGATTGGATTTTCGGGGTGCCTGGCGGGGGAGATGAGCCAGCACCTGATGGGAGGGGATTACGAGAAAGCCAAGCGGGTGGGGGGACAGTACGAGGAGATCTTTGGCAAAGGGAACTTCTTTCTGGAGATCCAGGACCATGGGCTGGAGCCGGACAAGGCGGTGACCGAGGCGATGTTCCGGCTGGAGAAAGACCTGGGAATTCCGCTGGTTGCGACGAATGATTCGCACTACATCGAGGACGGGGATGCGCGGTCGCATGAGGTGCTGCTGTGTGTGCAGACGGCGGACTCGATGAACAACCCGAAGCGGTTTCGGTTTGAGAAGAACGAGTTCTATATCAAGTCGGCGGAGGAGATGCACCGGTTGTTCGCGCATGCGCCGGAGGTGTGTACGCGAACGATGCAGTTTCCGGAGCGATGCAACCTGGAGCTGGCAAAGGTCAAGAATCCGTTTCCGAAGTTTCCTTTGCCGGAAGGGGAGACGATCGACACGTATTTTGAGCAGGTATGCCGGGAGGGTTGGCGGAAGCGGCGCGATACGGCTGTTGCTCATTTAGAGGCGCGGGGGATACTGCGGAACACGATTGCGGCGTATGAAGAGCGGCTGAACCGGGAGATTGAGTGCATCAAGAGCATGAAGTTTCCGGGCTATTTCATGATCGTGTGGGACTTTATCCGGTATGCGAAAGAGCAGAGCATTCCGGTGGGACCGGGGCGTGGATCGGCGGCGGGGTCGCTGGTGGCGTACGTGATGGAGATCACGGATGTGGATCCGCTGCAGAACAACCTGCTGTTTGAGCGCTTCCTGAACCCGGAGCGGGTCAGCATGCCGGACGTGGATATTGACTTCTGCATGAACCGGCGCGGCGAGGTGATCGAGTACGTGCGGCAGAAGTACGGCACGGACCAGGTGGCACAGATCATCACGTTCAACACCATGGCGGCGAAGGCGGCGATCAAGGATGTGGGCCGGGCGATGGACATGCCGTATGGCGAGGTGGACCGGATTGCGAAGCTGATTCCGGCGACGATCGGCATCACCATCGAGCAGGCGTTGAAGGACTCGCCGCCGCTGGCTGCGGCTTGTGAGGCGGATCCGAAGATTCGGGAGTTGATCGAGACGGCGCAGCGACTGGAAGGCCTGGTGCGCGGGGCGGGCGTGCATGCGGCGGGGGTGGTGATTGCGCCGCAGCCGCTAACCGAGCTGGTGCCGGTGACGCGGACGAAGGACGATGCCGTTGTAACGAGCTATGACATGAAGGCCGTCGAGAAGATGGGCCTGCTGAAGATGGATTTCCTGGGCCTGACGACGCTGACGGTGATCGATGACTGCCTGAAGCTGATTAAAAAGAATCGCGGCGAGACGGTGGATATGGCGACCATTCCGCTGGATGACCAAACCACGTATGAGCAGGTGTTTCACAAAGCGTTGACGAGTGGGGTGTTTCAGTTTGAGTCGGGTGGGATGCGGGATGTGTTGCGGCGGTACAAGCCGACCAGCGTGGAGGATCTGACGGCGTTGAATGCGCTGTACCGGCCGGGGCCGATCCAGGGTGGGATGATCGACGACTTCATCGAGCGCAAGTGGGGACGGCGGCCGGTGGAGTACATGTTCCCGGAGCTGGAAGTCATCCTGAAAGAGACCCTGGGCGTGATTGTGTACCAAGAGCAGGTGATGCAGATCTCGTCGGCGATTGCGGGCTACTCGCTGGGGGGTGCGGATCTGTTGCGGCGGGCCATGGGGAAAAAGGATCCGTTGGAGATGGCCAAGCAGCGGGACATTTTTATGGCGGGGGCGCTGGAGCGGAAGCACCCGAAAGACACGGCAGGGAAGCTGTTCGACCTAATGGAGCAGTTTGCGGGGTATGGGTTTAACAAGTCGCATTCGGCGGCGTATGCGTTGCTGGCGTACCACACGGCGTGGTTGAAGACGCACTATCCGGTGGAGTTTATGGCTGCGTTGCTGACTTCAGAGACGAGCAAGCCAGAGAATGTGGTGAAGTACATTGGCGAGTGCCGCGAGATGGAGATTGCGGTGGTGCCGCCGGATGTGCAGATTTCGGCAGCGGATTTTACGCCGGCGGGGGATGCGATCCGGTTTGGGTTGGCGGCGATCAAGAATGTGGGGCATAACGCGATTGAGTCGATTTTGCGGGCTCGGGAAGAATTGAGAAAGACGAGCGCGGAGAGCGTTACGGACGCAAAGTCAGCGCAACGTGAAAGCAAGAGCTTTGGGTCGCTCTGGGAATTCTGCGAGAAGGTTGATTTGCGGTTGATGAATAAAAGAGTCTTGGAGTCGCTGTGTAAGGCGGGGGCTATGGACTCGTTTGGGAAACGGGCGCAGGTGATGGGCGCGCTGGATAAGGCCATTGAGCGGGCACAGAAGGCGCAACGGGATGAGATGAGTGGGCAGCATGGGCTATTTGGGTTGTTTGGGGGGGATGAGGGTATCGCTTCGAGTAAGGACGATGAGGCTTTGCCTGCCGCCGCGGAGTGGGATGAGTACACGCGGCTTGCAAATGAGAAAGAAGTTTTAGGGTTCTTTGTTTCGGGTCATCCGCTGGATAAGTACAAGGACAAGCTGCGGAACTTGAAAGGTGTCATCGACCTGCAGGCGGCTTGCGAGATGAAGCCGGAGCCGGTGGTGTTTGTGCGGGGAAAGGCGGAGCCGCAGAACGAGATCCAGGTGGCGGGGGTGATTACGGGATTGAAAGTGGCGAAGTCGAAGCGCTCCGGGGAGATGTATGCGCAGGCTTGCCTTGAGGATGCTACGGGAAAGATTGAGCTAATTGCGTTTCCGCAGAGTTATGAGAAGTTGGCGGAGAAACTGAAGATTGATGTGCCTGTGCTGATTCGGGGGTCGCTGCGGGGTGAGGAGGATTCTGCGCCGAAGATTGCGATTTCGAGCATCCAGGCGCTTGAGGATGTGCAGGTGAAGCTGCCGGAGGCGTTGCGGATTCGGGTGCCTTTGCATAGCCCGGACGCAGCATTGATGGAGAAGCTGCAGACGTTGTTCCGCGAGGCGCCGGGCAAGGGCAAGGTGATGCTGCGGCTGGAGGAGCCGGACCAGTTTGCGGCGGATCT
Organism: uncultured Acidobacteriaceae bacterium; assembly: GCA_964249715.1. GTDB lineage: Bacteria > Acidobacteriota > Terriglobia > Terriglobales > Acidobacteriaceae > Granulicella. The sequence goes on from CAXUDN010000066.1 coordinate 8,020, forward strand.
GGAGCCGCATGGGTTCAATGTGCAGGCGGATGTGCAGTTTATTGAACGGGTAGAAGGATTGGTAGGGCGTGGGGCGGTGCAGGTGATCGCGTAGGGCGTCTTCCGCGCGGCCGTGGCAGTCTAAGAGGCATGAGCGTTTCAGAGCCCATCTTTACTGGTGAAACAAGGGACAGGCAGTGGGCTTACGTACTGTTGCGGGTGCTCACGGGTCTGGACTTTTTCGGGCATGGGTTTGCGCGGATCTTCACGGGGGCGCATCTGGGCGGATTCGCGCAGGGCATGGTGAAGAGCATGGCCGCCGCACCGCTTCCGGCGGGTTTAGTGCTGGTCACAGGGTATGTCGTCCCCTGTGTGGAACTGGCGATTGGACTGTTGCTGCTGGTGGGAGTTGGCGTGCGGTGGGCGCTGTGGATGGCGTTCGGTCTTATGTTCGTGCTGATGTTCGGGGTAACGATGAAGCAGGATTGGAATGTTGCGGGACAGCAACTGCTGTATGGGCTCGTGCTTGGGGTTCTGCTGTTTGGGCGGGAGGCGTTGGATTCTTCCTGGGCGGGGATCTTGCGACGGCGAAGATGAGCTAGCGATCGCGAAGAGAAGCTAAGGAACTATGGTGCGCAAAGCAAAGCGGCCCGGAAAGGGCCGCTTTGCTTTCTAGAGAAACGTGTAACTATTTGGCGCTTTTCTTGGGTTTGGTGGGGGTGGGGGTGGTCTTGCGGCCGGGTTGTGCGGACGCTCCGGGGCTATCCGGGATGCTGCCCTGAAAGCGGGAGTGGTTCCCGTCGCCGGGCTGCAGGGGAGAGACGCCACCCTTCGCCATGAGCTGTGCTGCGATCTCGTAGATCTCCTCAGGCGCGTAGTCAGGCGAGAAGAGCGTGGGAGACTCACCGATCACGGGGCCTTCCGCGGCATAGTCTGGAGTGCCGGCGAGTACCTCCAACTCCTCGTTGTCAGCCCAGTCAGCGGGGCCGGACCACACGCCTTTGACGTCGGAGTACTCACCGTCATTGGACCAGGTGTAGAGCTTGCGATGCGAGCCAATCTCCTGCCACTTGCGGGCTTCGGGGATCTTGGCGTCGTCGATGTTGGGGGTGGGGAGCATCTTGGTGACTTCTACGCCGGTGATCTTCCGGAGCGCCAGGGCATAGGCGGCTTGATGGACCCCTCCGCGAACCATGAGATAGCCGATGACGTCTCGGGCGGCCTGGTTGGTGGTCATCTGGTAGCAGCGGTGCTTGTGCATGCGGGCGCCGGTTTCCAGGAAGAAGTTGTGGAGCAGATCGGTGACGAGATTGCCGCTGGAGAAGACGTTCTGCCCGGTCCAGAAATGACCCATGGAATCCATGACCTGATGGCCGCCGCCGCCCACGATGGTGTGGTGGGTGTTACGCAGGTTTTTTGCGTCCTGCAATGGGGCGGAGACGGGGTCGCCTTCAGGTGTTGAGCCCTCGAGCATGAGGTTGATGGCGGTGCACACCAGTTCTACGTGGCCCAACTCTTCGGAGGTGATGCTGGCGATTAAGTCGTAAAACGGTTTAAGTTTCTTTTTCTCTTTGAAGCCGAAGGACTGGTGGAGATAGTTGTTCAGCGTGGACATTTCGCCAAACTTGCCGCCGAGCAATTCCTGGATGGCGGCTGCGCCGTTTGGGTCCGGGTTTGCCGGTTTTTGCAGCGGAATGAGCAGCTTTTCAGAACGGAGAAACATAGAACTCCTTGCGATTCTGGGTGCGTGATTGGAGCGGGGAACGGCTGTCGAATCCAGGGTAACGATCGAGGTAAGCTCCTGTTAGATGCGGGATTGGGTAACGGCCCGGAACCGGGACTTGCGCCTGACGGTAACCCGCTATTCCTGCTGAGCGTGCGCTTGCAGGGAGTCTGTGGTTCAGAGCGACCGGTTCTGCAGAAACTGCTGTGTGCTGGGGGAAGGTTGAGGCAGGATCCTGGCTTTGAGCGGCGGTTATGTCGAAGGGGGAACGGTACAATAAGACTTCAGAACCACTATGCCCGAGACGCCTCCGCAGATTTCCCCCGTTCCCGCAACGAAACCAACGCCCGAAGCCTGGATCAAGACCGAGCTCGCACGACACCCGCAGCGCCCGTATCCGATGGACTATATTGAAGCGCTCTTCACCGACTACAGCGAGATTCATGGCGACCGGCACTTTTGCGATGATCAGGCGATGGCCGCCGGGATGGCGCGGTTCCATGGCGAGCCGGTGATGGTGATCGGCAACCTGAAGGGGCGGACGTTGAAGGAGCGCGTGGCGCGGAAGTTTGGGTCGCCGGATCCGGAAGGGTACCGGAAGTCGCTGCGGGCGATGAAGTTCGCGGAGAAGTTTGGGCATCCGGTATTTACGTTCATCGATTTGGCTGGGGCGAATCCGGGGCTGGGAGCAGAGGAGAGGGGGCAGGGTGAGGCGATTGCGCGAAATTTGCGGGAGATGAGCCGTTTGCGGGTCCCGACGATTGCGACAATCACAGGTGAGGGCGGATCGGGCGGGGCGCTGGCGCTGGCTGTAGCGGACAAGGTGTTGATGCTGGAGAATGCGATCTATTCCGTAATTTCGCCGGAAGGGTGTGCGTCGATCATGTGGAAGGATGCAAGCAAGAAGCAGCAGGCGGCTGCGGCGCTGCGGTACACGGCGGTCGACGTGAAGCGGCTGGGGTGTGTGGACGATGTGATTCCGGAGCCCCAGGGCGGAACGCATGCGGACCCCGCGGCGGCGATGCAGATGGTGGGAGACAAGCTTAAGCGGGTCCTTGTGGAGCTACGGTCGCAGCCGCTGGAGACGTTGTTGACGAAGCGGTATGACAAATTCCGCAATATCGCGCAGTTTTACACGGTGGCGTAGGCTGGGGAACGCCGGAGTTCGTCTGTTGTACTGAAGAGCCCAATGGAGTTCTCGCGTTGCGTGACTTAAATGATGGATCCCGGAAGACACCTCGCAGCATGCAGCTTGCGCTGTTTGCGATCGGGCTGCTTTGGCTAATGGCGGCGCGATCGGGCGCCGGGAGCGCGAGCCGGGGCATCGCGACGGCCATCCATGCCGAGATTCTGGCGCCGCTGCTGAACCAGTTGTTTCTTGTCATCCTGCTGGTGACCGGGTACACGGCTCTGAACTGGGTTGCAACCCGGAATGGAAGCGTGCGTGATACCAATGCCCTGCCGTGGCGCACCACGACCGGCGGGGAATGGCAAAAGGGCGTGGCCTTTGGGTGGGCGATGCTGCTGGTGACGGTCTTGCCCATGGCCGTGGTGGGCGACCTGCATCCGCAGTTTTTAGTGACGGCTCGGGCGTGGGGAGAGGCGCTGCTGGCGCTTGCCGTGCTTCTGGTGGGAGCGCTGGCGACGGAGATGGCCTGGCGCGGTTTCCTGTTCCGGCGGCTGCTGGAGATTGCGGGACCGGTGACGGCCACAATGGTGCTGTCCTTGGTGTATGCCTTCTTTATGACATCGCCGCCGAATGACACGCCGTTCACCTTTTTCGTGGCATTTGCGGCAGGGGTGCTGTTTTCCGTCGCGTACCTGCGGACGCATGGGCTTTGGCTGGGATGGGGCATACGGTTTGGGTGGTTGGCCTCCATGGGTGTGCTGTTTGGCTTGCCTTTGGCGGGGTCGGCGGACTTTTCAAGCGTGGTGGCTACGGACAGCTCAGGGCGCCTTTGGCTGACGGGTGGGGCGTATGGGCCGGAGGGTGGGGTGTTTACCGGGCTTGTGCTGCTGGCGGCGGCCATTGCGCTGTACTCGATGACGCGCGACTATGCGTGGGCGTACACGCATTCGCAGATTGTGCCTGCGGGGTATCCGATGGAGGTGGCACCGCCCCCGGCGCATGCGGCGATGGAGGCCGCAGCGGGTACGCAGCTGGTGCAGATTTTGGGAGCGAGCCCCACGGCGGGGTCGGCAAGCCTCCGGCCGGCGAGTGAGACGCCTTTGCCGCCGAGGGCCACAACGGCCCATCCGAATGACTTCAGCGAACCCCGGTCGGGAGAGCGAGCGATGGAGGGAAGCGCTGCCGAAGTGGACGAGACGCCGCGCCCGTCCTGAACCGCGGATGTTGGCATGGCACAAGAGTGAACTTGCAAGTTGTCCCACTTTGGCGCAGAATCTCCGCATCCAGAGGTGGATATGGGCTCCCGTGGTCGCATGGCGATTTTGTTATCCGGCGCGTTGCTGAGTGCTGTGACGCCGGCGGTTTCGCAGGTGTTTGTGGTGGGGATGAAGACTGCGACCGCGGGTGTAACGACCGAGTTTCACCCGACCCATGTTTCACTTCCGGGTCAGCCGCTGGATGAGCGAGGGCGGCTGGACTTGATCCGGAATCTGGAGGCGGAACAGGGGTTTGCGCACCGGGAGTTGCCGCTGGGTGCAGGCATTCTGCTGCTGGCGAATGGCAATTTGACGCCCCACGACGAGGAGTACCGGCGGATGCTGTATGAAAAGGGGCAATCGGCCGCGCCGGGGGATCGCGTGGAGGTCAGCAAGCTGGAGTTCAAGCCGGACCGGATCGTGATCGATTTCAATGGCGGTCCTTATGCGAGACACCGGTTTCTGAGCCATATCTCGATCAACAACATGCAATTGGCACAGCAGGGGCCGATTGCGACCGGATGCCGGGTGACGCTGGTGTTTGAGGGAGGCGTGCCGGAGGTTACGGCGGCTGAGGTGAAGGCACTGCTGGATCCGGTGGTGGACTTCAAGGCGAAGAGCAGCGCGGAAGCGTATGCGGATTCGCTTCCGCCGAAGGTGCGGGAGGCCATTGAAGCGCACGAGATTCTGGTGGGAATGAACCGGCAGATGGTGCTGGCGTCCGTGGGGCAGCCGAAGACGAAGCACCGTGAGCACCTGAAAGAGGGCGACGAGGATAGCGCCGTGTATGAGGAATGGATCTACGGGGATCCGCCTCAGGACACGCGGTTTGTGCGGTTTCAGCACGACCGTGTGGTGCGGCTGGAGATTGCGGCGCTGGGCAAGCCGATCCAGGTTTTCGAGCGGAATGAAGTGAATCGGGATGGGACGCCTACGCTGACGGCGCGAACGATCGTGAATGGGGATCAGCACCAGCAGGCGGGGGAAGACAAAACGGAGAAGAGCGCTCCGACGCTGCGGCTGCCGGGCGAAAGCGATGATGGGATGGTGACGCCGGGGATGGGCAAGGTTGCTGTGCCGAAGAGCACCGTTCCGGCAACGCCGACCGTGCCTCCCTCCGGGCCGGGCGCACAGAATCTCGTAGCTGCAACCAGGTAGACCCTGGCGGAGTTGGCTCGGGCGCGCGGTGTACACTAGAAATGAGCCTGGCCGGCCTTGGCCCTCTTGCGTTCATTTTTCGCAAAAGTGTTCGGGGCAGATGTGCGTTTGCGCACCGGATGGGCAACCACATTCTGGAGGGACATGATGGCCAAAGTCGCCAAAACCGGGGACCGCATGAAGGTAATGGATACGCAACGCAGCACGGACTGCCCGAAGTGCTCGAAACCCACGCGCATTGTGAAGCGTGTGAAGGATCGTGAGCGCGGCGTGCCGGGTGGAGTGTATATCTCCTGCTCTGCTTGCGAGTTCTTCGAGAAGCTGTAAGCGCTTCGAGCTATAGCATGACGGATGGAATGCAAAAGACCTGCCATTACGGCAGGTCTTTTGTTCGTTTACACGGCGTTTGCAGGGGAGCTAGGGACGGGCGAGCGTTTGGCCTTCGCCGGATGAAAAGTCGGGCATGAGCGCCATGGCAAGTTCGGGGTCGTCGGGGCTGATGCGTTCTACGCGTACCTGCGACTTGCCGAGGAGGCCCACCTTTTGAGCCGCGGCGTAGGAGAGGTCGATGATGGCTCCGGGCTCATAGGGTCCGCGGTCATTGACGCGGACAAAGGTCGATTTGCTGTTGCGGAGGTTGGTTACGCGGAGCCAACTGCCGAGCGGGAGCGTCGGATGCGCGCAGGTGAGGGCGTTCATGTCGAAGCGCTCGCCTGTGGCTGTGCGCCTGCCCTGGAAGGCGCGACCGTACCAGGACGCGACACCTGTCTGAAACCAGTGGTGCTTTCCTTTTGCATGGGCGCCGGCGGGGGAGGGAGGTGCCGGCGGGCTCGCGAGTACAGTTGCGGAGACGGCCAGAGCCAACAAGAGAGCGGCGGGACGCCGACCCAGTTCTAATGGCCTGTGGAGGTGACACAGGACTTGACGAACATGCTTTCTCACACGGTTATTGTCTCGGGTTCAAGCCCGTAAGTCAAAGATCTACAAAGACTTGTAAGTAGAACACAAGGGTTGTGTGCAACCTTCGCGCTATGGTAGGGGAGGGCGAACATCATGAGCAAACGCGGAGAAGACAGGGAAGAAACAGGAAGTCGGGGTTTTCCTCTGCCACTTTGGGGTAGTTCCGAAAAACTTCCTGTTTTCTGGACGATAGCGGGGTTCGATCCGTCGAGCGGGGCCGGCATTACGGCGGATTTGATGACTTTTGCGGCGCATGGCGGTTTTGGCTGCTCTGCAATTACGGCGCTCACCGTGCAGTCCACGCTGGGTGTCTTCGGATGGGAGGCAATTGCGCCGGATCTGTTGCGTGAAACGCTGCGGCGGCTCGAGGAAGATATTCCGCCAGCGGGGATCAAGCTGGGAATGCTGGGTACGCCCGAAGCCGCGGAGGCTGTTGGTACCTTTGTCGGGGCTGCCAAGACTCGTGACAGGGGAAGGAGCTGCGTCGTGGTCTATGATCCAGTACTGCGGTCGAGTTCCGGGCAGGATCTTTTTCCGGCAGAGGAGCTTCCCGCTCTGCATGGGGGGCTGCTCCCGTGGGTGGACTGGATCACGCCGAATTGGCGAGAGTTGGCGCTGCTTAGCGCTTGTCCTGTCCATGACCTTCCGAGCGCTGAAGCGGCCGCGCGCGGGTTGATCGTGCGGCATCCTCAGCTGACCGTGGTTGTTACCGGGGGAGATCAGGAGAGGCCGACTGATTTTCTGGTGATACCGGGGCAGGAGGCGGTGGTGATTGAGGGTCAGCACATTCCTACGCGGGCTACACACGGGACGGGATGCGCGTTTTCGTCGGCACTGCTGGTGAGGCTGGTGGAGGGATGCGGGCCGGTTCAGGCGGTGCGGTGGGCGAAGGCTTTTGTCGAGGGTGCGCTGCGACATGCGCCGGGGATGGGGCATGGGCGTGGGCCTATGGGACTGTTGTGGACGCTGCAGGATAGGGCGATTGCTACTCTGGAGGGGTGAGTGAACCGTTGATGTTGGTCGTGAATGGGCGTGAGCGTGACGTGCATGGCGTGGACTCGCCGGCTATGCTGGATCGGGTTTTAATCGCGCTGGAACTGCGGGCAGACCGGGTGGCCGTGGAATTGAATGGGGAGTTGGCGCCTCGGACGGCTTGGGCTACGACTGCGGTGAAGTCGGGGGACAAGGTTGAGGTTGTGCATTTTGTGGGCGGTGGTTTGAAGGCGCAGGCGACCCGGGAAGGGCGCAGGGGCTGATAGAGCCTAGAAGGGCAATGGGTCGGGCCTAAGGATCGGGCCTTTAGCTCCCAGCATTTCAAGACGGCGACCCAGGCCTTCGGCCCGGGCGTTCTCTTGCGGGCCTTCAGCGCTCGTATCAGATGGGAGCGGGGCTGTTTACAACAGTGACGCCGGGGGGCGGGGTGAAGAGGAAATCGCTGTCGGGGGTGGGGAGATTTTCGTGCGGGTCGGTGAAGGTGAAGCTGGTGATGGCGCCGTCGGCTTCGTCGATCTGGAGGGAATGGATGAGCCCCTTGGGGTCTACGACGAGCGTCACCTGGCGGATGCGTTGCGCGAGGTTGTGGGGAGCGCCGGCGAGGGAATAGAGGCTGTTGCCGAGAGGGGCGACGCTGAGGTGGTCAAGCTCTTTGGCGAGTTCGCTGTGGCCGAGAAGGAAGCGGAGAGGGGAACGGAGGTCGTCGAGTTGCTGGGCGGGGAGGCGGTTGGCCTGGGGGTCGCCTGGGGTGTAGCTGATGGCATCCTTGCCGTTGAGGAGGAAGAGCTTGCCAATGGGGGCGTCGTAGGCCCAGCGCATGCGGCCGGGTTTGCGTAGGGTGAGGGTGCCGGATTCGGTGCGGTCGAGACCCATGCCGCGGTAGCGCTCGCTGAACCGGGTTTGGAGGGAGGCGAGGTGATTGTAGTGAGTGTCTACGGCTTTGGCGAGGGCAGTGGCTGAGGTGGTTTGAGCGGTGAGGGTGCGGGTCGGCAGTAAAAAGGCGAACGCAAGGGGCGCGAAGAACGCCAGGACGCGCCAGGGATGCGCTGCAGAGCGGAGGGTTGTGCCTACACATGAGCCCGGGTCCCAGAAGCGGGACCCGGGGCACCCGGATTCAAGAGGTGCGAATAGGGTGCGGGTCGGGGTTACTGAAGGATTTCGGTGCAGTTGGTTCCGCCCTTGGGATCGAAATGAATCTGGCCGCTTTCGTCGGAGCAGAAGGTGCGCTGGCCGCTCTTGCCTACGGCGACGGGCGTTGCGGTGATTTCGTAGGAGTTGTACTGGTCGACATTGTTGACGGTGTTCTTGGCGCAGTTGGAGATGGTGAAGTTATAGCCTGCCTTGGAGCCCGAGCCCAGGTCGTCCGGGATAAGTTGCGCGGACTCCGGGGTTGGGGTGCCGGAGCCGGCTTTGCCGCCGAGGGTGGAGAGCGAGCAGGCGAAGCCGTGGCTGGGATAGCTGGAGTTGTACTCGGTTTCCATGGAGTTCAGCATACGGACGGAGGCCATGGCGGAGGTTTCGTTGGCCTTGATGTGAACCTTCTGGTAGCTGGGGATAGCGAGCGTGATGATGATCAGGATGACGCTCATGACGATGAGCAGTTCGACCAGCGTGAAGCCGGCCTCGTCGCGGGGAGTTGCGTCGGCTTGCGGAGTGAACATGGGTGGTGTCCTCTTGGGGGTGGCGCAGGTGAATGGCTGCGCGGGCATGGATCGACCGCGAGGGTCGGATGAAGTATAGACGGTTTTGTTTGCAGGCTGGTATCGGAATGGGCGTGCAAGGAGGGCAGATAAGCGGATCGGGGCGTCTGCAACTTTCGAGGGATGCCTGTGGACCGAGAAGGTCATTGACGAATTACACTCTGCTTTGTTACACTTCGCGGCGTCCGCGATGCCGCCATGGACGTTGGGGTGTGCTGGTCACCTGTAGTTTTTCCGGGAGTTGCGCTGTGAGTTTGAGTGGTCTGATCGTGATTCTTTCCGTGTACTTTGGGCTGAACTTTGTGTGCGCGCTGGTGTTGCATTTGCATAGCGAGCGGCAGGCTCATCTGCCTTTGAGATTTCTCGATGTTCTTGTGCACTTCGTGCTGCTGACGGCCTTCGCCATTCCGGTGCTCTTTGTGGTCATGGCTGAGGCCCTGTTCGGCGGCAAGGAGGCGGCGCCGAATAGAAGGCCAAAGCTTCCCGCGACGCGCGCTGCTTAGAAGTGCGGAGTCCGTTGCCCGCAGCTCTTTTAGTCAGCAGGTGAGGTCTTTTCGCTCGATTGCGAGTTTGCCGAGGTTTCCCAGCAGGGTAAGGGTGAGGCCGTCCGAGCTGAGGACCTCGTTCGCGACACGGCGGATGTCCTCAGCCGTGACACGGTCGACCTCTTCGGTGATCTCGTCGGTGGTGAAGAAGCGGCCGTAGAACATCTGCTGGCGGGCGAGCGAGTTCATGCGGGAGCCGGAGGACTCGAGGCCAAGAACCATGTTGGTTTTGAGCTGCTCTTTGACGCGGCGGAGTTCATCGGCACTGACGAACTCCGCTTTCAGGCGGGTCAGCTCGGTGAGGGTGAGATCGAGAACCTCACGAGTGTTGCCGGCGGCGCACCCGGCGTAGACGGCGAGGGAGCCGGTATCGCGGAAGGGGCTGGTTTCCGAGTAAATGGAATAGGCGAGGCCGCGGTCTTCACGGATGGATTGGAAGAGGCGGGAACTCATGCCGCCGCCCAGGACGGAATTGAGCATGAAGAGGGCGTAGCGGTCGGGGTGCGCGGTGGGGAGCGAGGGGACAGCGAGGCAGAATTGGACCTGTTCCAGGGACTTTTTGTTCTTGAGAGTGATGTGCGGGTGGCTTGCCGGGGCGGAGGTGCGGGGGAGGTCGCCGTTGGAGGTAGCGGAAAGGGAGGAGAAGGCTTGCTCGACCTCGGCGACGAAGGTGTCGTGGTCGAGGTTGCCGGCGGCAGTGAAGAGCATGTTGGCGGGGGTGAAGCGTCGGGCGTATTCGGTAAGCACGGTGGACTGGTCGAAGGTGGGGACGGTCTTGGCGGTACCGAGGATAGGGCGGCCGAGGGCGTCGCCAGCCCAGAACTTCTGGGTAAAGAGCTCGTGGACGAGGTAGTCGGGATTGTCCTCGTCCATTTTGATCTCTTCGAGGATGACGCCCTGCTCGCGGCTGATGTCATCGGCGGTGAGGGTGGGGTGAAGGACGAGGTCGGAGAGAAGATCCAAGGCGAGGGGGACGTTGGAGTCAAGGACCTTGATCGAGAAGCAGATGTTTTCCTTGGAGGTATAGGCGTCCAGATTGCCGCCGATGGCGTCGACCTCGCGGGCGAACTGCTGGGCGGAGCGGGTGGTTGTGCCTTTGAAGACCATGTGTTCAAGGAAATGGGAGATGCCGTTGGTCTCGGGGGTTTCGTCGCGGGAGCCGGAGCGGAGCCAGACGCCCATGGAAACGGAGCGCAGGGCGGGCATGCGCTCGGTGAGGACGAGGAGGCCGTTCGGGAGGGTGGTGGAGCGGATGTCGCGGGTGTGGGGGGTGGTGAGGGCGGAGGGTTCCGCTAGGACGACAGACATTTTTCTATTGTTTCACGGGATTCAGCGCATTCAGCGCGTTGGGAAGCCGCATCGTCGTCTTCGTGGGGCTGTAGTCCTGGTTTGCTGATACCGAGAGGCTTCCAAGCCGCTTTATTTCAGAACGCAGGAGCCGTTTGTTACTAACGATATCTCGACTTGCATGCGGGCCTATGTTGAGATCATTGCCATGCAAACACTTGGGCTCGCCAGTGAGCAGAAGCCTACGGATGGGCTTCTCAAGCGGCTATTCTGGCCGACAATCGAGAATCAATACGACGTCGATCTGGTGAGGCAGCAGGGCTTCTGGCTGTGCGCCGCCGTGGCGATCCTCTCGATGGCGATGTTGATCGCCAATCGACAGCCATGGACAGGTTTTCTTATTGGAATGACGTACCTGCTCGCCGGGATTGGGGTTCGAGAAGGCAGTGTCGGGGCTGCGGTGATCATCTTTCTTTGCTACCTGTGTGACCGCGTGGTGGCGATTGAAGGAGCGATGATCGGCTTTGGGGCGGGGAGTCCCGTTATAGGGCTGTTTGCGCTGGCGCTGCTGCTGTCGAACATACGCGCGACGCTGCTCTCGCGGCGATGGGTGCGAACGGCAGGCGCGACGGACGGGGCTGAGGACGTGGAACGAGGGACGAACTCGTTAGGCGACAAGATAGCCAACGTAATGCCGGCGGCGGTATGGCCAAAGGGACAGTATGTTTTTTATCCCCTGGGCGGTGGTCTGTTGCTGGTATCCGTTCTGGGAATGATCATGCTGCCTGCGATGCAGCGAAGGCGCGCGGCGCAGATGCAAGAGCAAAGACAGCAGATGGAGATCAACTTGCCAGCGCGGTAGGCAGAACGTATCGGCCGTTTAGACGGCTGCCCGGCGGTACACTGGAGAGTGTGGATCCTTGTGCGCTTTTTGGGTTAAATCTGGCGGAACTGACGGAGCTGATGGCGGGCTTTGGGCAGAGGCCTTACCGTGCCCGGCAGGTGTTTGAGGCGCTGTATAAGCGGCGGGTAGGGTCGGTGGAGGATGTGACGACGCTGTCGCAGGAGTTGCGGGAGCGTGTAATGGCGGAAGGGTGGGGGGTGGGGCTGCCGGAGATCGCGCAGACGGCTACCAGTGTGGATGGGACGGAGCGGTACCTGGTGCGGCTGGCGGATGGGGAGACGGTTGAGACCGTGTGGATGCCGGATGGGGACGGCGGCGAGCGTGGGGACGGAAGTGAGGCGGCGGAGGAAGAGGCTGGGGAGTCGGATGGGGCGGAGGAGGCGTTTGGCGAGGTTGTGGCCGCGGGCTCCGGTAGCTTCGTTGGCAAACAGCAGGTTCCCTTCGGGGATGACAACCAGAAAAGCAGAGACGGCGAGGGTTACTGGGGGAGGCGGGGGCAGGGACGGCCGAGGAGTGATTTTGGGGCGTTGGCGGAGCGGGGGTACCGGCGGGCGACGATCTGTGTGTCGAGCCAGGTGGGGTGTGCGGTGAACTGCCAGTTCTGCCTGACGGCGAAGCTGG
>CAXUDN010000067.1:0-20041 GCA_964249715.1 uncultured Acidobacteriaceae bacterium
GCGGCGTTTGCAGCGTTGACAGCCGCCTGCTGCGCCGCAAAGGGAGTTCCCTTACGCGACCCGCGGAAGCCGAGCGAACCCGAGCTCTTCCAGCTCAGCGTGTTGCCCTGCTGATCCGTGATCGTGACGATTGTGTTGTTAAAGCTGGCCTGAATAAACACCAGCCCAAATGGAACATTTTTACGTTCCCGCTTCTTAAACTTCTTGCCCTTGCCGGCCTTGGCGCCGGCGGTCTTCTGTGCGGTCTTTGCCATGGCTTATTTCGTCGCTTTCTTCTTGCCGGCAACGGTTCCCTTGCGGGGTCCCTTGCGGGTGCGGGCGTTGGTGTGGGTGCGCTGACCGCGAACCGGCAGGTTGCGCCGGTGACGCAGCCCGCGGAAACTCTGGATCTCGATCAGGCGCTTGATGTTGAGCGAAATCTCCTTGCGAAGATCCCCCTCAATCCCGCCCTCCGCCTCAATCACCTGGCGGATCTTGTTCAACTGATTCTCATCCAGGGTGGCGAGCTTGGCATAGGGATCAATGCCGGCCTTGGTCAAAATCGACATCGCGCGGGGATTTCCGATGCCGTAGATGTAGGTAAGGGCGATACGAGTCTGCTTGTTTCCAGGCAGATCGACGCCGGCAATACGAGCCATGTGGCTACCTTTCGTTGGGGCTCACGAACTTTGCCGTGAAGCGGGGCTACTGGGGGAGCGGCTGACCTGGCTGCTGTCTCCTCCGGGTTCATCGCACGCCTTAACTTCGGCGAACTCGCCCGGTGGGGCCGCGCTTCGTACGCCAGGGTGTTAGCCCTGACGCTGCTTATGCTTAGCGCTCGCCGAGCAGATAACCCGCACAACACCCTTGCGGTGAATCACCTTGCATTTGTCACAAATCGGCTTTACAGAGGCACGAACCTTCATAACTTCCTCGGTTTCTCGTTTGGTTCAACTTCACTTATAGCGGTACACGATGCGTCCGCGGTTCAGGTCATAGGGGCTAAGTTCGATGGCTACACGATCGCCGGGGAGGATACGAATGAAGTTCTTGCGCATGCGGCCCGAAACATGCGCCAAAACCTGGTGCTTGTTCTCGAGTTCCACTTTGAACAGCGCATTCGGCAGCGTCTCCACAACCGTTGCCATTACCTCAATTGCATCTTCCTTCGACAAACGCTCTCCTTTGAGCACCGGACATCTGCCCGGAACTCCTTGCTTTCCCTAACCAAATCACCTGATCGCGGGCTTCTGATGTCTCCGCGGGCCTGACCTCACCCATTTACCAACGCACGGAGGCTGCGGAAGGGACACGCACCATTTCTAAGTGTACCCCAGAATCGCCGGGTTGCAAAGATCGGCTTAGCTCCAATCAGCCGTCCCCCATCCCCACAAAAGGGAGTCGAAGGCGAACAAAAGGTGTAATGCCCTCCCGCTTTCCTCTTGGTATTCTCGCTCGCATGCAGGCTCTTCGCTCGGCTGCTGCGCCACTGCTGCTTCTCTTTTTTGCCCTGTTCCCCCTGCCCGCCCCGGCAGCGAAGATTCACGTCGTTACGCTCGGCCCCGTGCGCAGGGTTCCCTACACTCCACCGGAAGCGACCGTCGAAAACAAATCCGAAGACTCAACCACGCTGCGCATCCGCCCCCTGCTCGTGGACGACAAACCTCGCGAGTGGACCGTAGGTGAATTGCACGAGGTCACCGATCGCACCTTCGTGATTCGTCGCGCATTTCGCATCAACGATAGCCTTCCCAGCGAACCCGCGCATTGGGCGTGGCAGCCAGGCCCCTGGCTGCAGGTGGACCGCTCCACCGGCCATATCACGCCGCTTCATCTACCCGATTTCGACGCGCAAGTTTCTGAAGTCGTCTGGTTCCGCGACTACGCCGCATACTGCGGCCTCATACCTACGCTGAAGGGCGGCGTTGTGGCCATCATCGCCGAACTCGGCACTCACAAAGCCATCGCCCAGCACACCCTCGCCAATTGGCCGCTCGACAAGCCCCCGCATCCGGTCTGCGCCTCCGCGCAGTGGCAGCGCACGCCCATGCGGGCAACACTCACTCTCACTGGCGGCGCTTCTGTCACCTTTGACGTCGCGGGCACGAGTTCACTGATTGAGGAAGGGGAAGGCGAAGAAGAATAGAAACGCTGCGGAAAACCGGGAACAAATTCGCCCCACCACGTCACTCCGCAGGCTCCCACCCCATTCACATCTGTTAGCAAAGTAGTATCGTGATCAGAGCACGGACAGTCGCGCTGTAATCACGGCCGGGGTTCGGCGGAAGATCCTCCGACGAGGAAGGGAGCAAACGGAACATGTGGAAACCGAATCAAGCTGGCAATCAGACACCCTCAACCCCAGAACCAGCACGCCCGGGCGCAGCCGGTGCAACCAGCACCCCCACTTTTGAAGCACCACGGCCAACTGCGGCCGGTGTCCCCGGTGCCACCGCCACTGGCGAGCAGGCCACCATTGGCAAGAGCCTTGTGATCAAGGGTGAGCTTACCGGCTCCGAGTCGCTCTACATCGACGGCAAAGTCGAGGGCGCCATCACCCTTCCCGGCAACCGCGTCACTGTGGGCCGGAATGGCCAAGTCGCGGCCAACATCTCCGCTCGCGAGATCGTGGTACTCGGCAAGGTACGCGGCAACTGTCAGGCCTCCGATCGCGTCGACATCCGTTCGGAAGGCTCGCTGACCGGCGACGTCATCGCCGCGCGCATCTCTATCGAAGATGGCGCTTTCTTTAAGGGCGGCATTGATATTCGCAAGCCCGGCTCCGGAGATACACCCAAGACCGGCACCCCCGCAGCTACCGAGACCAAGCCCGAGCCGGTAGGCGCCGCAGTCTAAGCACGCCCATCATGGGAAAAAGCCCCGGCCGGCGCCGGGGCTTTTTCCTTCCCCTCTTATGCTTAAGGCCCTGCGATTCGCATGCCAGGGTGGACCTAAACCGCCGGCACGCTCCGGTTGATCTCACGCTTCAGCTGATTAATTCGGTTGAAGTGGAACTGGAAGTACACGCCGCCGAGAATCAAGGTCCAAAACCCATTCAGCCGCAGCGGTATCCCTTCACGCGTGTTGAAGTGATCCAGCAATTCCCGCCGGAAGATAAAACGCGCCACAATCCCCAGCATAATTGCAAGTGCGCCGATACCATCGTGGTGATGTAGATTGGGCCCGCCAAACATGTTGTAATCCATCGTCGACCAGATCCCCGGCAGCTTGAAAAGGTAAGAAGCGGCAACGCCGATGTACAACAAAAACGCCGCACTCTTTTTTTCGATGCGCCTCAGCCAGCTCGCTTCGACGATGTCCCACACCACGAAAAACAAACCACCTGTCACGCAACCCAAGAGTAAAGCGCCCCACCACGGAAAATCCGGCGGGTCCGGGTAGAGCACCGGGGGCCTCGGGATCGGCGCCATCGCAGGCGGAACGGGGATGGTCGTCAGCGGAAACAGGTGCTGCACGAGCACCCACTCGCCGGAGCCCTCCGCCATCGCCATATCCGACATCCCGATGTTCCCGGAAGTGATGTACTGGCGAATTTCGGCGTCCGTGTACGGTCCGAAAGTTTGTCCGCCACGCGCAATGCGATAGGTCATATGGAAGCTTCCCGAGCCAAGCCGCACCCTTCACTGCGCTGCGGCAGCGATTCTTCACCGCGCGCCGTGCTCATGATGTACGAAGATAGCAAACCTCCGGTTCCAGAGAACACATGCGGCGCTCTACGTCCTCCGGGGGAGCGTTCTAGCCAAGGACGATCAGCAAGCCCTCCCCGCCCTCAACCGTCACCTCGCCATCCACCGCCGCACCGTCACCATCCAGCAGCGTCGTCAGCATGACTGTGCCCTTCTTGGTTTGCACCGTCGCCGGCCCGGCACCCAGGTTCAACAGAACCTGAATACTCGTCTCGGCATGTATCCGGCAATAGCGCAGCACCGTTCCCTCGGCGTGCACACTGGTCATCGCCCCAAGTTGCAGCGCCGGTTCCGCATGCCGCAATGCCAGCAGCTTTCGATAGAGAATCAATAAAGATCGCGGATCCTCACTTTGCGTCTTTGCATTGCGCGTCGCCCAGTCCGCCATCAGGGGCAGCCAGGGCTTCGCCTCGGGCGTCGTAAACCCGGCATTCGGCGCATCAACCCACATCATGGGTGACCGCTCCGGATCCCGTCCCCGCCCCTTCCCCGGCTCGCGTTTTTCGGCAGGATCCTGCACCTCGTCCGGCGCAATCGGCACATCCTCCATGCCCAACTCATCGCCGTTATAGAGCGTTGGCGTCCCACGCAGCGTCAGCAGCAGCATGGCAGCGACGCGCGCCTGCTGCCTTCCAATGCGCGAGGCCAGCCGCGGCTGGTCATGATTTCCCAGCACGTAGTTCGGCCACGCGCCGTCAGGCAGAAGCAGTTCGTACGATTGCAGGATCCCCGCGATCGCCGCGGCATCCCATTCCGTCTGGATCAGGTGAAAGTTGAACGGCAGATTGGCGCCCCGCAGCTCCGGGATCTCCGGAGACGTGCCCTCCGTTCCGCCCGTCTGCGCTTCCCGCCCGAAGTAGTACCGTACAAGCTCCGGCAGGGGCAGGTAAATCTCTCCAATCAGCACACGGTTCGAGACCGCCATCGGTGCCAGTGTCATCGGATCCACCGCGCCTGCACTCTGGTCTGATCCCGGCAGCGTGGGCCTGTAGCTGTCCATCAACGCCCGCATTGCGGCCACAATCTTGTGCGTTCCCGGTTGATCCGCGTTGTACAGCGGAAGCGTCTTGGTGTGCTCGTGCATGGCCGAGGTGTGCTCGCGGTTCGCCGGATTGTCCCGAAACTGGTCATCCTTCACCAGCAACCAAAGCACATCCATACGGAATCCGTCCACGCCCTTGTCCAACCAAAAGCGCATCGCTTCGTAAATGGCCGAACGCAGCTCCGGGTTGCGCCAGTTCAGATCCGGCTGCTGCGGCAGAAAGGAGTGCAGGTAGAACTGCGCCGTAGCTTCGTCCCAGGTCCACCCGGGACCGCCGAAATGCGATGTCCAGTTGTTCGGGTATCGCTCCCGGGCCGGCCGATGATCGTCAGTCCCCGAGGGTTCCGCCGCATCGCGCCAAAGATACCAGTCCCGCTTGGGATCGTTTCGCGACGATCGTGACGCCGTGAACCAGGGATGCATCTCCGAGCTGTGATTCGGCACAAAATCCAGAACCAGCCGCAGCCCGCGCTCATGCGCCGCCGCCAGCAACGCATCAAAGTCCGCCATCGTCCCAAACAGCGGATCGATCCCGCAATAATCCGCGACGTCGTACCCAAAATCCGCCATCGGCGAGGGATAGATGGGCGAGATCCAGATTGCATTCACGCCCAACGCTTTCAGGTAATCCAATCGCGCCGTGATGCCCTTGAGATCCCCTACACCATCTCCATCCGTGTCCTGAAACGACCGCGGATACACCTGATAAATCACTCCGGTCTGCCACCACTGCGTACCGGCGAACTCACTGTCAGCCATGCGGGCTAGGATACACGGCGTAGCATCGTCCTATGAGCACCCTTGATGCCGCTGTCGACACATCGTTCGCCGCGGGCGAGCTTAACGAGCTTCTAAGCGAAGCAGAGCGCGCCCACGGCCATCTCTGTGCCGGCCAGATTCTCGGCGTCCGCATGGCCATACTCGGCCTGCGCCGCCTGGGCATCCATCAGCCCCGCCGCAAACTCCTCGACAATGGTGACCTGAACCCCGACCGCAAACGTCCCGTCGTATTCGTCGAGATCGACCGCTGTGCCACCGACGCCATAGGAGTCGTTACCGGGGCCAGAGTCGGCAAGCGCGCCCTGAAACTTCGTGACTGGGGCAAGATGGCCGCGACCTTCATCGACCTCGACGCCAAACTGGGCCCTGAAAAGGGTCCGGATCTCTACAAAGGCATCCGCCTCGTTGCCCTCGAGTCCTCCAAAGACCTCGCCCGGGAACTCTACCCCGATCTCCCCAAAAACGAGCAGCAGATGCGCTCCTACCGTGAGCTCTCCGACGGGGACCTCTTCGCCGAGCACTGGGTCCAGGTTCCGCTTTCCCCCAACGACTTCCCTGGTTACAAAGGCCAACGCCTTACCTGTGACCGTTGCCTTGAGGGCATCAACTTCGACCGATTTGAGACCCTGGACGGCCAACGCCTCTGCCTCGCTTGCGCCCACCCCGAAGATCGCTATTACCAGCCCCTATAACACTCACTCTCTCCCGCCCGGAACGCCGCTTTCACGCATCGCAAACGCCGCAAAACGGAGCCCACCCCCGCCGTTGGCAAGGAGTGGGCTCTTCGAACCTCGCTAGGACCTCGCTAGCAACGATTTAGCGCCGCCATCCACGGTCATACCGCCGGTCCCAATCGCGATGCTCCCCGTACTCATGTGTCCGCCATTCCACCTCAGGCCGGCGATCCCATCCATACGCCGGCGCTGCGTACCCGTACCCTGAGTAGGCAGGCGCCACATACCCATAGGACCGGTACACCGGCGGTGGTACTGGCGCCGGCGCATAGTAACGGGGCCCACCGATCCGCACCCCGAATGCCACCTGCGCGTCCGCCTTCGGTGCTGCAGCCGTCATCACTACGCCCGCCAGCGCCAACCCACCCAACATGCCAAACACCTTCGCCCTACCGCCTGTAAGCTTCGCAATTGTCTGAGATAGCTTCATGGTGCTGCCTCCTGCCGGCCTCCTGAAGATCCGCCGTGCAATGGAGTAAACGCACACTCAGGCGCCGTGTTGTGCGCAACCTTTCGAACCTGCATGGGTTGCTCTTCTCCCTTGCAAACCCGAGAAAACTCCTCGACCCGCATCCAATCACGAACAGACCACGACGAGGAAAGAAACCATGACCGGCGCCCGCGAAGAAACCCTCACCCTCATCGCCAACACACTCCTCGACGCCCGCCGCGAAAGCCGCCCCATCCTCTCGCTTCCGCCCGACCTCATCCCCGCCAACCTCGACGAGATCTACATGATTCAGGACCAGCTCGTCAGATCCTTCGGCGAGATCGGCGGCTGGAAGGTTGGCGCGCCCACCCCGGAGGCCACACCCATGTTCTGCCCCATGCCTACGGACTGGATGGCCCCGTCCGGCAGCACGCTCGCTGGCCGTCGCTGGCGATACCGCGGCCTTGAAGCCGAGATCGCTTTCCTTGTCGGCAGAGATCTTCCACCCCGCCCCGACCACCCCTACAGCCGCGAGGAGGTTCTCGACGCCATGGCCTCCTGCCACCCCGCCATCGAGGTCCTCGAAACCGCCTTCGTCGACCCCGCCCAGCAGCCCCGTGAGGCCATGCTCGCCGATCTGCAAATGCACGGCGGATTCGTCCATGGACCCGCCTTTCCCGACTGGCGGAACGTAGACTTCTCCCGGGAGAAAGTCACCCTCATCGTCGATTCCGTCGTCCGCGTCGAACGCACCGGCTCCAATACCTCCGGCGACCTCCTCAAGCTTCTTCCCTGGCTGGCCAACCAGGGTGCTGCCCGCACCGGCGGTCTTCGCCAGGGCCAATGGATCACCACTGGATCCTGGACCGGCAACACCCTTGCCGACGCTCACTCCGATGCCGAAGCGGGCTTTTCCACCGTTGGTCCGGTCGACCTCCGCTTTACGGTCGACTAGGACCGGCAAAGGCCGTAACGCAACTCGCGATGGCCACGCCACCCCACAGACCGTAAGGTTTACTCCTTCGTCATTACTAAAGTGATTAAATCGCGGGCTTAGATGCGTAGTCACGTTACCCCGCAGGTGCTTTTCAGTCGTCCCGAACACATTTTGGTACATCCCCGCGCCGCCACGCGCTACTCTCATCTGCGCAGACGAACTTGAGCGAGGTATGCGTATGGCGCGACCCTACTGGAGCGGGCAGATCACGATCTCCCTGGTCTCCTTCGGCGTGAAACTCTTCGTGGCTACCGAAGCCAAGAGCCAGATCAGCTTTCACCAGATTGACCGCGCCACCGGCGAGCGCATCCGCTACCAGAAATTCACCGCCAGTGCCGCCGAAGCCGCCGCCAACGACCCGGAAGAAGCCCCGGCCGCCGCTCCGGTCCAGCAAAGTCAGATCGTCAAAGGCTACGAGTACAGCAAAGGCCAGTACGTCACCATCGAGCCCGAAGAACTCGCTCACCTTCGTGTCCCCTCCAAACACACCATGGAGGTCGCTCAATTCGTCAACGAAGCCGATATCGACCCGATGTATTATGAAAAGCCGTATTTCGTGCTTCCTGAAAGCGACGCCCAGACTGAAGCCTTTGCCACCGTCCGCCAGGCCCTTCTCGACACCAAAAAAATAGCGCTCACGAAGATCGCCTTCGGTGGGCGGGAGCACATCGTCGCCATTGCGCCCTATGGGACAGACCCCAATGGCGGCATGATGGCCTACACCATGCGCTACGCCGCCGAACTGCGCCCCGCGCAGGACTACTTCCGGGATATCAAGAAGGTCGAGGTCTCTGAGGATTCCCTCGACCTTGCCAAAATGCTCATCACCAAGCGCGCCGGTGTCTTTAAACCCCAGGAGTTCGTGGACGGCTATGAGGTTGCGGTCAAGGAGCTCGTCGACGCCAAGTTGAAGCATCTCCCTGTACCCCAAGACGTTGAACCTGCCCCTGCCCGGGGAAAGGTCATCAACCTGATGGACGCCCTGCGCAAGAGCATCGGAGGCGCCCCCCAAACCGCCGAAGCCGAGCCCGAAGCAGCCAAACCGCCCAAGAAAGAACCCAAGCGCGCCGTAGCCGGCGGTGGTCTCTCCCTGGTGAAAGGCGCTACTCCCAAGGCACCGGCAAAATCTTCGGCAAAACGTGACACAAAGGCTGCATCCAAGACGGCATCGAAGCGCAAGAGCGCCTAGGAACCGATGCATGCCTACCAAGAAGACCCTGAAGAAAGCTGCAAAGACAGCTCAACGGACGAAAACAAAACTTTCCGCGGCAAAGCCTGCCCAACCCGCCCCTGAAGCGGCCAAACCGGCCCTTGCCGCAACATCGCGCAGGCCGGCAAAGAAGGCGAAAAAAACTGCGGGTAGTTCGCCTGCTGCCGAAGCGGTTGTCCCAAAACCGAAGAAGGCGGCTTCGGCACGCCGCAGCACGCCGGTGGAAGCCAGGAAAGCCATCCCGGAACCAGCCTCGGACGTCGCCTCGGAAAACCCGGACGCCACGCCCTCTGATCTCGTCGACGCTCAGCTTACAAAATACCGCAGCATGAGGGATTTCACCGTCACCGCTGAGCCCTCCGGCACGGAACCCGCTACTTCCATCAAGATCGCGCCCCGTCCCGCGCCCGCCCGCGCAAAAACCACCAAGGGCCTCCCCTTTGTCATTCAGAAACACGCTGCCAGCCACCTTCATTACGACTTTCGCCTCGGCTGGAGCGGCGTCCTCAAAAGCTGGGCTGTCGCAAAAGGCCCAAGCTACGTCGTCGCCGACCGTCGCCTTGCCGTCCAGGTCGAAGATCACCCGATGGAGTACGGCGGCTTCGAGGGCACCATTCCCAAGGGCCAATACGGCGGCGGCACGGTGATGCTCTGGGACCAGGGCACCTGGTGGCCCCAGCCCGGTCATGAAAACGTCGACGCCGGCCTCCGCACCGGCTCTCTCAAATTCGAACTGCACGGCGCCAAGCTCCAGGGCAAGTGGACTCTCGTCCGCATGCACACCACCAAGCCCTACGGTGGCGGGGAGGGCCGCTGGAAAAACAATGACAAGCCCCAGTGGCTCCTCATTAAGGAGCACGACGAATTTGAACGTCCTGCCACCAGCCCGCCCATCACCGAAGAGGCGCCCGACTCCGCCCTAACCGGCCGCACCATGGACGAAATCGCCCACCAGAGCGATCACGTTTGGAACAGCAAGGAAACCGCCACCGAAGGCCAGGCCTGGTATCGCCGGGACACCCCCGCTGACGTCCCGGCTACCCCGTCTTCGCCGGCAGAAGCGATAGAGAACAATCCGGGTAGCCCCTCCCTTGCGCAGCCAAAGGCGGCTTCGGCAATCCACGACTTTTCCGAAAACTCCACGACCCCCGATGTCGCGCTTCGCATCACTCCCCGTCCCCGCCCAGCAACCCCACCAGGTCCCAAACCTCTCCCCACTGGCCTCCCATCCAGCCTGCTCGACGCTCTCGAGGACCTCCCCCGCGAACCCCAACCCGAATTCATTCAGCCTCAACTCGCCCAGGAAACCGAAAACCCACCCGAAGGACCCGGCTGGCTTCACGAGCTCAAGCTGGACGGCTACCGCATGCAGGCCCGCAAATCGCCTCGCGGCGTCCAGATGCTCACCCGCAGCGGCCTCGACTGGACCTACCGCGTTCCCGCCGTTGCTGACGCCGTCGCGCAACTCCCGGTCACCGCTGCCACCCTCGACGGGGAGGTCGTCGTCCTCGGTCCCGATGGCAACACCAACTTCGCCGACCTCCAGGCCTCCTTCCAAAACAACGAAAAACACCCGCTAAACTTCTTCACCTTCGACCTCCTCCACCTTGAGGGCCGCAACACCCGGATCCTTCCCCTTCGCCAACGGAAAGCACTCCTCTCCCAAATTCTCCCCAGGTTCGACGAAACCAGCGATCCCATCGTCCGCATCTCCGAACACCTCGAGACCAGCGGCCAGCTCATGTTCGAAGAAGCCTGCCGCTTCCACGCCGAAGGCATCATCAGCAAACAAGGGGAAGAGCCCTACGGGACGGGCCGGCGCTCCTCCTGGTTGAAATCCAAATGCCTCCATGAGCAGGAATTCGTTATTGGCGGCTTCATCCCCTCGAGCGAGGGCCCGGACCGCATCGGTTCCCTCATTCTCGGTTACTACATCCCGCTGGACTCCGGCACAAAAGACGCAGGAAAGCTCATCTACGCCGGTCGCACCGGCACCGGCTTTACCCAAAAGCAACGCAAAGATCTACGCGCCCAATTAGCCAGGCTCGAAACAAAGACGCCAGCCTACACGCAGCTTCCCGCCGAAGCCCGCCGCGATCACCCCGTCTGGGTTCGCCCCGAACTCGTGGCCCAGGTTCGCTTCGCCACCTGGACCGCCGAAGACTTCGTCCGCCAGGCAGCCTTCCTCGGCCTTCGAGAAGACAAAGCGCCAGGGGAAGTCTTCCGCGAGGCCCCCACCAAACCACCCCAACCCAAGTTCAACAATTCCTCTCCTCAAACCTCGGCAAATGGTGCAGAACCAGTCATGCAACCGGGTGTCTTAGATACCGACCCTGGAACCTGGGCTGAAGCGCCGGCCCGGCCCAAGCGAGCCACCAAAGCCCTCACCCCAGTTCCCGTTCGCCTGACCCACCCCAAGAAGATCCTCGACCCCGAGTCCCAACTCACCAAGCAACAACTCGCCGACTATTACTGGGCCATCGCTTCCCGCATGCTTCCCCACATCGCCGACCGCCCCCTCTCTCTGGTCCGCTGCCCAGACGGCGCCGGGAAACCCTGCTTTTACCAGAAACACGTCAACACCATGCTCCCGCCCGGCATCGGCTCCGTGATGGTCGCCGATAAAAAAGGCGGAGCCCCCGAGCCCTACATCACTCTGAATACCCCCGAAGCCCTCGCCGGGCTCGCCCAACTCGGCGTCCTTGAAGTCCACCCCTGGGGCTCGCGCAACAGCAATCTGGAGTGCCCCGACCGCCTCATCTTTGACCTTGATCCGGATGAAGCCCTCCCATGGTCGGTCATCGCCACCGCTGCTCATGAGGTCCGCACTCGGCTCAAAAAGATAGGCCTCGAAAGTTTTCTGAAAACCACAGGGGGAAAAGGCCTTCACATCGTCGCCCCAATCACGGCAGTCCACGAGTTCGCCACAGTCAAAGACCTCGCCCACCGCTTCGTCCAGGCCATGGAACGGGCAAACCCCAGCCTGTATCTCACCAGAATGACCAAAGCCGCGCGCGTCGGCAAAATTTATCTCGACTACTTGCGCAATGAGCGAGGAGCCACAGCCGTCGCCCCCTTCTCCCCCCGAGCACGCCCCCGCGTTCAGGCCTCTGTCCCCCTCGATTGGAGAGAACTCGACAGTCGAAGTCTTCCTACCTTTCCGGTAGTAGAGTTCGCCACCTGGCAGGACCGCCTTCGTCGCGACCCTTGGAAGAATATGCTGACCCTTTCGCAAACCCTGGACCCGAGCACCCTTCGCAGCCTCTGACCGACCCCTGGACACCGCGATGCAGACCCACCGTCCCTCCGCTTTTGGGGATTTCACACGAGCTGCCATCACCTTGAAGTGAGCCTGTCAACGATCCAGGGGTGTACGCGCAAGTCTGTTGAGACCCACGACAATTTCCTGCACCACCAAACCCTTTTTCAGCATCTCAAAATTTGTCCCTAGCGGCGCACGTAAATCATTCTGGTTCTAACCCATGCCTACACTTGAGACCGAGCAGCCCACAGACCAACTTAGCCGTCCGATGACCAACGGCGTTCACTCTTCTGTCGACCCGGAAGCCGCCGAGGAACTTCTCTCCGAAGCGCGCCTCGGTCAGCGCATCAAGCGTCTTCGCCTTAAACGCTCCATGGGCCTTGTCGAACTGGGCAAGCAAACCGGCCTTTCCGCCAGCTTCCTTTCGCAACTCGAGACCGGCAGAGTGATCCCAACTCTGCGCAATCTGGCCCGCCTCGCACTTGTCTTTGGTAAAGATCTCTCCTACTTCTTCGATGGCGGGGACTCATCGGTTTTTCGCGTGCAGCGCGGCAAAGACCGTGTCCGACTCTCAATGGGTGCGCCAATCCCCGACTACTTCGCAGAAAGTTTCGGAATCCTCGTCCCCGAAGGCGGCTTGCGCCCCTGCTGGGCGCAGTTCCTTCCCGGGGACACCGATCCTTTCTACCCTGAGCGCTATCCGGGGATCGAAATGGCCTATGTCCTCACCGGGCAACTCTGTCTTCAGCGCAACGGCGAGCAGCATCTTCTCAATCCCCGCGATGTTGTCTACATCGCCGGGGAAACTGACCGCCATTATCACTGCGCCGGCGCTGAACCTGCCACGGCCCTCATCATCAGCTTTGACGCCGATACGGGCGAGCCTCGTCGCACCGCGCGCCGTCCACATACAACGACCTAGACAGGTTTTGGGACATCCGTACGCAGGGCCCAGATCTCACCTGGGCCCTCTTCACTGTTCGTACGGCGCTTCAGCACTTCAGGCCGCGGCTGACACGCGCCGGTTTACGATACGATCACAACCAGGCCCCAAGGCCTTCTCTGGCCCGGATGGTGAAATCGGCAGACACAGCGGACTTAAAATCCGTAGACCCGCAAGGGTTGTGGGGGTTCAAGTCCCCCTCCGGGCACCAGCAAACCATCCACCCAGGGAAGCTCCAAGTTCCCTACATGCATGCCTCGTCTCCTGAGCAGACGAACGGTTCCGGTCTGCGGAGAGGCATCGCGCGCTCGGTCGTTTACCGGCCGGCGTAAACCGCCCGGTAGACCTCCCGATTACGCATAATTCCTTGAACGTAATCCCGCGTCTCGCTATACGGGATCGATTCCACCCACTCCGGCACGTCCTTGTAATCCCCGCTCGCAATCCACTGACGCACGGGACCATCGCCGGCGTTGTAGGCCGCCAGCGCATACTCCACCTGACCGCCATAATGGTCGATATTTTGCCGCAGGTAAGCCGTCCCAAGCCGCAGATTCTCTGTTGGATCGAAAAGCTCATTGGGATTGAATCGCCTCTCGCCCTGCAGCTTCGCCATCTGCTTCCCGGTAGAGGGCAGCATCTGCATCAGCCCGAAAGCATTAGCCTTGCTCACAGCTCCAGGGTTGAACTCCGACTCCTGCCTTACCAACGAAGCCACGAGGTACGGATCCAGACCTTGCGATTGCGCATCGCTTGCCAACTGCTGCCAATAAGGCCGGGGAAACACAAGTTGCCAGTACGCAACCGGCACCTCAGATACCGGCAGAGAAAAGAAGGGCACCTTGCTGCGCTTCATTGCCTGCAACGCCCGTGCATTCTCCCCAAAGCTCTCGTAGATCTCCGCCTCAGCCAGAGCACCCCATTGCGAGGACGTGGGGCTCAATTGGATCTCCGGCCGGATGTACTCATTCAGCGCCGCATTCGCCAGCAACTTCGCCTTGATCAAATGAGGATCATCCTGCGGCACAGCGTCAATTAGGTGCGGATCTTGCACGGCGCGCACAGAAGCCAGCACCGTCGCAGGCTCCACGTCCGTGGCACGCGACCCGATCGCAGCAATCCGCTGTCTCCCGAGCATCGCGTAATAGCTGTTCACATAGGCTGCGTTGAGCGCCTTGTAATAGTTCAGCGCCTGCCCCGGATTGCTCTCGGCATCTTCATAAAGCCGCCCGCGCCAGTACAAAGCGCCCGGGATCTCAGTCCCGCCCGGATACGTCGTAATCTGCTCGTCGAACATTTTGGCGGCATCCGGCATGTGCCGCAGACGATAGCTCAACCACGCCGCCCGCCAATGGGCACTGGGGGCGTACATGCTGTGCGGAAAATGATTCACCAGCGCCGTGTACTCCGCAATGGCATGCGTAGGATCGCGCTTCAGCAGGTACATGTTGCCGCCGGAGTACAGTGCCTCCTCCAGCCAGCGGCTGTTCGGGTATTGCTGCAACATCGATTGCACAAGGGCGTCGTGATCCCCTGCATTGCCTTCGTTGCGCGCCAGCTCCGACTGCAGGTACATCTTCAGCGCAGCCGTGTCGTCGCTCGTGACCGGAAGGTGGTCGACATCGCCGCGGGTCAGCCGCTTCAACCGCAAATCACAGACAGCCGAGTAGATCTCCAGCGCATCACGGTCAGCCTGTGTCAACGTCGCGTCGTTCTGCTCGAGCCCGCGGTATTCCACCTCAGCTGCGCCATACTGCTTAGCGTTGAAGAGCGCGTCTGCATGCTGTTTGCGCTCGCCGGCGGTCAGAGGCACGTTGATCGTCGTAAGTTGGGTCTTGGCGTTGGCCGCCTCAGGCGACAGCGCATCATTCAGGTAAACGTCCCGGTAGATCGCGCCGGCCTGCCCCGCGTCGCCGCTCATCTGATATGCCCGGGCCAACGCCACCCGGAAGTCCAGATGCGTCCCCAGTGTTCCGTTCTGCAGGGGCTGGAGCACCCGCATGGCATTCGCGGAATCGTTCCCGGCCAGGTAGGCGTTTGCCAGTAGGACCGGCGCCTGCGGCACAAACAAGCTCCCAGGATGGCGCTCCTCAAACCGTTCCAGCAAGGCGATCGCGTCGCCGGGATGTCCCCCCGAGATAGCCGCTTGTGCACCCAGGTAGTCGGCGTAATCCGACAGCGACTCACCCGCGGTCGCAGCCGCGCGAAAGGCTCCCTCGGCATCCCCAAACCGGTGATCCAGCGAGTACGCATGCCCAACCGCGAGATCGGCTGCTGCCGCGGCCTCGCCCGGGTGCGCGGCTGCATACGCAAGCACACCGTTGTAGGCAGGGGCGCTTCGCGACACAAGCAGCTGCTGCGACATCGGCCGCAATGTCGCCGAAGCCATAAAGGCGCCCGTCAGCCGGCGAGATTCCGCCGTTGCATGCTCAATCACCGCATGCCGTACCGGAACGCCGCGCACCGAAACCGTCTTCAGAGTCGCGCGGCCACGGCCACGCGCCGCCGTGGCATGCGCTGTAACATGGCGCAGACTCGACGTACCCTTCACCCGCACAACAGCGTGACGTTTCCCCGCTGCAGCGTAGCCCCACCCTGGACAAAAAATCGCCGCGACAGCTGCCACAATGCCCAGATGGCTCTTGTTCATCGCCTCACCCTACCCAAACTCTACGTCCATTCCCTGAGGAACGCGACCTGCCGGCCCTCGCAGAACCACCGGAGATACACACACTATATCGGCCGCTCGCACCGATACTTTAGACCCTACCGCGACCCCTTTGTCGCTTCCAGTACACTGAAGAGGTATGGCGGCACAAACTTCACCTATCGCCGACCCCTCGGAGCAGCAAAAGAATGCCCCTCCCGTCCCGTTTGATCAGCACCCGGACCTGCTTCTTGTAGAACGCGCCAAGGCCGGCGACACCGCGGCCTTTGAGCAACTCGTGCGCCAGTACGACCGGCAAATCTACCGCACGGCCCTGCACATTACCCAGAACCGGGAAGACGCTGAGGACATCACCCAGGACGTCTTCTTCAAAGCCTTTCAAAAGCTGGAGCAGTTCCAGGGCAATTCCAAGTTCTCCACCTGGCTTGTCCGCATCGCGGTCAACGAAAGCCTTATGCGCCTTCGCCGGCGCAAGACCTCCCGGACCGTCTCCATGGACCAGGACGTCGAAACGGAGGAAGGCGCCATCCCGCGCGATTTCGCCGAGTGGCGTCCAAATCCGGAGCAGATTTTCTCGCAATCTGAACTCGGCGACATCCTCCGCAAAACCATCGCTGGTCTTCCACCAGGTTTCCGCACCGTTTTCACACTGCGCGACATCGAAAACCTGTCAACGGAAGAGACAGCCGAGGCGCTCGGATTGAGCGTTCCGGCAGTCAAATCCCGTCTTCTCCGGGCGCGTTTACAATTGCGCGAACGTTTAAGCCGGTACTTTCGGAAAAGGAAAGAGGATTCGCAGTGAACTGCACGGAGTTTCTAGCTAAGCTGACCGACTATTTCGACGGCCAGATCGACCCCGAACTCCTCGCCGAAGTCAAAGAACACCTCGGCTCGTGTCATCACTGCGAAGTCATCGTAAGCACCACCAAAGAGACCATCTCCATCTACCAGAACCATCAGCCGTACGACCTCTCTGATGATCTGGCAGCCCGTCTCCGCGCCGCGGTCATGAAACGCTGCATCGACTGTGAGCCCCGGAGCACAGCCAAGCGTGGGCGCGCCGCAGAGGTTACGCAGCACCTTCCCAACGCACGCTGACGATCAAACGTTACAAGTCAAAAGGGGCAGCCTCGTCGGCTGCCCCTTTTCTATATACATGGATAGAGTTATTTCACGACCTGCTGAAACAACGGTGAACTCAACAAACTCGCAAACTGGTTATCGGACGACGTGTAGTCCACTGTAAGTACACCGGAGTTCGAGTCAATGGTCGTCTGGTCCATGGCGGATTTCTCAATCGGCGATCCACTCGTCTTCTGCAGCAGCATCACGCCCTTCATCAACGTCGCCGCAGTCGCAGCCGTCACCGTGTCTGACATCACCACGGCCATGTCGAATTTCACGCCATTCCCAAAATCCATCGTGTACCGCGCCGACTTCATGCGCTCCTTGACCGTGTCATAGTCGGCGATCTGCGAAGCCTGTCCCAGCACGCTCTTCATCATCGTCTGCGTGCCCTTCTGGTCCAGCAAACTCCACACCGGACGGCTGTCAACGGCGTTCATCTCGTTCATCATCTCGCCGTTCTGCAGAAAGTTGGGCGACAGACCGTCCCGCGCATCCAGCGCCGCATGCACCGCGTCGCGGTCCCCGAACGCCATCGTCGTCTGGTTCAGGAAAACCACGCTCATCCCCGCCGTACCCATCGGGTAAATCGTGTTGTTCCGCAGGCTGGACGTCTTGATCTTGTTCTTGGTGAAATAGTTCAGAATCGCCTGCGTCTGGAACTGTCCCTGCGCGACGCCAAGAATTCGCGTCCCCTTGTCGCTCCGGAAGGCCACAAACGCCAGCGTATCGGCATCCTGATCCACCTTCAATCCAGAGGTCTTTAGCGCCGTTTCCAGCCGCTTCAGCTCCGGCGGCAGCACCCGGTCCTTCAGCTGCATTGCCGCCGGGGAGTTCTGCATCGACCGGTAATCCACCACGATAATCTGCTGAACATCCTTCGGAATCGATGACCGCGCGTCCCCGCTCAACTGCGCCGCATGCGCCACGCCACCCAGCATCAGGGCCGCCAACATGCCCTTCACTACCGTTCCGCGCCCTTGTCCCATTCCCATCGTCACTCGTTTCACTCCCCAAAGTACCGTATGCCGAACCCGGCTATACCAGCGCTGTCTCATTTTTCCCCGTTCCGGCCCTGTGCGCAACTCCTCGAAAGGGTCACGGCCACGCCAGCGGATGCACGAAACGTCGCTCCAGCACCTTCTGCTCCGGGTCGAACTCAAGAGTTTGACGAACCCACTCCGCATTTGGCTCAAATGCCTCCTCCGGGATCAGCCCGATGAGCTCCCCCTCCGCAATCTCGCCGCCGTGCTTGTGCGCCAGTTCCCTGGCCGCGGCATGCACCCGCGCCACCGGGGTCTTTGTGAAATCCGTAAGATTCATACTCACCTGT
The DNA here is from genome assembly GCA_964249715.1 of uncultured Acidobacteriaceae bacterium. Taxonomy (GTDB): domain Bacteria; phylum Acidobacteriota; class Terriglobia; order Terriglobales; family Acidobacteriaceae; genus Granulicella. The sequence continues at coordinate 18,211 of CAXUDN010000067.1, forward strand.
GCCCGCCCGTTAGCCACCACACCCATTGCTTTCAAGCCAAACAGCCCCCCGTTCGCCGCCCGGATCTCCTTTGCGATCGCTCGCGCCAACCCCACATCCGGTCCGCCTTCGCTCTTCAGGTAAATGTTGTACGCAATCAGGAACTTGCGCGCCCCGATCGCGCTCGCTCCCGCCCTGGGGTGCAGCTCAGGCCCCCCTACATCCGGCCGCCGCGTGGCGTCCCGAATGGCATCCCGCGATAGCCCCTCAAACTGCCCACGCCGCACATCTTCCAGGTTCACCCGGTCCGGCCGCGACGCCGCCGCCTCATAAAAGTAAACCGGCACCCCAAACCGCTGCCAGATCGCCATCCCCGCCTGCCGCGCCAGCACCGCACACTGTCCCAGCGAAACACCCCGCACCGGCACAAATGGAATCACATCCGCCGCCCCGATCCGTGGATGCTCCCCGTGTTGCTGCGTCAGATCGATCAGCCTGGCTGCCTCGCCCGCCCCACGCACCGCCGCCTCAACAACCGCTTCCGGAACCCCCGCAATCGTCACCACGCTACGGTTATGGTCCGCATCGGCCGACCAATCCAGCAGCGACACCCCCTCTACCCGCATCGATCGCACAATCGCGACCACCTTCTCCCGGTCCACGCCCTCGGAAAAATTGGGTACACATTCAACAATGGGCTCCTGCTCTGTCATTCGCCAGCCTGCATCCGTTCTCTCACCTATCAACCCCGCCCACTTTACCCGCAGGGGAAAAGCTCATTTCCACCACGTGTATCCGACTGAAAACTGAACACTCGCATTCACCCCCGGGTTCTTGTCCCCCAGGCTCGCGGAAGAAATATGAACCGCATTCGCGCTAAAGTCCAGCGACCGTCGCGGCTTCAGGAAGTAATGCGTCCCAATCCCGAACTGCGGCGTGAAGTTCCAAACGCTCGTATCCCCGCTCGGCCCGTTGCTGGCGATGTCTGCCGTGTTCGTGTTCCCGATCGCCGGGTACTTGTGATTCGTCCAAACCACCCCACCCGCGCCCTGGATCCAAGGCATCCATCGCTCGCCATGGGTGAAGTTCCAGCGCAGCATGATCGGCGTAATACTCACACCCGTATACGTCCCGCCGACGGTATAAGGCTGGCTGCAGACATACCCCGACACTGTCCCCGGCGACAACACGCACGAAACCTTTTGAAATCGCGGCGTGTACGACTGCCAGAACGGAAACACCTCCACCGCATACTCAAAGTTCCCCTGCAGGATGCCTGAACCGACATCCGGCGTCAGCACTTTGCCGGCATGACCACCCAGCAGCAAAAACTTGTACCCGCTGCGATCGGAAGTTCCCACGCCCCCCTGCGCCAGTACGCCGTACTCCAAGGGTGCGCTGCTGGCCTCTTGCCGTACCGGACTGACCTGCAGTGTCGACTGCGATTGCGGCTGCAAAGGAGTGGGAGACTGTCGCGTGTCAGTCACAGGGTAGCCGCTCCCTGCAGGAGCCACCATCAGAATGAATCGGCTGAAACCGCCCTCGCTGAATGGAACACCCGAACTCCGCAACACCGAAAACCCAGGCGCCCGCGCCTCAATCCTGTACTCGCGTGGCATCCCTGAGAAGCTGAAGGCCCCGCTTGCATCCGTCTGTACGTGTGCGATGGCGGTGACGTCGCTGTAGACCATAACGTCCACACCGGGAATCACAGCGCCGGATGGGTCCACGACGACCCCATGCAGCAATCCCGTCTGCGATGCAACTTGCGTCGCCTCCTGCCCGCGCACACAAGGTGCGCACAGGAAGATCGCCAAAGTCCATGGAAGCAGCTTCAAATCGACCTCACAAT
>CAXUDN010000068.1:0-10479 GCA_964249715.1 uncultured Acidobacteriaceae bacterium
GGGGTGTAGTCGCTGGTGGGGTAGTCCTTTTGCAGGCGGGCGGCGATGGATTGGGTATTGGCGGCGGCTTGCTCGGAGCGTTTGCGGTTGTCGTCTACGAGGTACATGGTGACGAGCGAGCCCTGGCGGAAGGCGGCGTCGTAGAGAGCTTCGGCGGATTTAGGGCCGTTTGGGTATCTATCGGCGTATTTGACGTAGAGATTGGTCTCCATTTCGGGGCACTTGGGTAGGCCCTGCCAGTCGCCGCAGAGTTTGTTGTCGATGAGATCGAAGGCGGCCTTGGCGGCGTCAGGGGAGTCGGGGTAGATCTTCATGACGCGCTTGAGCTCGCCCTCATAGAGCTGCGGGCGGAGGAAGGCATCCTGCTCGTGGGCGCTGGGGAGGGTGCTGATGTCCACTTTGTCGAGCTGCCAGCGGATGTCGGCGGAGCGGAAGGCGGCTTCGGGGGCGAGGGGGGATTCGGGGAAGTATTCCCATACGCGGCGGTAGAGGAGTTGGGCGGATTCGGCGGCGCCTTTGGGGGACTGCGGTTTGGAAGCTTTTTCTTCCAGGTCGGCGGCGGCACCGTAGATCAGCAGATCGCCTTGAGGGGTCTTGGGTCCGACGATGCCTGTGTCGCGGATCCAGCCGGAGGCGGGGTTTTGCTGTTGGTTGGGGTCGGTAAACTCGGGCTTCTGGTCGGGGTCTTCTTCTTTCTCGTCGGTATTGCCGAAAATATTGACCCAGGGGCCGTTGCGCTGGTTGATGACGATTTCGCGGCCCGGGACGACGGTGGAAATGGGCGGGTCGGCAGGGTCAGCGACGGCGTAGACGTTGGCGGTGTGCAGAACCGTGGCGCGGTTGGCGGCGTCTTTGACGGGGCGCTCCGGGAGGCGGTCCTGGGGGTGTTTCTGGGCGGAGAGGATAGGGGCGAGGGCGCAAAGGGTGAGCGCGAGGATCGAGCTGCGGAGGTGCATAGGAATTTAGACGGGGATGAGGGGTTGGGCGGCTTGGGTTGCAAGCCGGAGCTGTACGGCGCTTCATTCCAGGTCCCAAACGCAGGACCTGGGGCACCCAGCTTTCCAGTCCTTCGGACAGAACGCAGGTTCTCCACTGCGCTGAGGGGTGGCAGCACCGGTCGACGAGGTGACAGCTTCGTGCTTTGGAGCGATTTTTAGGAGATGAGGGCTTCGGCGGTGGTTTCGGCTTCGAGTTCGGCGCGGAGGTGGGGGTCGAGGTTGCCGCCTGAGACGATGGCTACGATGCGGTCGATTTTGGGCAGTTCGTCGGCGCGGAAGAGGGCGGCGGCGAGGGTCACGGCGCCGGAGGGTTCGGGGACGACCTCGGTGGCAGCGAGAAGAAGGCGGGTGGCTATGCGGATTTCGGCTTCGGTGAGGGTGACGATGCCGTCGACGAAGCGGAGGAGGTGGTGGAAGTTCAGTTCTCCGAGGGATTGGGTGCGCAGGCCGTCGGCGAGGGTGCGGGTGGTTTGAGCGGCGGGCCACTCGATAAGGGTCTGGGCGTAGAAGGATTCGTAGGCATCGCCGGCGAGTTCGGGTTCACAGCCCCAGACGGCGGGTGGGGTTTGGTTGGCGGCTGCGGCGGCGAGTTTGAGGGCGGTCGCGGTGCCGGAGAGGAGGCCGCCGCCAGACACGGGAGAGAGGACGAGGGTGGTGATGCTGGCGTAGCTGGCGGGCGGCAACGCAGGTCTCTCCACTTCGCTGACGGATGTCAGGTCCGGCCGAGAGGACATTAGAGAGGGTTCCGCGTCCGGTCGAGACGAGAAACCCTTGGAGGCGTCGAGTTTGGCGAGTTGTTCGGCGATTTCGAGCCCGCAGGTAGCCTGGCCGGCGATGATGTCGGGGTCGTCATAGGGGGGGATCATGGCGTAGCCGTTTTCCCTGACCAGATCTTCGGCCTTGTGTTTGCGCTCGGTGCTGGCGGGGCCCACGGTGACGATTTCGGCGCCGAGCGCTTCGGTGGCCTGGCGTTTGATGGTGGGGGCGTTGTTCGGCATGACGATGACCGCGCGGGTGCCTAAAGCGCGGGCGGCGTAGGCGACGCCCTGGGCGTGGTTGCCGGAGCTGAAGGTGATGACACCGCGGGCGAAGGCGGCGGGATCTCGGTCTTTGAGGGCGGCTATTTTGTTATAGGCGCCCCGGAGTTTGAAGCTGCCGATGGGTTGGGCGGCTTCATTCTTGAGATAGATGGCGGGGGCATTGGGGCCGAGGCGGAAGCCTGCCTCGTGTAGGCGGTCGAGGTCGAGTGGGATGAGCGGCGTTCGGACGGCGGTGCCGTGGATGCGGTCGCGCGCGGCAAGAACGTCGGGGAGGCCGATGAGGTTGGGCATCCACTGAAGTATAGAGAACGATGACGTGCGCCGTGACCGGCCTTGCCTGCCTGAACGGAGGTGAGGGGCGGTCTACTTACGGCCCCAATGGGGAGAAACGGTGTTTTTGCCCGCGTCTTTCGCTCGATAAAGGGCGGCGTCGGCGGCGGCCACGAGCTCGCCGGCGGAGGAGAGGGAACCAGCAGACCAGGTTGCGGCTCCTATGCTCACAGTGACGATCCCGTAGCGACTACCCTCGTGCGGGATGGCCAGGCCGCTAACAGCTTTGAGGAAGGTGAGTGCGAGGTGGTGAACATCTTTGGCGGAGGTAGCGGGGAGGAGACAGATGAATTCTTCGCCGCCGTAGCGGGCGAACACGTCGGAGTCGCGGCGGAGGCGCCCGCCTACGGCGTTGGCGATGGCGATGAGGCACTCGTCGCCGGCAGGGTGGCCGTAGGTGTCGTTGAACTGCTTGAAGCAGTCCACATCGAGAAGAAGGAGGGAGAGATCGGCAGCGGACCGGGTTTGGCGGAGGCTTTCTTTGTGGAGAATTTTATTGAAGCCGCGTCGATTGAGAAGGCTGGTGAGCTCGTCGTGGAGGGCGGCGTGGGAGAGCAGGAGATTTTCGGCGGTGAGCTGGTCTTCCCGCTGCTTGAGGCCGGTGCAGTCACGAATGGTGGCGATGTAGCCGGCGAGCTCTGAGGTACCGGGCTGCTGAAAGCCGGTCACAGTAGCTTCAACCCAGCGACAGCCGCCGCTACGCTGCAAGGTGCGGTAGCGGAAAACGTGGGAGAGGGCCCCGGCCTTCATTTGGTTGAGGATTGCGGTTGCTCCGGCACGATCGTCGGGGTGCATGAAGTCAAAGCCCTGGAATGTGAGGTACTCTTCGGCTTCGAACCCGGTAAGTGCGGTGACCGCGGGAGAGACGTAGCGGCGACCGCCGTCGAGCGGGGAGACGACCATCATTTCGGGGGAGTGGTCGAGCAGGGTCTGATAGATGGTCTGGTTTTCGAGGGCTTCGCGTTTCGCTGCCTTGAGATCAGCCTCGTTACGCTTCATGTCGGTGATATCGACGAAGGTGGCGAGGGACCAGCCGGTGTCAGGGAGGATGACGCCGCTGACGATGGCGGTTTTCAGGTCGCCATTCTTACAAAGGATACGGATCTCGATGGGCTGGAGGGCTGTTTCGTGTGGTCGGGGGTGAAGAAAGTATTCGCCCCATGTTTTGCGGGCGAGATCGCGATCTTCAGAGAAGGGATAGGCGCGGTCGATCCAGTCCGCGATGTCGGTGAAGTCTTTTTCGGTGTAGCCGAAGAGTTCGCGGAACTTGCGGTTGGTAAAGATGATTTCGCGGTCTTCGACGCGAGCCCAGGAGATGCCCACCGGCATGCTGGCGAGAGCAACTTCGAGGGAGTAGGCGTCGCGCAGGTGATCCGGGGACAGGGTGTCGAGACACCCCGGTAAGCTCGGATTGAGCCGCTCTACGTTGACCACAGAACTCCGGATCGAGAGATCATGCCCCAAGGAGCCGGCATCGCGCGGCTCGGCTTGGTGAGGTGTGGCAGGGACTAGAGTTAGGCCGCGGCCCCTCAACGATCTCCTCCAATTTCGCCCATTCTACGAGGGCTTATGGATTTTCCAAGCGAACAAAAGTTGTAGGCTGTACTTCGATTGGGAGGGTGAGGGCGGTAGGCGTATCTTCTCAAGGCGAAGGGCGGTAGCTTGCAGAACCGGAGAGGCTACTGGGAGTCGGGAGGACGGGCTTCGGCAGCCTGGAGAATTTGAGCAAAAAAATGGAGTAGGCGAAGGTTGTCGGTTACGCCGGGGCCGGCGCCGTCAAGGTCCAGGTGGCTGAGGACGGGGCTGATGAGGGCGGCCTTGAGCGTGGTGGTGGGAAGTTCGGACTCCATCCAGAGAGTTTCGGCGGCAGGGATGATGTTGTCGCCTTCGCCGTGGAGCAGATAGACAGGGACGGTGAGTTTGCCGAGGTGGCCGTGAGGGCTGACACCGGCCATGTCGGCTACGTGTTTGGCCTCAGCCTTGGCCAGGAGGGAGCGGGTGAAGGGGGAGTTGGTGTCCATGAGGACTCTCGCTTCGTCGGCCTGGTGCGGGGTCAGGCGGGCGAGGGCAGCCTGCTCCGAGGGGGAGTGGGGTTCGTCCTCGTAGAGATGGGCACGGAGAACGCGGCGGAGGGGGTCGAGGTCCCCGTGGGGAACGAAGTCTTCGAGGTGCTCGTATTCGAGGACCAGGGGACCGTATTCGTTGGGCGGAAGAAGCTCTTTGTTGCCGTTGGGGAGCTGGTCCTGACCGGTGCGGTAAAAGGTAGCGACGCGCTGCATCTGGTCCTGGGAGCCGACGGCGAAGACAAATTTGATGGATTTGCTGAACTGCGGGTCGCCCGCGGCGAGAAGGGAAAGGCCGCCGGAGAAGCTGAGGCCCATGATGCCCACGGGCTGGGCTGGGTCGCCTGTGACTTGCGCGACCTGGTGGGAGAGGTATTCGGCGGATTCGCCGATGGTCGCGATGGAGTTGGCGCCAACGTGATAGTCCTTGATATCCGGGAGCTCGGGGGTGAGAACGCGGAGGCCGCAGGCGCTCATGGCGGTGGCGAAGGCGATGAGACGGGGCTCGTCGATGCCGAGGTAATGGACGCCGTGGAGAACGACGAGGGCGGGGGCGTGGGGGTGCTCGAGAGGGGTATACAGGCGCGCGCGGACGGGACCGGTGGAGGCGGGGTAGGTGACGTCTTCGACGGCGACGCGGTCGGAGACGGTCCAGCGAAGGGACTCGGGGACGGGTTGATTGGCAACGAGCTTGAGGACCGCGGCAGCCTGAAGATGGACGCGGACGAGGGGCCAGGCAACGGCGCCGAGAAGAATGGTGAGGAAGAGAATGGCGGCCAGGGTGAGGAGGAGGTCGGGGCGGTCGCGTTTGGGCTTTGACTGGCCGGGTTGTTCGGGCGGAGGGGTGGTCTCCCGCTGGCGACGCAGGTTGCGGGCGAGTTCGGCGAGGCCGCCGCGGTGATGGAGGGTTGTGTGGCGGGAAGTTGGGGGCCCGGGGGTAGGTGGTGTGGACATGAGTGCACTAGCAGTATGAGGCAACGGTGCTGCGCACCGGTAGCTTTGCTTGGACGTTGGCTTGCTTCGCAGCGAAGCGGGTTAGCGGGTATGGAAAAAGATGGTGATGAGGAGGATGAGGACTGCCGCGAGAAGGGCGAGGGCAATGGCGGCGAGGGTCTGGGTGCGGCGTTGGATCGATTCTATGCGGGCGAGACGGGTATCCAGGCCCTCGGTAGCCTGTTTGGCGGCGAGGGCATCGGCTCGGGTGGAGGTGAGGTGCTTTTCGAGATCGGCGACGGGGCGGGCTACGCCGGCAAGTTGCTGCTCGAGGGTGGCGAGCTGACGCTGGAGGGCGACGGCCTGGGTGTTCTGGGTAGTTTGTTGGGAGGCGAGGGCGCCGAGGTCGGCGTGGAGGCGGTCGCTGAGGTCGGTTACAGTGGCGCGCTGGGCATCGAGGGTGGCCTGGTGGCTGGCCTGGAGGTCGTCGAGGGATTTGCGGGTAGCTTCGTCGCCGGCGGACTTGTCTTTGAAGTAGCGGTCGGCGAGGGGGAGCAGGCGGGTAACGTGGGGAGCGAGTTCGACGAGCTGAGAGAGGGCTTTGGGCCACATGCTGGGATTGTAGTGCTTGGTGCTTAGTGGCCAGTGGTCCGGGGTGCGGCTAAGGGATGGACGCCAGGAACTAAGCAGTAGCTAGTAGCAACTCTAGGCGACCGGGACAGGGTCGCGGGTGAGGGCGCGTTTAGCGGCACGGTGGCGGACGAAGAGGGTGCCGGCGGTGAGCAGGAGGATGGCGGTGATGAGGATTTGCGACCAGACGCAGTAGATGCACCATTTTTGCAGGATGTATTCCTCCATGAAGGTGAGAAAGGCGGCGAAGGCGAAGCCTATTTCGGCGGCTTGGAGGGTAATCCAGAGGTGGTCCGTCAGGGCGAGAGTGACTATGAGGGCGTAGCCGACGATGCCGAAGATGGCGACCGGGATGTGGATCTTTTTGGAATTGGGCGGCTCGTCGAAGCTGGTGGGGGGGAAATAGGAGAAGCGGGAGTGGTTGACGGCGCCGCAGTCCCAGACTTCGGTTACGGCGCAAGGTGGGGCGGCGTTGGGGTCCTGGAGGTGGATGCGAAGGGCGAGGGCCGAGTCGATAAGGCCGGCGAGTGCCAGCAGGGCGATCAGGTAGCGCATATCTCTTTTAGTGTAGCCTCGGCGGCGGGTTGGATTTTCGGTGGGTAATGCGTCGATCGGGGGATTGGCGCGTCAGAGTGAAGAGAGAGAATAGACCGTGGGCGCCGGGAGCGTGATTGCGGGTTGGGAGAGTGGTATGCAGGTGACCGAAGCAGCGATTGAGGCGGGGAAGAACGGGGCGGTTGTGGAGGACACCCTGCACATCTGGCATGGTTTGCGGGAGCCGGAGGATGCGGCGCGGTGGGTTGAGGCACATCTGGAGGCGTCGCGGGGAGCGGTTGCGAAGCTTCTGGCGGTGAAGGGCGAGCGGACCGTGGAGAACACGCTGGCGCTGTATGACCGCGCGGTTTGGCACCTGCGCATGGCCGGAAGCCAGGGGCACGTGATGTTCATGGTGCATCCAGCGGCAGGGGTGCGGGATGTTGCGCAAGGTTTATCGCAGCAGGTGAGTGCGGAGAGTGTGGGGTTGAGCCTGAATCGGGAGGTTTACCAGGCGCTGGAGTCCGTGGATGTGGGCGCGGCGGATCAGGCGACGCGGTACTACATGGAGCGGACGTTGCTGGGGTACAGGCTGGCGGGTGTGGACCGGGATGAGGCGACGCGGACCAAGATCCGGGAGTTGGCGGATCAAATGACAGAGTTGGGGATGCAGTTCAGCCGCACGGTGCAGGACGATGCCCGGCGGATTACGGTTGGTGATCCGAATGCGCTGCGCGGTTTGCCGGTGGATTATTTGACGCGGCATGGGGTCCGTGAGGAGAGTGGCAGGTTGGTGTCGGAGGGGGAAGTTGTAATTACGACCGATGCGCCCGACTTGGCGCCAATTATGAGCTACGCGGCGGATGGGGAGCTGCGGCGGAAGCTGTACCTGGCTTATAACGACCGGGGGTATCCGGCGAATAAGCAGGTTCTGCTGGACCTGTTGGCGAATCGTGAGCAGATGGCGGAGGTTCTGGGCTTTCGGAGCTGGGCAGATTTGGCGACTGTGGATCAGATGATGGGGTCGGCTGAGAACATGCGACGGTTTCTGAGTGAGGTGGAGGACGCCGCGCGGGAGACGGCGCTGAAGGAATGGGCGGAGCTGGAGGCGTTTGTGCGGGAGCGCGATCCGGATGCGTTACCGCTGACGTTGAGCGATGCGCGGTTCTGGGAAGAGCAGTTTCGGCGGGCGCGGTATGACTTTGACTCGCAGAGTGTGCGGCCGTATTTTCCGTACACGCAGGTAGAAGCGGGGATTCTAGCTACGGCGGGGAAGTTGTTTGGGGTGACGTTCACGGAGGCGACAGATGCTGTCGTTTGGGCACCGGAGGTAAAGGCATTCGACGTCATCGACACGGAGCCGGGTTCACTCACGGAGTTCGACCGGGTAGGGCGGATTTATTTGGATATGCATCCTCGGGAGGGGAAGAGCAAGTGGTTTTCGGAGTGCTCGCTGGTGGGTGGGGTGCTGGGGAAGCAGGTTCCGGAGGCCTCGCTCGTGTGTAACTTTCCTGAGCCCACGCAGAGCGATCCGGGATTGATGCAGTATGCGGACGTGGTGACGTATTTCCATGAGTTTGGGCACCTGATGCACGAGGTGCTGGGAGGACGGCAGCGTTGGGCGGGGCAGAGTGGGATTGCGACAGAGGGGGACTTTGTAGAGGTACCGTCGCAGATGCTGGAGGAGTTCTTTGAGGATCCGGAGTTGTTGCGAACGTTTGCGCGGCACGTCGAGACGGGTGAGCCGATAGCTTACGAGACCGTGGTGCGGATGACGAAGGCGAGTGCGCACGGGCGGGCGCTTTCGACGATGACGCAGGTGATGTATGCGACGTATTCCATGGAGACGCATGACCGGCGGGCGGGGGCGCTGGATTTGGATACGCTGCTGCGGGATGGGTACGACCGGTTCTCAAAGTATGAGTTTGTGGATGGAAACCGGATGTATGCGGCGTTTACGCATTTGGTGGGGTACACGTCGAATTACTACACGTATCTGTACGACAAGGTGATGGCGCTGGAGTTCTACCGGCAGTTTGCGGAGGATGGCGCGGACCTTCTGAATGGCGCGACGGGACAGCGGTATCGGCGCGAGGTGCTGGAACCGGGTGGATCAAAGCCTGCGCGGGAACTGGTGAAGGCGTTTCTGGGGCGCGGGCATGTAACGATGGATGCGCTGAAAGAGTGGATCGGCAAGGAATATGCGGCGGCTTAGGACTTAGTTACAGGTGAGTTGGGCGGTCGCTGTGAGTGGCTCGGGCAGATTTTACGAATAGTGGCGTTGGCGGAGAGGGTTTACCGGGCCGCTTGTAGGGGCTTTGCCTATGGCGGTGCCGTTCGTTGCATTCGCGGCACTGCTGATGGTGATGGGAGGTGTCGGGGTTCGTCCACGTCGGGTAAGCCCGTTGGGCGATGGCAGGTATGGGGCAGTTGCCGTTCCTGGAGGTGAGAGCGAAGGAGGAGCTGAACTGGGGCTGGTTGCCAGTGGATTTGACTGAGGAACTGGCTGTGGCGGGAGTGGTTTCGACGACGGGGACGGTGCTCGGTGTGCACTTTGTGCTTGGACCGGCGTCGCAGCCTGCAAGGGCGATTAGGGTTAAAGCGAGAAGCGATGTCCCGGTTTTCATCCGCGAAACTATAGCCCGACCTGGCCGTTGCGGGGCTGTCCCTGTACCGTCGGAGTTGACCGATGTGTTTGCTTTCAGCGCGGAATAGGAGAAGCCAGCAGAGGACGTCCTAACGGGGTTGGGATGGCAGGGTGAGCGCGCTCAGGACTGCTGCTTGCATGATTGTTGTGGGAGCGGGGCCACCGGTCCAGATTTCGAATTGGCGGGCGCCCTGGTGGACGAACATTTCGACGCCGCGAATGATCTGGAGGCCTTTGTCGCGGGCGAGGGTGAGGAGAGGTGTCTCGGTGGGGTTGTAGACGAGATCGAAGATGAGGTCGGCACGGATTTCATGCTCTTCGAGAGGAAGTGTGAGCGGGTTGCCGCGCATGCCGGCAGGCGTGGTGTTGATGAGGATGTCGAAGTGCTCGGTGGCGAGGGCCTGGCGGGGGAGGGCGATGGCGCCCGCTTCCTCGGCGAGGGCCTGGGCCCTATCGGGGGTTCTGTTGTGTATGGAGACGCGAGCGCCACGATCAATGCAGGCGAAAACCGCTGCTCGGGCAGCTCCTCCTGCGCCCAGGATGAGAATGCGGGCATTTTGGAGGGAACGGCGATGTTCGATCGGGAGAACGATACCTGCGGCGTCGGTGTTGTAGCCGTGCCATTGACCGCCGGGGGTGCGGTGGACGGTGTTGACGGCGCCGATTCGGGCGGCGAGGGGATCGATGTGGTCCAGAAACGGGAGGATGGCTTGTTTGAGGGGCATGGTGACGCTGAAGCCCTGGAGGGGGAGGGTGCGGGCGGCTTCGAAGAGTTCTTCTGGGGTGCTGGTTTGCAGCGGCAGGTAGACGGCGTCGAGGCCGGCGTCGTGGAAGGCGGTGTTGAGCATAAGGGGCGAGAGGGAGGAGTGGATGGGATGGCCGGCTACGCCGAAGATTCGGGTAGCCGGGGTAATTTGGGGGACGCGATAGAGACCGGTGAGGGTTGTGGCGGTGAGTTGGCCGGGGGCGGTGGCTTCGGCGGGGGTGGCGGACGCGAAGGTAAAGGCAGAGCCAAAACTGGGGGCGAGTATCCGAGTGGGGACGCCGGGTTCGCCCATGGCCAGCACAATCAGCGGGGTAGGATCCTTGGGCGAGGCGGTGCGGAGAAAGCTCAGGGCGGTGAGGCTGTCGTGTAGGGTGGTGGCGGTCGGAATGATTTTGTAGAGGTCGGGATGAAGGGGGCGCATGCGGGCGAGGACGATTTCGAGGCCGCCGGTGGCCTCGAAATCGTGGTGACTGAGGAGGACTGTGGCGCCGTGTTGGCGGAGGTGGGCAAGGGCGCCGGGACCCAGGGCTTCGGCGGA
>CAXUDN010000068.1:10579-19700 GCA_964249715.1 uncultured Acidobacteriaceae bacterium
GAGAGGTCTTCCTGGCGGGCACGGAGGCCAGGTTGTGGGGGCTGGAAGGTGCTGTCGACGACGATGCAACCTTTTAAAAACTGTAGCGTCCTATCCATTAACTGAGAGGCATTCCTGACTGTCCCACCTGTTGTGATTCCCCCTTTTGCCCGTTTCTGGGTACCCTCCTAATATCCTCAGTTTCTCCCTCCCCTAAGCCTCTCTCGGGCCCGCTGGAAAGCGGGCCCTCAGTCTTTCCGGGGCAAACTATTGAGCGGCATCGAAAAGAGCGTCCAGAGAGACCTGAATGCCGCGAAATTCCAGAATGCCTTCGAAGATCTCGGTGTCAGAGCCTGACCGGAGAACATGGGCGAGCTTGCGCTCAGGGTCGAGCACCCATACTTCGGGGACGCCCATGCGGAGATAGTCCTGGCATTTAGTGCGAATGCGGGGTAGACGGTCTTCGGGAGAGAGGACCTCGATGCAGAGAAGCGGGGGTTCTGTGGCGATTCTGACTGGCAGGCGGTTTGCTGGAAGAAGGCAGGTGTCCGGGACGCGAAACCGGGTTGCGCTGACCTGCACGCGGAGTTCCTGCGCAATGTAGACGCCATTCGCCTTTTCCTGAGGACGAAGTACGTCGTAGAGGGCGCGCTGGACGCGCCAATGATCCATTTCTCCCAAATTTCTGTCCTCCAGGACGCCGTCGACCAGATCCATGTCCGGCTCGTAGACGGAGTGGAGGTACTCGTCAACGGTGACTGGGAGCGCGATGGGGTTGGCTGCCATAATGATCCTCCTGCGAGGCTAGGGTACACCGTGTGGCAACGTCGTCAGGGAAGGCGCAGAGCTGCTTCGTCTATGCTTGATTGAATGCATTCAGCTTTGGGTAGCGCGATTGTGGAGATTGTCGGTCTGCGCAAGGTGTATGCGGGCAAGCAGCCGGTGACTGCGGTGGATGGGATCGATCTGCGGGTGGCTGAGGGTGAGCTTTATGGCTTGCTGGGGCCGAATGGGGCGGGGAAGACTACGACGATTTCCATTGCAACGACGCGGGCGGTGCCAACGGCGGGCAAAGTGAGGATTGCCGGCGTGGATGTTGTGGCGAGCCCGGCGGAGGCGCGACGCTTTATTGGGGTGGTGCCGCAATACAACACATTGGACCGGGCTTGTACGGTGGCCGAGAATATTCAATTCCATTGTGCGTATTTTGGAATGAGCCGGACGGAGGGACGGGCGCGGACGGCGGAGCTGCTGGAGCAATTTCGGTTGACGGACCGGGCGAAGGCGTACCCGCAGCAGCTTTCCGGGGGCTTGGCGCAGAGGCTGCAGATTGCGCGGGCGATCGCGCACCGGCCCAAGGTGCTGTTTCTGGATGAGCCGAGCGCAGGGCTGGATCCGCAGAGCCGGCTGGCGATGTGGGAGGCGGTCCGGGGGCTGCAACGGCAAGGGATCACTGTGGTGCTGACGACCCACTATATGGAAGAGGCGGATGAGTTGTGTGACCGGCTTTCCATTATCGACCATGGAAAGATTCTGGTGGAGGATACGCCGGCGACGCTGAAGGCGAGTGTGGGCGGGGACAAGATTTATGAGCTGCGGCTGCGCTCCGGCGACCAGGTAGGAGCGCTGCGGGGTGAACTGGAGAGGATGCAGGGCGTGACCAAGGTGGAGGACATGGAAGGCGGGTTGCGGGTGCTGGCGCAAGCCCAGGATGGCTTGCTGGCGCATGTGGTGACGACGGCGAATGGGTATGGATTGCGGGATGTGACGACGGCGGAGCCGAGTCTGGAAACGGTGTTTATTCGGCTGACAGGGAGGGATCTGCGTGAGTAAGCCTGGAGAGACGAGTCGGGTGCTGGGGTATAGCCGGGCGTTTGCGGGCCTGCTGCGGCGGGATCTTTATGTGCTGCGGCGAGAGCTGGTGCCGTTCATCTTGCGGGTGGCAATGCAGCCGCTGCTGTTTGCTTTTGTGTTTACTTTTGTGATGCCGCATATGAGTGGAAACGCGGCCGGCATGTCGCCGATGGGGGCTGCGGCCGCCGGGAAGGGCGGGGGGTTTGGGACGGTGATGCTGCCGGGCCTGATGGCGGTGGGCATTATGTTTTCTGGCATTGCGGCGGTGGCGCTGCCGTTGGCGCAGGAGTTCAGCATTACGCGGGAGATTGATGACCGGGTGATGAGTCCGTTGCCGGTGTGGGCAGTGGCGGTGGAGAAGGTTTGCTTTTCGGCGTTGCAGAGTCTGCTGGCGGCTGCGGTGGTGTTTCCGCTGGCGTACTACATTCCGACGGTCCCGGTGATGGCGCATGTGACGAGCTGGGCGATGCTGGCCGCGGTTCTGGTGCTGTCGAGCCTGGTGTCGGGAGCGCTTGGGCTGGTCATTGGGACGGCGGTGCAGCCGAAGCAGATCGGGCTGATTTTCGGGATTGTGGTCACGCCGATTGTGTTTCTGGGGTGTGTGTACTACCCATGGACGGCGCTGCGGAATTTACGGTGGTTGCAGATTGGGATTCTTGTGAACCCGATTGTGTATTTCAGTGAGGGGTTACGGTCGGCGCTGACGCCTGGGATCGGGCATATGGCGAATGGGTTGATTTTGGGGGCGCTGGTGTTCTTTCTGGTGCTGCTGATGGGGGTGGGGATGCGGGGTTTTCGGCGGCGTGTGGTGAGTTGAGGGATTGAACGCGGCTACTTCCGGATGACCGACAATCCGGGCCTAACCGACCACCTGCCAGTTGTGAGCGCTTGAAACGCACTCCATGCACTTTGCCCAATTGCTGAACGGCTGCACTCGGGAGTTCACTCTCCGTCGACGGGGCCGATATTCTGCATCTTCCGAAGGAGGGCAGTTGCGGCCTGCTTCTCTTTGACGGAGAGGGCCCGCATCGCACGTGCGAGATCTTTCGCGTGAAGTGGGAACAGACGTTGCATCAGCTTTCGACCTTCGTCCGTGATGCTGCCAAGAACGACTCGCTGATCTTCCTGCTTGGCGCGCCGCACCAGAAGTCCTCGCTGCTCGAGTTTCTTCACGGTGTAGGTCGTACTGGCCCCGGTGAGCAGAATGCGTTCGCTCAGCTCACCAAGGGGGATCGGCCCACCGTGGTAGAGGGTCGCCAAGACGGAAAACTCCGTCATGGTCAGGCCGAGTTTCGCCATGGGCGGACGAACCTTGTCATCGACGAATTTGAACGCACGCCCGATCGCCAGGATAAGTTGAAGCGAACTCCGCTCGTCGAGTTGCGAAGAAGCAGCGTCGCTCGTTTCCTCGGCGGGGTTCAACCTGCTCGGATCTTTGACCACAGCCAAAGATTAGCGGAAAGGCAATGGGTCCGGTCGACAACTCTCCACAAGCCTCTGATACATTTACTTAGAATTCAAAATGAATTCTAACGTAACAGTGGAGAATCGTTAGTGGATCCGCCTGTCAGTCTTCAACGGCGCTGTCATATGGAGCCTGCGGACCGCAAACAGCGATGTCGGCATGAAGTCTTTGTGCCGGAATCAGATGTTCCAACTCAAAACCCGCCGGGTCGTTGAACGGTAAGGAGAAACGTATATGGCGAAGTCTGAGGTTGTTCCCCGCATTCAGCCGAAAGATAGCATCATCCTGCTGGTCGATCACCAGAAGGTCACCATCGACTGGGTGAAGAGCCTGCCCAAGGAGACCGTGATTGCAAGCTGCCGTGTGCTTGCGCGGATGGGAGTGGAGTTCTCCATTCCTCTGTTCTTTACGACAACCATGGAGGAGTACGTCGGCCCGACAGTGCAAGAGATTGCCGATGCCGCCCCCGACGCGTTCAATGCCCGCTTCAAGCGCGGCGGCATCCTGAGCTGCTTGGATCAACCCGAGTTGAAAAGCGCACTGGAGGCCACCGGACGCAAGAATCTGATCCTGGCAGGGCTCACCACGGACATCTGTCTCCTCTGGGCCGCCCGCGATGCCGTGCGGCTTGGCTATAACGTGTACGTTGTCGCCGATGCGTGCGGGACCATGTCCACCCTCGGGGACTCGCTCACCTTTGCGCGCCTGCGGGACCTCGGAGCGATTGTGACGGTTGTGAATTCAGTAGTGACGGAGCTGGAAAACGACTTCGGAACGCCGGACGGCATCAAGGCGCAAAAGATCATGGCGGACGAGATCATCTCCAAGCTGAACGCCTGAGCACCTGAACCCGCCGCGCACGATCCCTTTAGTTTCAGGAAACTTCAGGGCTGTGCGCGGCACCTACTTTGGCGCGACAAGGCGCTCGCGTGAGGACGAAGCACACGATGACCTGTTGTTCTGTAATCGGCGGCCTAGTTGCGGTGTCGTGCGCGTGCTTCTGTGCGCCTGGACTTCTGGGTGCACAGACCGTTGCCTCCAGAGAGACTCACTTTGCGCCTTCGTATACGCCCATGGTGTGGGATATCGACTGGGCGTACCTTGCTAAGCCAGAAAATCATCAGGACTGGACCGACGACCTGCACTACGTTCGCCTTGGCAACGACGCGGCAGACTTCCTGTCCATCAACGGCCAGATTCGGGAACGCGGCGAGTACCAGGACCACCCCGGACTGGGAGCGCAGCCGGTCGACAATGGCTATCTCCTGCAGCGCTACCAAATTAGCGGCGATCTTCATGTCACGCAGCACTTCAGGATGTTTCTTCAACTCGAGAGCGGCCTTGTCAACGTCCGCGACGGTGGCCCCAGACCCGGCATCGACGAAGAGAAGCTCGACTTCAACCAGGGTTTTGTCGACCTGACACCGTGGAAGAGAGACGAAACGCACAGCCTGAATGTGCGTGTTGGGCGGCAACTCGTATCGCTTGGCTCCACGCGCCTTGTCGCCACCGGCGCGGGCCTAAATGTGCAGCAACCGTTCGACGGCTTTCGCCTGACCGGAAGCGCGGCCGGATGGACGGCAGAGGGCCTGGTGCTCCGGCCAGTGGTCACGAATCCGGGGTGCTTCGATAATCCGCCGAACGCAGCCGAGGAACTATGGGGTCTCTATCTGACCCACCCTCTGCCGAGCGTGAAAGCAGGCTTCTTAGACGTCTACTACCTTGGCCTCGATCACAAGTCGGCTCACTATGTGCAGGGGACAGGACGGGAACAGCGGGAGACCGTTGGTGCTCGCCTTTGGTCGCATACGCCGACGTGGGACTACGACTTTGAGTACACCGGGCAGTTTGGACGTTTTGGGTCCGGCAACATACGTGGGTGGGGCACGGGCTATCACCTTGGGTATACCTATCAGCACGCTCGCTTTGCTCCACATCCTGAAATCGACGGCGGCGTCCTGAGCGGCGACCACAACCCGAAGGATGGCACACTTTCAACGTTCAGCCCACTGTTTCCGAACGGGAATTATCTGAACGAAGCGATCCTGTTTGGCCCGTATAACCTCGTCATCGCGCGCCCTACGTTGAAGTTCAGTTTCACGCGAAAACTCTCGAGCAATACGAATTATGAGCTCCTGTGGCGACAGGCAGCCCAGGATGGCGTGTACAACATAGCCGGTTTCCTGATCCATTCTCCCAATGGCTCGAATGGCCATTTCATCGGTTCGCAAATTCAGCAAGAGCTCGGGTACAGCTTCAGCCGGCACCTTACGGGCGCGCTGGCCTATGAGCACTTCTTCCTGGGCGAGTTCCTCAAGCAGAGCCCGCCGGCAAAGGCCCTGAACTTCATCTCACCCCAACTGCTCTGGAACTTCTGAGGCGATGTGATGCTCAATGCGACCGAAACATGGATCGTGATCTCGGTATTGGTGCTGAATTGCTACAGCTTTGGCGCGAACTGCGTGGAGCGGTTCGTGAATTACCAAAGCTGGCCCAAGTTGGCGAGCGCGGATTTTGGGCCGTACCATCGCTCGCAGCAGCCCTGGATCTTCGGGTTCGTGGTGGCGCCCCTTGCTGTTGCCCTTGTGCTCCAGATCTCGCTGCTGTTGTCTCGTCCGCAGAAGATCGCAACCTGGATCCTCTGGACGCTGATTGGATCCTCTGCGGCCGGCTTCGTCAGCACCGTCGCGCTCCAGATCCCTATACATCGCAGCCTCGACGAGGCATACTCCGAGCGACTCGTGGCGAGGCTACTTAGAACGGACTGGATCCGGAAGTTGGCCGACCTCATTCGCCTAGCCGGAACAATCGCTCTGTTGCACTTCGTTCTCTCTTGAGGTGTTCCCTCTTGAATACTCGACGGTCCAGAATGTTCGTCCAGTGCAGCTTTGGCTTCCATACGAGCTTCGGCTATCGCTCCCGGATGACGCGTCACTCGGAAGTGATCGGGGTATTGATGCACAGGCGCCGTCCCGGAAGTCAGGTGCAGCAAGAGATGTTGAGCGAGGACAGGTGGGCCGATGCGGTCCTGGTTCCATGGGCGTCGAAGGTTACTCGGCGGCTACGGTGTGGAGGGGGGCGGTGGGCGATTCGCGGGAGCCTCGGCCTAATTTTTCAGCGAGGTCGGCGGCGATGACGGCGCCGTGGAAGCGGCCGTTTTCTATGAAGACTTCGTTTGTGCGCTCGCCGGCTACTACTACACCGGCGACGTAGAGGCCGGGGACGTTGGATTCGAGGGTGTCGGGCTTGAAGATGGGGCAGCGGGCGTTATTCGGGTCGAGGTGGACACCGAGCGACTCGATAAACGCAAAGTCGGGGTGGTAGCCGGTGAGGGCAAAGACGAAATTGTTGGGGATACTTTTCTTGCCTTCGGGGGTGGACAGGGTCACTGTGTCCTGGGCAATGTTTATGACGGTGGTGTTGAAGAAGGCCGTGATTTCGCCATTCTTGATGCGGTTTTCGATGTCGGGTTTGATCCAGTACTTGATGTGGCGGTGGAGTTCGGGGCCGCGGTGGACGAGGGTCACGCGGGCGCCGTGGCGGTAGAGGTCGAGGGCGGCGATGGCGGCGGAGTTCTTGCCGCCAATGATGAGAACGTCCTGGGCGAAGAAGGGGTGGGGCTCGTTGTAGTAATGGGCCACTTTGGGGAGTTCTTCGCCGGGAATGCCGAGATGGTTGGGGAGGTCGTAATAGCCGGTGGACACGATAATTTTGCGGGTGCGATGAATTTGAGGGCGGTCGAAGCGATCCGCGGTCTGGACCTGAAAGTCGCTGTCGTGACCGGTCAGGCCGGTAACGCGTTCATACTGGCGGACGTCGAGTTGATAGTGCTGGGAGACTTTGCGGTAATACTCGAGGGCTTCGGCGCGCGTGGGTTTCTGGTTGGAAGACGGAAAGGGAATATTGCCGATTTCGAGGAGCTCCGGCGTGGTGAAGAAGGTCATGTTGGCCGGGTAGTGGAAGAGCGAATTGGTGAGACAGCCCTTGTCGACGAGGAGGACGTCGAGGCCTTCGTTCTGGGCGTCGATGGCGCAGGCAAGGCCGGTAGGACCGGCGCCGATCACTAAAACGTCGTGGAGGGGAAGGCTCATGCGGTTGAGTGTATGGATGCGGGAGTGACCCGTTGTGATGCGGACATCGGATGGGGGCTGGCGTAGTGAGAAGGGTAGGCAAGCACTCGGAACTCACAAGAAATGCCAACTCCCTCCAGCAACGGGGAGAGAAGTGTAGGCATCCGAACATATCGATTGGATGAAACTCTGTGGGCTTGATGTTGATTCCGTTGTAGGTTCCAACAGCGAAACAGGATGGGCATTTACGCGCTGCTGAGCTTTTCCGAAGAGAAGGGCGCAGCGTAAGAGGCAGCGAGGTGGAGGATGAGAGTGAGATTCACAGGAATGCGACGCGTTGTGCTCGCAGGGACAATGGCGAGTTGCCTTGGGCTGGCAGGCGGCGTGGCTTTGGCGCAGCAGGCTCCGGACAACTCGGGTGTGAATAAAGGTCAGCAGGTGACGGCTGATAACCAATCCGGACACATGTCCGACCGGCAGATTACGGCAAAGATTCGCCGCGACCTGGTAGCGGACAAGCAACTGTCCACGTACGGGCACAACGTAAAGATCATCACCCGGAGCGGGATGGTCACACTGAAAGGCCCGGTGCATTCGGCGGAAGAGAAGCAGGCCATCGAGGCCAGAGCGACCAACATTGCCGGGCAGGACAAGGTAACGGACCAGCTCACCATCAAGCAGTAGAGAAGGGCGCCTGAAGTAGCCGTCTGGCGCAACGGCAGGACGTAAGGAGAAGACAATGGCAGGCAAAAATACAGCAGCATTTGGCATTTTTACGAATCGCGCGGCAGCAGAGGCGGCAGTGGACCGGCTCTCGTCGGCTGGTTTTTCGCAGGATGACATCTCGGTTCTGATGGCCGACCAACAAGGGTCGCGGGACTTTGCGGCAGAGAAGAACACCAAGGCTCCCGAGGGCACGACGACAGGTGTTACAGTCGGCGGCGCGGTGGGCGGCACGTTGGGATTGCTGGCGGGTCTCGGCGCGCTGGCGATACCGGGTGTGGGACCCTTGATTGCGGCGGGTCCGATTATGGGTGCGCTGGCGGGTCTGGGCGTTGGCGGAGCCGTGGGTGGGTTGGTTGGCGCGCTGATCGGGCTGGGAATTCCGGAGTACGAGGCCAAGCGGTACGAGGGTCGTGTGAAGGATGGCGGGATCCTGGTTTCGGTGCACTGCGATAGCTCAGAAGAAGTAAGCCGGGCGAAAGAGGTCCTGAAAGCTGCGGGTGGTGAGGATATCGCGTCTTCGGGCGAGAAGGGGGTTAGCTCGCATATGGCGAACGCCGATCTTAATCGGAGGGACGACACCCGGGTGAATGAGACGGCTACGGCTTATGACGGGACAGTGCCAAGCACCTCTGACCGTGCGGCAACGGGAGCATACGACCGGACTGCGGTGGATCGTGGCGACGTGAGCCAGTATGTGACCCGTGACGTGCCGGTACGGACGACGGAAACGCGTGAGCCGGAAGTCGTGGAGACGCGCAAGCCGATTATTACGACGCCTGAGTAAGTCGTTTCTACGCGAAAGGGCCCTCGCGAACGTCTGCGAGGGCATTTGTGAGGGGTTGGTGACTCGGGTTTGCGCAGATTCCTCATCCTCCTGGAGCAGAAACGAGAAAGGGTGCGGCTCTGGCCGCACCCTTTTACCAGGACCATGAAACGTTTATACCTCGATATCAACCAGTTTGTGGCTGATGGCGAAGAGGGCCAGTTCGAGGCGGGTGCTTACGCCGGTTTTGTCGAAGATGTTGGA
>CAXUDN010000069.1:0-2068 GCA_964249715.1 uncultured Acidobacteriaceae bacterium
GCCTGGGCCGCCCAGCGCTTCGGCCCCCGCTTCCCCGTCGGCACCCTCTTCATCAATCTCACTGCCTGCTTCCTCATCGGCCTCGTCATCGAGTACCTCAACCGCCACACCGGCCTCAGCGTCGCCTGGCGCTTCCTCATCCCCACCGGCTTCATCGGCGCCTACTCCACCTTCTCTACCTTCGAGTTCGAAGCCTGGGCCGATTACACCCGCGGCGCCATCTGGATCGGCCTCGCCTACGTCGCCGTAAGCCTCATCGGCGGATTCCTCCTCGTAGCCGCCGGCGTCGCCACAGCCCGCGCCCTGAGCTAGTCCGCAGCTAACCCACAGCATCGGCTAAGGTAAGGAGCAGCCCCACACCTCTGCTCTCCCCCGGAGTCCCGCATGCCCCTCCTCACCCGAGGCCTGCTCCTCGGCCTTACCCTCCTGCCCCTCGCCTCCGGCCCGTCGCAGACCTCCACCTTCATACTGCAGGAAACCACCATCGCCGGAACCGAAGCCGCTCTCCAATCCGGCCAGGTCACCTGCCATCAGCTCGTCCAGGGTTACCTCGACCGCATCGCCGCCTTTGACCAGCCCACCCACCTCAACACCGTCGTCACCCTCAACCCCGCTGCCCTCGCCGACGCCGACCGCCTCGACACCGAGTTCCACACCACCCACCACCTCCGCCCCCTCCACTGCATCGCCCTCGCCGTCAAAGACAACTACGACACCGCAAACCTCCAAACCACCGGCGGCTCCCTCGCCATGAAGGGCGTTGTCCCCACCCAGGACGCCTTCATGGTCCGCAAACTCCGCGAAGCCGGCGCCGTCGTCCTCTTTAAAAGCAACATGGCCGAGTGGGCCTTCAGCCCCGTCGTTACCGAAAGCTCCATCGGCGGCCTCACCCGCAACCCCTACGACCTCACCCGCGTCCCCGCCGGCTCCTCCGGAGGCACCGCCGCCGCCGTAGCCGCCAACTTCGCCGCAGCCGGCCTCGGCACTGACACCGGCGATTCCATCCGAGGCCCCGCCTCCCATAACGACCTCGTCGGCATTCGCCCCACCCTCGGCCTTACCAGCCGCGACGGCATCGTCCCCCTCTTCCTCACCGCCGACATCGGCGGTCCCCTCACCCGCACCGTAGCCGACGCCGCCGCCCTCCTCTCCGCCGTCGCAGGCATCGATCCCGCCGACCCTCTCACCGCCGCCGCCCAGGGCCACATCGAGCCTGACTACACCAGGTTCCTCGACCCCCACGGCCTCCACGGTGCCCGCATCGGCATCTTTCGCCGCTACCTGGACGACCCCAAAACCGATCCCGAAATCAAAGCCCTCACCGAACACGCCATCGCCGACCTGAAAGCCCAAGGCGCCATCATCGTCGACCCCGTCCCCTTCCCCGACTACGACAAACTCACCAAAGACCTCGGCTGCGGCGACTTCGGGGGCGACCTGAACCACTACCTCGCCACCCACGCCCCAAACGCTCCCTAT
The DNA here is from genome assembly GCA_964249715.1 of uncultured Acidobacteriaceae bacterium. Taxonomy (GTDB): domain Bacteria; phylum Acidobacteriota; class Terriglobia; order Terriglobales; family Acidobacteriaceae; genus Granulicella. The sequence continues at coordinate 1,480 of CAXUDN010000069.1, forward strand.
CATTCCCTCCAGGAAATCTACGACTCAGGTCTCTATCTCCCCTACATCGGGAATCGCATCGACTACGCCCTCAATCGCGGCAAGTCGAAAGACAACCCCGCCGACCCCTGCCAGGATGTCTGGCACGATCCCAAAAAGATCGCCTTCCGCACCGCACTCCTCGCCGCCATGGATTCAGCCGGCATCGACGCCCTCCTGTACCCCACCTGGAGCAACCCACCCCGCAAAATCGGCGACCTTAGAACGCCCGGCGGCGACAATAACCAGGTCCTCTCCCCCCAAAGCGGCTTCCCCGCCATCACCGTCCCTATGGGCTTCTCTCACTCAGACTTACCCGCCGGTCTCCAACTTCTCGGCCGCCCCTGGACCGAAGGGCTCCTGTTCAAACTCGCCTACAGCTACGAACAATCCACCCACCACCGCCAACCGCCCGCCACCTTTTCCTCAACGCGTTAGTGGCTTTCTCGCGGAGCTTCGTTTGCACCTTTGCGCTGAAGGCGCAACACATTACAGTCAGGCTCAAGCAGAAATATACGCCGAGCGCTGAAGGCGCGACACATAGGGCCACAGCACGCACCGGAGACAACGA
>CAXUDN010000069.1:2168-19421 GCA_964249715.1 uncultured Acidobacteriaceae bacterium
CGCCGAGCGCTGAAGGCGCGACACATAGGGCCACAGCACGCACCGGAGACAACGAGGGAGACCGGTCCCGTCGCCGGGTGGCATCAATCGTATGCAACCATAACGAATGGAAACCCTGACCGACCCGCTAGCAGACCCGGCCGGCTCAACCCTAAGCCACAATCTCCCCCGGCAGATGCGCCTCCGCGACCTCGTCCTCGCCCAGGTGCTCACCGTCGTTGGCAGTTCCTGGGTCGGTATCGCCGCCGGTCTCGGCCGCGCACAACTCGTCGCCTGGATCGTAGCGTTCGGCTCCTTTTACATCCCCATGGCCGTCGCGGTCTTCTATCTCAACCGCGAGATGCCCCTCGAAGGCGGCCTCTACGTTTGGGCGCGCCGCGCCTTCGGCGACGCCCTCGGCTTCCTCACCGCCTGGAACATCTGGACCTACGGCCTCGCCGTTATCGCCACGGTCCTCTTCCAGATTCCCAGTGAAATGCGTTACCTCCTCGGCCCCCGCGCCGCCGGCCTCCCCGAAAACAAACCTCTCGTCGCGCTTCTGCTCGCGTGTTTCCTGCTCCTGCTGGCCTGGAGCGCCCGCCGCGGCCTCGCCCTCGGCAAATGGATCCACAACATCAGCGGGATCGCCATGATGGCCGTCTTCTGCCTGCTCATCCTGTCCCCTTTATGGGCCTGGGCACACGGCGCGCACCTGCACTACGTCCCTTTCGCCTTTCACCTCCCCGCCAAAGACCCCACCTCGCTCAGCCTTCTCGGCCAGGTCCTCTTCGCCGCCTCCGGGCTCGAGTACATCGCCATCATGGCCGGCGAAACCCACGCCGCCCACCGCGACATCGGCCGTTCCGTCGTCATCGCTTCGCCCATCATCTTCCTCATGTTCGTCCTTGGCACTGCCTCCGTCCTGAGCTTCCACGAAGCCACCCCTAACCTTCCCATCAATTACGTCGCGCCCATCCCCCAAACCCTCAGCCTCGCCTTTGGCGAACACGGTTTCGGCGCCGCCGTCGGCAAGCTCGCCATGCTTCTCCTGCAGGTCCGCATTCTCGGCGCCGCCAGCTTCATCTTCACCGGCATCGTCCGCCTTCCCATGGCCGCCGGCTGGGACCACCTCGTCCCCGCGTGGTTCGCCCGCCTCCATCCCCGCTACCGCACCCCGGTCAACTCCGTCACCGTCTGCACCATCGCCGTAGCCTGCCTGCTCACACTGGGCTTCGCCGGCGTTCATGCCGCGGAGGCCTTCAACATCCTCAACGACACCTCCTCCGAGCTTTACGCGCTCGCCTACCTCGCCATGTTCCTCATCCCCATCCTCGGCGCCCGCAGCCTCCGCGCCCGCCTGCCACGCTGGGTGAGCGCCGTCTGCTGGCTTGGCGTCGTCGCCATCCTTTTCTGCCTGGCCTTCAACGCCTACCCCTTCGTCGATGTCGCCAGCCCCGGCATCTTCGCGCTCAAGATCCTCGGCACCACCCTGGTCCTCAACGTTGTGGGCTATCTCTTCTACCGCAGCCGCTCCGTTTCCCCCACCCCTGCCTGATCCGGCAGCGCTGGTGCCCACAATCCCCTCCTCACACCAGCGCCCTCGCTTGCTTACACGCCCCGCATCAGCTCTGACATGCTCAAACCAAACCCAAGAGCCATCACCTCCAGTGTCGGCAGGCAGACCCCCTTGCGCCCCCGCTCCACGTCCGACAAAAATGTCCGGTCAATCCCAAAGTGCACAGCCACCTCGACCTGCGTCATCGCATGATCCTGCCGCAACTGGCGCAGCCGCCGTCCGAACCGGCTGGCTATATCCCTGGGCAAAGCAGACGATTGGGGCGGTTCCACGCGGGGCTGTGACGCGGCCGCCATCACCAGCACCGGCTTGCTGGGGAGCATGGGCGCAGGCGGCCGTTGTCCAGGTGACGGGCAGGGCCGCATGCCCGCGCTGGGCAGCGATCGGGAGGCGGGCTGTGCAGCGGGCCGGAAGCCCCCTACAGATCGGGTGTCGATGATGCCACGTTGCGGCAACGAACGCATTTGGTAAACCTGCATAGAAACCTCCAGGCTGGCCTTCTTCAGTGGCCGCTACTCCCCAAAGCGGAGATCACGCCAGATAGGTGTCACAAAATCTGAAAATGTCGGCGATAGGAGACAAAACCAGCGCTCCGGCATCGAATTTGCGTCATGCCCGAGCTACCCGAAGTCGAAACCGTGGCCAATGGCGTGCACGCCCGCGTCGCCAGGCTCCACATCGAGCGAGTCTGGACCAGCGGCAAACCCCAAACCTTCAAAACGCCCGAAGCCGAAATCATAGAGACCCTGACCGGCGCCCGCATCCAGCGCGTCCGGCGGGTGGGCAAGACCGTTGTGATCGATCTACAGCGCGGCCCCAGTCAAAACAACGGCACCGACCCGCCGCCGCACGACCAGTTCCTCGTCCACCTCGGCATGACTGGTCGCCTGCTCGTCTCATCCCCCGAAGTCCCCTGGCCACCGCACACTCATGCCGTTCTCAGCCTCAGTGACGGCCGCGAACTCCGCTTCGTCGACCCCCGTCGCTTCGGCCGCCTCAGCACAGTACGCGCTGCCGGCGGCTACCTTGGCCCCGGCGCCGAACCCACGACCATCTCCCCCCAGGACTTCGCCAAACTCTTCCGCGGCCGCAAACTGGCCATTAAAGCCGCTCTGCTGAACCAGTCCATCCTGCACGGCGTCGGGAACATCTACGCCGACGAAGCCCTTTTCCGCGCCGGCATCCGCCCCCGCCGCGCCGCCGGCCGCCTCACCCGCGACGACCTCACCCGTCTTCACGCCAGCCTGCAAGGCGTCCTCGCCCGAGCCATCGAACTCGGCGGCTCCTCCGTCTCAGACTACGTCGACGCCGCAGGCGTCCGCGGCTTTTTCCAACTCGAACACATGGTCTACAGCCGCTCCGGCGAACCCTGCCGAACCTGCTCCACTACTCTCAAAAAAGTCATCGTAGGCGGCAGAACCACGGTCTACTGCCCTCACTGCCAAACCTGATCTTGCCGGGAGGGTAGGGGTCACTCCCCATGCCACTTTCGTTGCAAAGTACCCAGCCAAAGTCCTTGGATTGAGGACTTTAGCAAAAAAGTACCCGGGTAGGGGTACCCGAATCCACCTTACACCTGGTACCGACTCAACACCGGCCCGCCACGTGCCCCGCCGCGATCGCCGCACCCAGAACCCGCGTGCTCTGATCTTCCGGAACAATTTCCAGCTGATACGCCTGCAAGGGGCTCATCTTCACCATCTCGTGCAGGTAGTTCCGCAGGGTGTTCAGGTCCAGAAAGCGCACGTTATACCCCGTAAAGTAGAACTTTCCCGCACCCATCACATGAATGCTGGAGGCCACCGCCGCGGCCAGTGCCCGGTGCCACAGCTGACGAAACTCCGCACAGCGTTCGTCAGGGTTATTTCGCCGTGTGGCCGCCTCAAAGACCTCTTCCGGCTCCATGTCCAGAAACCGCAGCCGCATCGCCCGGTGGCCCATGATGCCCTCCAGGTGTCCGCGCCCGCCACACCCGCAGTAGTTCTCGCGCTCGTCCAGCGTGACAACCTGGTGGCCGCCCTCCCACACACCTTCCATAAACGGATAGCAGCCATAGCCGATACCCGTTCCCAGCGTCCATACCCGGATCCTGCTATCCAGTCTCCCTGACTTTGCCGCCAGACCTGCCGCGATAGCGTCCGCGTCGTTTGAAACGCACACCGGCGCATTCAACCCACGCGCCCGGAAGGCCTGCTGCAACAACTCGCCCATACGCGCGCCTTTCAGTTGCGGAAGGTTAGGCGCTTCCTCGACCACACCGTTCCGGATCAATCCCGGGAGCGCAATGCCGACGCCGGTGACGCTCTCCTTTTGGCCGTCTGCAGCCCGCTGGGTGATGTCGCAGATCGCATCCACCAGCGCGTCCGTGTGATACTCCACCAGAGAGTCGTCGTCTTCTGGATCACCCTGCTGTACGCCCTCCGGGAACGTCAGCATGGACCCGACCAGCCTGCCGTCGATCATCTGCCCCGCGTGCAGCCGCTCCGCTACCACAACACCCACCGTAATCGCGCTGTTTGCCTTGCCTTGCTCTGTAGTTTGGCGTGTGTCCATGGTGAGCATCCATCCTCCTGGCTCCACTATGATGGGAAAGCCCCAGCGGATGCGCGCATGAAGCGCGCCACGGGGCCAGCGTGGAGAGACGGTAGCTTGCTTTCCCCATCGCAGTCAAACGGAAAAGTGACGACCCCCCGCCCAACTGCCGATCGAACCGTTCACCGGCGCCCCGTCGTCGCCGGCTTCACTCTGCGGGACAACCCCATCCGGCAACGCGTCTTATCCCTGAGACGAAATTTAAGCCCCTGAACCACAACGACTTAGCCGTACCCTGCATTTCCACGCCAAACAGCCGCCAGACCTACTCGAACTTCGAGAGCCGGTTCAACCCGTTGAAAGCGGCAACCTTATAGCACTCCGCCAAAGTCGGGTAGTTGAAAACCGTTTCCACAAAATAATCCAGCTTTCCGCCTAAAGCCATCACCGCCTGGCCAATGTGCACCAATTCACTCGCACCCTCGCCGATGATGTGGACCCCCAGCAGCGCATGCGTCTCACGGTGGAAGATCAGCTTCAGCCGCCCCGTGGTATCGCCTCGAATCTGCCCGCGCGCGATTTCGCGGTAATACGCGACTCCCACCTCGTACGGCACATCCTCTTCCGTCAGCTGCTCTTCAGTCTTACCCAGAAAGCTGATCTCCGGGATCGTCCAGATGCCGTAGGGGTAAAAGCTCGGATTCGACACAATCCCTTCGTCGCCGATCGATCGTGCGGCCGCAATCCGCCCCTGCTCCATCGACACCGAAGCCAGCGACGGAAACCCGATCACATCCCCAACCGCGTAAATATTCGGCTGCTTCGTCCGGAAATCCTTGTCCACCGGAATACGCCCGCGGTTATCCGCTTCCAGCCCGACCGCCACTAGGTTCAGTTCGTCCACGTTGCCCTGCCGCCCTACGGCATAGAGCAGCGCATCTCCCTGCACCTTTTTCTTCGACTCCAGGTGCGCCACCACGGAGCCGCCACCCTCAATCTCTTCCACCGACGACACTTCCTCATTCAGGCGCATCGTCACGCGCGCATCCCGCAGGTGGTAGCTCAACGCCTCCACAATTTCCTGGTCGGCAAACTCCAGCAGCCGCGGCCGCCGCTCAATCAAGGTCACCCGCACGCCCAGCGCCGCAAACATGCAGCAGTACTCCACCCCGATCACGCCACCGCCCACAATGATCATCGTCTTGGGCAGCGTCGTCAGGTTCAACACCAGATCGGAGTTGATGATGGTCGAGCCATTGATCGGTACCTTTGCCGAGCTCGCCGGCTTGGTCCCTGTCCCAATGATGATGCTCCTGCCTTCATAGACCGTCGATCCCCGCGAGTTCGTCACCCGCACATGTGTCGCATCCTCAAAACTCGCCGTCCCTGTCAGCATGTCCACGTTATTGCGCGAAAGCTGTGCCTCGGTTACGTCGATCTCGGTCTTGATCACATGCTGAACCCGGAAGGCCAGGTCGGCCATCGTGATCCGTTCCTTGACCCGGTAATTCATCCCGTAGATCGATTTGTAGTTGTAGCCGGAGAGGTGCAGCACCGCTTCGCGCATCGTCTTCGAGGGAATCGTGCCGGTATTGATGCACGCGCCGCCGACGACCTCGCGCATCTCGACCAGCGCTACCTTCCTGCCATGCTTCGCACTAAAAATCGCCGCACGCTGCCCTGCAGGCCCGGAGCCGATCACGATAAGGTCATACACAGTGCCCATAGAGGTGGGGGAACTCTCCTCAGGTTAGAACGGGCCCTCGCGGACCGTGCGGTACAAAGGTCGCTCTGGAAGGATTTCCGGCGTGCCGCTCCCTATCATAGCTCCGAAACGGAGCGGATCAGCTACGTCCTCAGGGGAGTGCTCTGGCAGGATGGTGGAAGGTGGGGCTAAATGCTGCGCTATGCCATAACCAACCTGAACGCGCTCGTGCCAGATCCCGGATTGACCCCGGAGGCAACGCGCCGACTGCACTGGCTGCGCAATCTGGAGCGCTGGGCTGCCGAGGGCGTCGACTTTGTTCAGCTGCGTGAAAAGTCGCTCGATGCCGGCGAGCAGTTCGCGCTTGCCGCGGCCGCCATGCTATTCCTGCGCGAAATTGCCCCTCACGGAAATATGCCGGAAAACCGGCGGCCCCGTCTGCTCCTGAATAGCCGCGCCGATATCGCAGCCGCTGCCCATGCCGACGGTGTTCACCTCACCGGCCGCCCCGGCGAGCTGACGCCAGGGCAGGTTCGGCTCACCTTCCAGGCCGCCACCGCCCCGCACTGCACCGTTAGTGTGAGTTGCCGAACGCTCGAACATATAAAGCGCGCCCGAGACAACGAGGCTGACTTCATCCTGTTAGGTCCAGTGTTCGAGAAAGTGGTCGGCGACAGGCGGATCGTCGAAGGAACCGGCCTCGACCTCCTGCACGCGGCTTGCGAGCTCGCCCGCCCCGTTCAAGTACTCGCCTTGGGAGGCATCACCCGGCAGAACACCGCGGAGTGCCTAGCCGCGGGTGCCGCAGGTGTCGCGGCGATCCGCCTCTTTTCCGGGCCCCGAAGCTAGGAGGACGGCAACACCCCGACGCCGCCCGGCACCTCTCCCGTCGGTGCAGATTCGTACTTCTGCCATGTCCCGTCGCTCCCAAGGAAACGGCCGGCTGGATCAACCCCGATGGACGTCGGCTGCCACGGGCGAGTGTACCCGACCCCACCTCTGGACCGTGCGAAAATGGAATCCGTGATGTTGATCAAACCCGTCCAGCTCGTCGATGAGCCTCTTCCACTCAATCTTGATATCCCCGCGGGCGACATTGACTACGCTCCAGACGTCCGCCAGATCGGTTCGCTCTCCGTTGCCGGTCGCGCGGAACTACTGATCGAGCACCGCGGTCACAAAGAAACAGTGGAGGACATTCGGGTTCGCGCTCTCCTGAACGGAAAGTTTGAGCTGCTTTGCGCGCGTTGCCTCGCGGGCGTCGAAAGCCCGCTTGCGGCCGACTTCGACCTGATCTTTCGCCCGGCCAACGTTGACGCTGAATCGGGCGAACACGCCATCACGGAAGACGAGACAGAAATCGGTTATTATGAAAAGAGCGGCTTGTCGCTGGAGGACGTCGTGCGTGAGCAGGTGTTGCTTACCCTGCCTGGACGAGCCCTCTGCCGAGAGGATTGCAAAGGCCTTTGTCCACACTGCGGAGCCGATCGCAACGCAACGGAATGTGCCTGTGACAACACCGTCGCAGACTCCCGCTGGAGTGCTTTAGCGGGCATTGCAACCAAGGCCTAAGCTTCGCGAAAGTCCATTTAGTATCCAGCCGACCCTGGCAGAACGCCTCCGGACGGCCATTTCGAGTTTTGAGAGGTTCACCATGCCGAATCCGAAACGGCGCCACAGCAAACAGCGCACCGCCAAGCGCCGCTCCCACGACTTTCTCACCCCAACTGGCGTCTCCGCCTGCCCTAACTGCGGCGAGCGCAAACTCCCGCATCGCGCCTGCAAGAAGTGCGGCCAGTACAAGGGCCGGGAAGTTCTCGCAGTGCAGGACGCTCAGTAATCAACCCTAGTCTCTATCCGCCAATCACAGGCCCTCGCGTATTCTGCGCCTGGGCCTGCTCTTCCTTGGCGCTTACCATAACGCCGCTCTGAGTTCGCCACCTTCCTCATGCCACTCGACATCGCTCTCGATGCCATGGGCTCCGATAAGGCGCCCGACCCGGAGATTCGCGGGGCCATCCTCGCCGCCCGCACGCTGGACGTGCGCGTCCACCTCGTTGGCCCCGAGGATCTGCTTCGCCCCAAGTTACGCGAATACCTGAAGGCCGCTGAACGCAAGCAAGGCCTCTCCCTTCCCGGCGCGAAACCCGAGAAGATCCCGGTTTTCATCAAGCAGGCCAGCGAGTGGATCACCATGGAGGACAAGGCCGCCCAGGCCGTCCGCTCTAAAAAAGACTCCACCATGCGCGTGGGCCTCAAAATGGTTCGCGAAGGCAACGCTTGCGGCTTCGTCACCGCCGGCAACACCGGCGCCGCGATGGCCAGCGCCAAAATGGTCCTCGGCTCCCTCGCCGGCGTAGACCGCCCCGCCCTCGCCGCGGTGCTCCCCACAACCGCCCGTACGCCCTGCGTCCTTCTCGACGTAGGCGCCAACGTCGACTGCGACCCCCAAAATCTCCTCCAGTTCGCCGTCATGGGTCACCTCTACGCAAAAAACGTGCTCCACATGCCCGACCCGCGTCTCGGCCTGCTCTCCATCGGCGAAGAAGAATCCAAGGGCAACCACCTCACCCGCGAAACCCTTCCCCTTCTCCGCGACCTCGCTGCCCAGCATGGAATCCACTTTCTCGGCAACGTCGAAGGCCGTGACCTCTACAACGGCCGCGCCGACGTCGTCATCTGCGATGGCTTTATCGGCAACGTTGCCCTCAAGACCAGCGAAGGCATCGTAAAGCTGGTCAACACCTCCCTCCGCGAAAGCCTCAAATCCACCATCACCTCGACGGTCGGCGCCCTCCTCAGCCAGCAGGCCTTCAAGGCTTTCAAAAAACGCCTCGACTACTCCGAATACGGAGGCGCGCCTCTCCTCGGCGTGCAAGGCGTCTGCATCGTCGGCCACGGTTCCTCCAACGAGCGCGCCATCATGAACGGCATCCGCGTTGCCGCCGAGTTCGCCGCCAACGAGGTCAATCCAGCCATCGAAGCCATGCTCGCCCAAAAGCCCGAGCCGGAACCTGCCGTAAATCCAGCCTGAATCGGCCCCGCAGTTCACACGCTCAAAACGGCGTCTATGCCAAGCAAGCCACCCTTCCCTTGCCCCGCAAAACCGGGCATCGCCTCGCATCCCCTTGCCATCCCAAGCCCTGAGAGCTTCGCCACGCACGTCACGGCGGGGTAACCCTGACGCCTCGGAGGCCCGCTTCATGCCAGAAACCGTCGACCAATCGCATCTCCCATCCTTCCCCGCAGGCCAGGGCAAAGGCGCGCACTTTCGCCCTTTGCCGCAGGACGTGCAGGACGGCAAAGTCCGCGCGCACACCATCCAGACCATCAACGCCGACCGCCAGACCCTCTACCGGCTCTGGCGCGACGTCACCAAAGCCCCGAAATTCCAGGAATACGTTGTCAGTGTGACTTCCGTCTCTCCAACCCGCAGCACCTGGACCTTCGGTGACCCCGAGGACACGGACGGCAAGCGCTTCAGCTATGACACGGAAGTCTACGAAGACATTCCCGGCGAGAAGATCGCCTGGCGCTCCGTCGACACCGCCTTCGAGGAGCACGGTGAAGTTCAGTTCACCGACGCTCCAAACGGCCGCGGCACCATCGTCACCCTCCAGGAAAACATGTCTGCCCCGGGTGGCCGTCTTTCGATCGCCGCCGCCGCACTTACCCGCCGCACCCCCCGACAGATCGTTATCGAAGACCTTCGCCACTTCAAAGAACTCGCCGAATCCGGCGAAATCCCCTCCGTCGTTGGCAACTCCCACGGTCCGCGCGGTTTCTCCGGCTCTCTTAAACTCCGGCTTTATGGCGAGAACAACCCCACGCCCCCCGGCACTAGCTTCGTAGGCCACGCCGAAGCCGCCACCAGCACACCTGCCTAGTGTTTCACTCCCTAAGGGGATTAACTTTTCGCGGCCGCCACGCGGCCCCAAACATCACCGGAGAACCTCAATGAAGGCTGTTTGCTGGATGGGCACAAGCAACATACAAACGCTCACCGTTCCCGACCCGAAAATCATCAACCCGCACGACGTTATCCTGAAGATCACGAAAACCGCCATCTGCGGCTCCGACCTTCACCTCTTCGACGGCTACATCCCCACCATGGTTCCCGGCGACATTCTCGGCCACGAATTCATGGGCATCGTCGAGGAGATCGGTTCCGAAATCAAGAACCTGAAACGTGGTGACCGTGTTGTCGTTCCGTTCACCATCTCCTGCGGCAACTGCTTCTTCTGCAAAAAAGACCTCTGGTCCCTTTGCGACAACACCAACCCCAACGCTCAGGTCGCCGAGACCATGTACGGCTATAGCGGCTCCGCGCTCTTCGGCTATTCGCACATTTACGGTGGTTATGCCGGTGGACAAGCTCAGTACGCCCGCGTTCCCCACGCTGACGTAGGCTGCCTGAAGATCGAATCCGACATCTCCGATGAAAAGGTGCTGTTCCTCTCGGACATCTTTCCCACGGGCTACATGGGCGCAGAAAACGGCAATATTCAGCCCGGCGACAACGTAGCCGTCTGGGGTGCCGGTCCCGTCGGTCTCTTCGCCGCAGCCAGTGCCTACATGATGGGCGCCAACAACGTCATCGTCATCGACCGCTTCCCCGAACGCCTGCGCCTGGCGCGCGAATACTGCGGTGCCACCACCATCGACTACAGCGAAGACGATGTCATCGTCGTGGAAGCCCTGCGTGACCTCACCGGCGGCGTCGGCCCCGATGTCTGCATCGACGCTGTCGGCATGGAAGCCCACTCCAACACCTTCGTCGGCATGTACGACAAAGTGAAACAGGCCCTCATGCTCGAAACCGATCGTCCATTCGTCCTCCGCCAGGCCTTTCAGGCCATTCGTAAAGGCGGCACGCTTTCCATCCCCGGCGTCTACGGCGGTGTGCTGGACAAGGTCAATTTTGGCGCGGCCTTCGGTAAAGGCATCAAGATGGCGATGGGCCAAACCCACATGCACAAGTACCTTCGCCCCTTGCTGCAACGCATTGAGAACAAGGAGATCGACCCGAGCTTCCTCATCTCCCATCGCATCGGCATTGAAGAAGCAGGCGACATGTACAAGATCTGGCGTGACAAGAAAGACAGTGTCACAAAGATCGTCATCGACCCCTGGCAAGACCGCTTGGGCACAGCACTCGTAGCTTCCTAATCGATCATTACGAAATGCAAGAGCCCGGCCAACGCCGGGCTTTTGCTTTGAGAGTTCAGCTTCTTTTACCGTCCCACCTGGTCCCCTCCCTCATACACCGCCACAATCCGGCTCACCGCCCCAATATCTACGGACGGATCCCCGTTCACCACCAACAGATCAGCCCGTTCCCCCGCCTTTACTACACCGGCATGGATTCGCAACATTTCCCCGTTCCGTGCGGTGGCGCACCGAATCGCCTGCAAAGGCGTTAAGCCCGCCCGCACCATCAATCCCAACTCCCTCTGCTCCGAATATCCCGGAACCCTCCCCAACGCCGCACCAGAGTCCGTTCCAAAGCCAACATTTACCCCGGCGTCATACAGTGTCTTCAGGTTGCGCGACGCTGTCGCAAAATCCTGCCGATGCTGCGGAGTCGCAGGGTCAGACTTAACCTTGTCGCGATATCCCGCACTCTTCAGAATCGCCAGCTGCGACGCAGGTAAAGCCGCAACCAGCTGCGGGTCGTTCAACAACTCCGGCTGATCCGCAAACACGAAGAAGCTTTCATCCACCGTCAACGTCGGAATGTACCAGACGCCCTTCGCTTTCAGCAGAGCCACGAAGCTCGCATCCACCGGCTTGTCCCGTACCGAGTGGGCTAGAACGTCCACCCCTTCATTCACCAAACGACGCGCATCTTCAAGCGCGTAAACGTGAGCGGCAACCCGCAAACCCTTCTGGTGCGCTTCAGCAATCACCGCCCGCGCAATCGCATCGCTCATCTCCGGCAGCTTTCCGTGGTTTGAGTCGATCCAGATCTTTACCAGGTCGGCATGGCGCCCGGCCGCACGGTCCACATCCGCTCGCGCATCTTCCGGCGTAGCTGGCCGGTCTAACTGGTCCGGCGCCGCCGCGAACGGCGGAAAACCCCCAGGGACGCCAATGCCACGACCAACGGTAAGCAAAGTCGCGCCGCCCAACTCGCCAGCCCGCTGCCGGTCGCGCAGAGACCACACCAGGTCACGGTTCGCTCCCAGGGAAACGACCGTGGTCACACCATAGCGCTGGTACTGCTGCAACTGCGCCAGTACGTGCGGTTCCGTGTACTCCGTAGCGTCGAACTGCCCCTGCCCGTTCAAGAGCGCAAGGTGCGCGTGGCCCGCGATGAGCCCCGGCATCACGGTAGCTTCCGCGGGAACCGGAATCTCGGTCGCGTCCGCCGGGAGTTGACATTTTTGCCCAGTTTCGCAGACCTGCAGGATCTTTCCGGCCGCCATCACGACCGTCACACCCGGGCGCGGAGGTCCTCCGGTGCCATCCAGCAGACGCACATTCCGCAACAGGACGGGAGAGCTTCCAGCCAATGACGGGCCAGACTGCGCAAGCGACAAAGTCCCTGTGACGATCAAGAAAACTGCAGCAACAATAACCCGCATTTCAGCTTTGACGGCACATCACCCCCATGTGTCGCTCCCGCGGAGCTCGTTCTCCTCACATTACTTGCGCAACACGTTCCAATTCAGCCTGTATATGCTCTGCAGTTACCCCGGGTACCTCAATTTTCGAAGCCACATTACGCGCCTCATGCGACGAAATACCATAACCTCGTCCGCTAAGAAAACTGCATACGATCTCTGCAGCCTGAAAAGAGTCAACACCTGACCGCAGCAACTCGCCTCGTAGTGCAAGCAGGTCAGTCGGTGTAAATCGTTCAACCAAACTTTTATCCTGTCCGTCGCTCACCGGTCTCCTCTCCCGTGCGCTTAAGTGGCAGCGGTTGTTGGCTTAGAGGACGGATAACGTCGCATAGTTTTCCGTCCTTTCCTTATTTCTGCAACCCTCACGCTCACATGTGTGTTACGTTGCACGAGCCGTTTTGGATGTGGCTTGGGAAGGAAAGCCGCGGTAACAGGAATCTCCCCACCACGCTATCCTGATGCCATGCTCGAAGTTGTCCAAGCTCCCCGCGTCCTCGATGGCATCGCAATCGCCACTGAAATCAAGGCCGAGGTAGCCCAAAGCGTACGCGAGATGACTGCTCAGGGACACCAGCCCGGCCTGGCCGTCGTGCTGGTTGGCGAAAATCCCGCCTCGCAAATCTACGTTCGCAGCAAAATCAAAACCTGCGGCCAGCTCGGGCTGCACTCCGAGCTCATCACGCCTCCCACCACCATCACCACAGAAGAGCTCCTCGCCATTGTTCGCGACCTCAATGGCCGTGACGAGATCGACGGCATCCTTGTGCAGCTTCCCCTGCCCGCACACGTCAACACCAATCAAATTCTCGAAGCCGTCGATCCACGCAAAGATGTCGACGGCTTTCACCCGCTCAATGGCGGCCGCCTGCTCCACGGCGCTCCGGTAGAGGAAGTCCTCGCGCCCTGCACCCCCGCCGGCATCCTCCAGGTTCTTAAGCGCAATGGCATTCCGCTGGCTGGCGTCCGCGCCACAATGGTCGGCAAGTCCAATATCGTCGGCAAGCCTATGAGTCTTCTTCTCATGAACGAACAGGCTACTGTCACCATCTGTCACTCGCTTACCCGCGACGTTGCACGCCACACCCGCGACGCCGAACTGCTCATCGTCGCCATCGGCGTCCCCGGCTTCTTCACCGCCGATATGATCATGCCCGGCGCGACCGTCATCGACGTCGGCATCAATCGCCTCACCGGCGAAGCCGAAGTTGAAAGGTACTTCCCGCCCGACACACCCGAGTACGCCAACCGTATCGAAGGCTTCCGCAAACGCGGATCCACCGTGATCGGTGACGTAGACCCGCGCGCCTTCGCCATCACCGGCGCCTACACGCCCGTCCCCGGCGGCGTCGGCGCGCTCACCATCGCCATGCTCATGTCCAATACCGTTAAAGCAGCCCGCTTCCGGCGCGGCATATAACTATGCTCCGCGTAGGCCTCACCGGCGAGCTGGGCAGCGGCAAATCCACTGTCGCCCGCATGCTCGCCTCACACGGCGCCATCGTTCTCAGTTCCGACGAGATGGCCCGCGCCATGATGAAGCCCCATCATCCCGTCTACAGGTCCATCATCGATCACTTTGGACCGTCCGTTCTCCTTCCGGACGGCAACCTCGACCGGCCTGCCCTCGCCCGTCTCGCCTTTGACCCGGAACACCCTCGCGTCGAAGAACTCAACGCCATCATTCATCCCGCTGTCCTCGCCGAACAGGAGCGCCAACTCGTTTCCATCGCCCGCAACGATCCCCATGCCATCGTCGTTATCGAGTCCGCTCTGATCTTCCAGACGAAACACGCCGGGGGCGACCAACCCTGGCGCGAACGCTTCGACCGCATCCTTCTCGTGACCGCGCCGGATGAGCTCAAAATTTCTCGCTTCATAGCGCGGGTCGCCGGCAACCGACGCCTCGCGCCGGATGAGCAAGCCGCCCTCCGCGCCGACGCCCTCGCCCGCCTCGCCTCCCAGCGAATCGAACCCGGCGTCTGCACTGACTGCATCCTCATCGAAAACTCGGCCAACGCCGAAGCACTTGCGCGCCGCACAGACGAGGTCTTCCGGGAGCTACGCCGCGAAACTGATCCTGAGCGAAAAGATCACTTGGGTTAAGAAAAGCTTCCATCTTCCTGACGCGGGGTGTGCCAGAAAGCTGCCCCGCGACTTGCATAGAATAAGGGCCCAATCAGCTAGATTGATCCTGGAGCCGGAATGCGCCGAGTCGGGCGTAGGCTTTAAAGTGAACAAAATGAATACTTTACCTGCAACCCGTTTAAAATGAATACTTTGCAGGACGGCTCTTGCTTAAGTCATTTGTTTGGAAGTCTTTGCGAACTTTGCGGGGGTACCATCCCACGCATCTCAACTCCTCCCTTGTTGACCTCCTACCTGAGAAGGCACGGATGCAGTTCTCGGTTTGGTACCCTTAGAACGCATACAGTCAAGGAGACAACATCATGGCAACTGCAGTTCTGGAGCAGGTTGGGCTCGACTATAAGGTCGCTGACATCTCACTCGCCGAGTGGGGACGCAAGGAAATCTCGATTGCCGAACAGGAAATGCCTGGCCTCATGAGCATCCGGCGCAAATACGCGCCCGAAAAGCCCCTGGCCGATGTGCGCATCACCGGCTCCCTGCACATGACCATCCAGACTGCCGTCCTCATCGAGACACTGGTTGACCTAGGCGCAACGGTCCGCTGGGCCAGCTGCAACATCTTTTCCACCCAGGACCACGCCGCCGCCGCCATCGCTGCCACCGGCGTCCCGGTCTTCGCCTGGAAAGGCGAGACCCTCGAAGAGTACTGGTGGTGCACCGATCAGGCCCTTCGCCACGAAGGTGGCCTCGGCCCCCAACTCGTCGTTGACGACGGCGGCGACGTCACCCTTCTCATCCACAAAGGTGTGGAACTCGAAAAAGGTGAGCGCGAGTGGGTCGATGCCAACGCTGATTCCCACGAAGAAGCCGTCATCAAGACCCTCCTCAAGAAGATCCACGACGAGGACCCGCAGCGCTGGACTCGTGTAGCCAAGGACTGGCGCGGCGTCTCCGAAGAGACCACCACCGGCGTCCATCGCCTCTACAAGATGCTCGAGCAGGGCAAGCTTCTCGTGCCGGCCATCAACGTCAACGACTCCGTCACCAAATCCAAGTTCGACAACCTCTACGGCTGCAAGGAATCGCTCGCCGACGGCATCAAGCGCGCCACCGACGTCATGATGGGCGGCAAAGTCGCCGTGATCTGCGGCTACGGCGACGTAGGCAAAGGCTCCGCCCACTCCCTCCGTGGCATGGGTGCCCGCGTCATCGTCACCGAGGTCGACCCCATCAACGCCCTCCAGGCCGCCATGGAAGGCTACGAAGTCACCACAATCGAAGAAACGCTGGGCCGCGGCGATATCTACGTCACCTGCACCGGCAACGTGGACATCATCACCTTCGAGCACATGCAGGGGATGAAGGACCAGGCCATCGTTTGCAACATCGGTCATTTCGACAATGAAATCCAAATGTCCGAGCTGCAATCCGCCAAGGACGTCAAGCACACCAACATCAAGCCGCAGGTGGACATGTTCACCTTCCCCAACGGCAACTCTATCTTCGTCCTCGCCGAAGGCCGCCTGGTGAATCTAGGCTGCGCCACCGGTCACCCCAGCTTCGTCATGAGCAACAGCTTCTCCAACCAGACGCTCGCGCAGATGGATCTCTGGGCCAACAAGGACACGTACAAAATCGGCGTCTACGTTCTACCCAAGAAGCTCGACGAAGAGGTAGCCCGCCTCCATCTGGAGAAGATCGGCGTGAAACTTACAACGCTGAGCAAAAAACAATCCGACTACATCGGAGTTCCCGTTGACGGTCCCTACAAGACCGATCATTACCGCTACTAGCTTTAGACACCGCAAGAACGGCCACGCTCGGGAGCGTGGCCGTTTTGCGTATACCCATCTCGACCTTGCACTACGGCGCGTTCACGTCCTCGAGAGCAAACCCCACCACACCATGACCGCCGCTCTGCATGGCTCCAGCAAAGACGACAGTCCGAACCGCTCCTGAACCCGCCTTCACGTTGACACTCCCAATCGGCAGGTTCAAGGTGCCTTCCGCGACCGTCGCCGTCACCGTGTAGCCCCCAATCGCTGGAACATTCACGTACCCACTTGCTGCTCCTGCAGCCAGGCTGAACACCGAAGCCGGCGAAGCTCCACCCGTCCCGGTACCCGCCGGGATGACATAAATGCTCACTGAGGGAACCGCTTCCACCTCGTTCAGCACTCGCAGGGCAATCTGCCCTGGCGGCGCAGGCGCGTCCTGGTCCGCAAAGACGCTTTCCCGCAAATTGCCCAGGCCATGACTGAGCACCGCCGTGTACTGGTGGCCGCCGCTCAATCCGCCCTGCGTCCCCGCCAACGGCTGCCCGCTCCCTGCCTTGGTCACGCCCAGACTTGCTTCTCCGGGACTCACCGGCAGGTAGGACGTAAAGCTGGCAAAACCCAAACTGTACGCGGCTCCGGCCCCATTGATGTAGAAGTCCATCTCTGGCCCGCCCTGCGAGACCTGTACAAAACGGATCTGTGCTGCGCTCAGTGAATTATCCACTCCAAGGCTGCCGCATCCAGAGAGGCCTGGCGCCAGCAGGCAACCTATGCCGCAAGCCAGCCCAACGCCGCGCCTCGGGGCTGAGAGAGGCGCAGTCACACGCATCCTGTTTCAAAACTACCTAAAAGGTTAGCCTTCACAGCATTCCACTCTACTGCTCCCTGCTGAGACGGACCAGCTTGGGTCCAAAAAATCAGCCCCGCCGGCGCGAACGGGAGTCCACAACCGGCGAGGCTAGCTCT
>CAXUDN010000070.1:0-1966 GCA_964249715.1 uncultured Acidobacteriaceae bacterium
CGCTACCTCTCCTGAAGTCGGCGTGGTCCTGATTTCGTTCGTCTTCAGCAATCTATTTACGGCGGTGCTGACTGCGCCGGAGGTGTTGTTCTTGCATTGGGCTGTCAGTTCGTCTCGCGTTAGCTTATGACCGTCGGCATGGTTCAACAGCAGGAGAACCTCGACTGGAGCACTGACCTTTTCGAGAACCAGCGGTACACCCTCGAGCTCGTGGATGAGTGAGAATTCGAGTTGAACGATCTGGGCGATGGTTTCGGCTATAAGCGCCTTATCCTTCGTCCACGTAAGCCGCAAGAATTCTCCCAGTATCCACTTGCCCGCATGCACCATGAGCATCGAGTCCATATAGTCGGCGCTGTAGAGCGGAGAGATATGAACCGAACCGCGCGAAGAGCGGAACTTATAGACCAAAGTGATTGCTTTCGTTATATGGAGACGATCCGGCTGGCCCAGATTATGCGGGCGGATGTTCTTTTCGTCTTCTATCTTTTCGCACAATTCCTTCGGAAGCTGGCTGTGTGTGGCCGTTCCGCTATCAAGCTGGTATACGGCTCGCGCGACGGCCTCGCAAAGGCGCCCGCCATCCAGCTCGCTTGGTTGCCAGTCGCCGGCTAAGAAGCGCTGTTGCATTTCCACATAGCTGTCAATGATCGCCTCGGCAAATGCGGGATCAACGGCAATCGCGAGTTCGGTTTTCAGCTGCTTCGGCGTTAGTGGCATCACGCCTTCTTCTGTTGCTTCTTCGCTGCTGGCCGGGGTTTAGGAGTGTTCTTATCGGGGTTCCAGGTATCAGGAACATTCGTGTCGTGTGCTTCATTCAGGGTCTTGACAGCCTCTTCGCGCCCGGAGGCGATTAACTTCACCTTATCCTCGTCGCCATTCGTGATCCCATTGCGCTTATTGAGCCATCGATTGGCGTTGCCGGACTCATCCCAGATCTTTGCTGCCTTGAGAATCCTCTTCAGTTCCGCTTCGTTGGTTTCAGGTCTTCCCCAAATCTCGTGAGCGTAGAGGAACAGGTAAGTGAGCCTGCGCAGGTATTCAGCACCAGACTTGGCTTTCAGGCGATTGTCACTGAGCTCGAAAGAGTCGCCCTTCACTGTGAAGATCCTGAGGAGGCGCGGCCTCTCGGGATTCTCCTGCGATGGTGGCGGAACCACGTTTGCGGACGGGGGCAAGGTGTCGACAGTCTCCGTCTCACCTTCTATGACCGTGCTGGCTGGTAATGTGTTCGACGGCAGAACTTCGATCTCTCGGTTCACACGCCTCTGGGATTGAACGCCCTGCGGAGATGCGCGCTGAACGATGAATTCACCCAGAACTCCGCCAATGCCCTGCATGGCATGGTCGGTGAGTGAAGCCTCAAACGAACGGCTATTTCGGTCCTCACGGAAAGCGATAGTGTTGCGGTGCGCAGGAGCCGTCGCGATATTCGTCGCACTTGGGACTCCGTTAGCGGGACGAGATCCGACAGTAGTGCCGCATTCGACACAGGCTGCAGCTTCAGGCTCCAGAATCTCCTTACAAGAAAAGCAGCGAGCCTGGGCAGCACAGGCCTTACAGAAGAAGCCCCGCTCTGACAGCGCGGAGCCACAAGTCGGACAGTTCATGTGAAAACTCCAATAAGCGAGTGTAGCGCTCATGGTGCAATTCCTTCCATACGGTAAGGCGGTTGAAATCTAGGCCTGAACTCAAGATCGTGGCACCTTCGAAAGCAACAACTGCTTCACCCGCGCGCGCCGGATCGTGTCCTGGGGGCTCTTGCCGCCTCCATCCGCCCAGCTTGATACCTGTTTTACTTTGAGCTTGTGGCTGAGCGCAGGGCGATGCACACTTATGGTGAACTCGGTCAGAGCGCCCGGTGCGGCCTCCGCTATACCGCCAGACCGGAATTCCGACACCGCCATCCCGACCGCCTCATAAAGAGAGTCGGCATGGATCGATACCTCATGGGCTATGCCGTCGA
>CAXUDN010000070.1:1976-19382 GCA_964249715.1 uncultured Acidobacteriaceae bacterium
CGGTGAAAGAGACAGTGCAGCGGCAGACTCCCATGAGGAGGATTATAGGCGAATGAAAGGCGAACACAATTGTGAAACCCTCGAACCGCGCTCAGCCCACAGGCCGACCCACACCATCCCGCGTCCTGAACGACTTCTGCGTGTTTCGGCAGTCCCCGCAGTCTTGTAAGTCGTTGAAAGCTTGATCTGGGTAGCTTCACACGGTGGAAGTCGTAGGTTCAAATCCTGCTGTGCCCACCATCAAATCAACAAGTTAAATGCAACTGCAAGCTCGACTGCTACCCTGTCCCTCTTAAGGTTGCAGATGGGTGCCGGCGGTCTGCGGGGTGTTCTTCGCGCTTTCCTCTTGCGCAACGTACCTGGAAGCGCGTCTAACAATTATGCGCCCTGTACGCTGTGCCCTTCTCGCCGTTCTTACGCTTACGCTCGCCGTCCACGCCCAGACACCCGCGCCACCGGAGCACCCAACGAGCCAGCCTTACACAGGCGACCTAAGCGTCTTCGAGGAACCGAACCGCGACAAGCTCCTGCAGACCGATCGCGTATTGGACGCGCTGCGCCTGCATCCCGGGTCCTCGGTTGCCGATATTGGTGCGGGGGGTGGATGGTTTTCGGTGCGCGCGGCGCGGCGTGTTGGGCCTGCTGGCCATGTCTTTGCCGAGGACATCAATCCGCACGCCGTGGACTCGATCCGTGACCGCGCACAGAAAGAGCATCTGCCGCAGATCACCCCGGTTCTGGGCACACCGGACGACCCGAAGTTCGCTCCCGATTCGCTGGATGCGGCGTTGATGCTTCGGGTTTATCACGAGATTGCTCATCCGCCGATGCTGTTATCCGTGCTCCAGCGAGCGCTCAGGCCGGGCGGACGCTTCGGCGTCATCGATCATCCGGGCAATGGGGCTGACCACGGAATTAACGCTGACGTGGTCCGCCGTGAGGTGGAGCGCTCCGGTTTCCACTATGTCGGGCTGTATGACTTCACCAAGGGCGACCAGAACGACTACATGATCGTCTTTGAGAAGCTCACAACCGGTGTTCCTGTAGAACGCTAAAGTGAGACTCAAGCGCCGATTTCTACGGAACGCGAGATCAGCAGGACACGCGGGATCTTCACTGTATGAAGAAGGAATTCGACCGTTCTGCCAAGCGAGATGCCTCGCTCACTGGAACGCAGAACGCCTCCTAGGACCATGAGATCGTAGGGCTGGCGTTCGAGCTCTGCCATGACGGCCTCTGCAGGGGTGCTCGCCAAGACCACCTGGTCTGAATGGCGTACATCCAAACGCGCGATGCGGGACGTGGCCTCGCGTGTGATGGTGTAGCCGGCTTGCAGTAGATCGCGGTGTTTACGCTCTCGCCAAAACAGCGGACCCAGCCGCGGGGCCATCACATTAAACAGCACAACTTCAGCATCGCAGCCCTTGCCGATGTAAGCAGCGACGTCTGCGGCAGACAAGGAGTGCTGTAAGCCGTTGATGGGAACGAGGATTCTTCGGATGGGCAGTGTCTCCGCTTTTTCAGCAATCGTCAGGAGAACGTCAGCCTGGATCTCGCGAAGAACACGGTCCTGCAGATCGCCAAAGCTTAGA
This sequence comes from uncultured Acidobacteriaceae bacterium, assembly GCA_964249715.1. Taxonomy (GTDB): domain Bacteria; phylum Acidobacteriota; class Terriglobia; order Terriglobales; family Acidobacteriaceae; genus Granulicella. The sequence continues at coordinate 3,569 of CAXUDN010000070.1, forward strand.
ACCACCTCGGCGGTGACCTTGCTCGCTCCCAAGGCCACAAGCTGCTGATTTTCTGCCGCAGCTTCGATCGCCGTGAAGAGATCCGGTTCTGATGAGGAAATCCGCTCCAGACCAACGTGCTCGAAATCGGCTGCGTGCGAAAGCAGACTGGAAGCTTGCACCACGTCATCAGGCGTTCCGGCCCTGGTGATGGAGATGTCTTCGGTAAAGGACAATTCCGTCACATCGAAAAGCTCGTTTTCGGCGTGCTTGGCTGTGGCAATGGCTGCGATCAGCCGGGCGGGCAATGCCGGCAGAAGTTCCGGAGCGAGCGGCAAGAGCACGCGCTCGCGGTCGGCAAGGTAGGCCAATTTGCGGGCCTCCTCGCGATTGAGTCGACGGAGTTCCCCTTCTCCCGGCTGGGTCTTGGCCGCGAGCCAATTCATGAGCGGCGGACAGGCGATGACGGTGAGAATCGCGACAACCGCATAGACAGTGTAGAGATCGGAGGACAACAGCATCAACTCCGTCCCGACGATCGCGACTACGACGTCGGTGCCGCCCTTCAGGTTAAGCCCTACCCCAACGGTGGCTGCCTCCCAAAGCGGCAAGGATCCAGCTCTTGCCCCAAGGGAGCCAAGCACGATCTTTGCGGCGCCGGCCACTGCAAAGAGGGCAAGGATCGCCTCCAGGGAGCGAGCGCCCCGAAGGTGAAAAAGATTGACGCGCATGCCTGCCAAGCCGAAAAAGATGGGAGCGAAGAAGGCAATGGTGATGGCCTGGATGCGTTCTTTCAGAGCGACGGTGGCCCTTGGTGCTTTCCCGAGCAACACGCCGAAGACGAAAGCTCCCAGCAAGGGGTGAAGACCGAGCATGGTGGTTGAGGCCGCAGCCAGACACAGCAGGACCAAGACCAGGGAGAGCTCCCCATTGGGAATACCGGTGGAGTCGGCGACGCGGCGCATGGCCCAGTGAAGAAAACGGCGCCCCAGAGTAAACATCAACGCAAAGAAAGCTAGCGCGAGGGAGGTCGACTTCAAACCGGCTACCCAGGGATTGGCCCGGTGCTGAACCGAAGAGACGATGGAGATCAAGGGCCAGACAACCACCTCGCCCGCGATGCCGGCTGCGAGCATCACCTGGGCGTAATCGCGCCGAAGCGCCTCGCGCTCAATCAGAAGCTTGGCTACGACGCTGACCGCTGTTACGGAAAGCACCAGCCCGAGGAAGAAGGCATTTGTGCGCTCCAGTCCGAAAACCTTCCTGCCGAGGAAGACGCCGCAGCCGATCGAGGCCCCCATGGCACCCGCGGCGGCCAGCAAACCGGGAACTACCTTCTGCTTCAGAATGGCGAGATCGGCTTCCATTCCGGCGATCATCAGCAAAAGGATCGCGCCGATCCAGGACAGCAGAGCCAACGCCATGGACACAGCCGGATTCAGGAAAAGCGTTGCGTAGGCTGCGGGAAAGAGCGCTCCCAGGATCGAGGGACCGATGACAAAGCCCCCTAGCAGTTCGCCCAGCACCTCGGGTTGACGCAGCTTGCGGCAAAGCTCGGCCATACCCCGGGCGGCGAGCAGCACAACTGCGATCGCGAGAAAGGCACCGAGGAGCTGGTGTCCTGTAAAACCTTGCATGGGGAACCTCAACGAGGTTCGATGCTCATCATTTTGGAAGCTGGCAGGGGTATGCCCGCAGAGTTGATTGACTGTGCTGTTTTCGGTCCTCCTATGCTGTTTGTCGGCTCGCGATGGAGCTCGCAATAGTGTTACTGAATCACAAGCGTCAGCGCCACGGCATGATTTACGCCGCTTGCAGTTCCCGTAACGGTGATGGGGTAGGTTCCTGGCGTGCTGGGTGAGGTTAGACCGCCTCCACCGCCAGCACCGCCGCCGCCGGTCCCGGAGATTGGGATCAGCCGGGTTGACCCGCATCCCGCCAGGCTCCCAAGAGCAGCGCAAAGGAGCCCTGCCATCAGTGCTCCACGCAGGCCTCGTCGACCGCGGCGCCGGCGAAGGAGGGGAGCCCATACAGGAAACAAGAGCACGAAGACAATCCGGCCGCGGTTACCGAACAAAATCGGTGAATCTTGCCTGAAAGCAGTTGAGACTCCTGTCTGAATGGTGACGGAAACAGGCACACTCCCGCCTAATTGCGCGGTCGATGGGTTTACTGTACAAACCGAATTTGCGGGTGCTCCGGTGCAGGCCAAAGCGACTCCGCCGCTCAGCCCCGTGACGGAGGTGAGGAGCAAGGGATACGTCGCGATGCTTCCGTCGCTGACCGTGACCGAGGGCGCTCCGTCCATGGCCAGGTTGAAGTCGATGCCCGTACCGGTCAGGGTCACCGTTTGCGTTCCTGTGGATGCGTTGTCTGTAACTGTAAGCGTTCCTGTACGTGTTCCAGCCGCTCTAGGTGAGAACACGACGGTGAGATTGCAGGCGCTTCCGGGTGCGATGAAAGTTCCGCAGGTATTCGCCGCCACATTGAAATCGCCGGTAATGACCGTTGAAGCCACTGTGAGTGGAAGGCCGCCATTGTTCGATAGAGTCAGGGTCGTTCCGGAGGAAGCGAGTCCAACACCGGTGTTGACGAAGCTTACGGTAGACGGACTGATGGAGATGCCTGGCGGCGCAACGCCGGCTCCGGATAGCGAAACTGTTTGGATGCGGAACTGATCGGTGACTTGCAAGGTGCCGGTACGCGTCCCTGTTGCAGTTGGCACGAAGGAGACATTCACGGCGCAACTGCTGTGTGCCGCAAGCGACGTGCCACACGCGTTGGTTGCCGTGAAGTCACCTCCGGCGATGACGGCGTTGATAAGCGTGAGGGGCACGTCGCCCGCATTCGACAAGGTAATTTGCTGTGCCGCGCTGGTGGTGCCGACCTGTTGTGCAGTAAAGCTTAGGCTGCCCGGCGTCAGCGTGTCCGTCGCAGGACTCTGCCCGATTCCCATCAGTTGCAGGGTCTGTGTTCCCGCGCTATCCACTACCGTGAGGACGCCTGTGCGCGTGCCGCTTGCGGTTGGCGTGAAAGTGATGACGATCGAACATCCTGTCTGCGACGGCAGGGACGTGCCGCAGGTGTTGGCTCCGATGGCGAAGTCGCCGGAGATTGTCGGAGTCTGCAGGGTTGCCGCGTTCCCCCCGGTATTGGAAATCGTGACAATCTGCGAGCTGGAAGTCTGATTCACAAGGATGGAACCGAAATTCATTTGTATCGGGTTCAACACCACGGCCGCAGGTGCAAGGCCTGTGCCGCTCAAGGGCACCGTGACCTGCCCTCCCGGCACATTGGCGTAAATCGTGAGCAAACCCGAACGACCACCGGTGGCTGTAGGGGCAAAACTTACTGAAACGGTGCAGTTGGAGCCTGCAGCTACTGTCTGTCCGGAGCATGTGTCGGTCTCGACAAAGTCACCGGTGATAGCCACAGATGTGACCAGGGCAGGGGCATTGCCATAGCTGAGCAGGGTAACGGAAAGCGCACTGCTTTGCGTGGCAACGGGCTCGGACAAAAAGGCCAATGAGGCCGGCGAGGCGCTCAGCTCCGGTTGGAGCAGACTGTGCGCTGTCAGCAGCGGGATTTGCCATATGCCTCGACCGTAGGTTCCGGCGCGCAGCATGCCTACCCTGCCGTCCCCGGTGGGAAGTTCAGGCGCCGCTTGCAATTGAGTGATAGGAGCGTTCGGTAAAGCACTTCCCAGGAGGCTCCAGCAGTTCTGCGTAGAACAGGTAGCTACCGCCTGGGTAGCGTACACACCAGTGTCCAGCGCAACATACACCGTATTGGCATCGTTCGGATCGATGACCAAACCGCTTGCGGGCGCGTCTGGCAGGTTGGCATGCAAATTTGTCCAATGCGAGCCGAAATCCGTTGAGCGGTAGACGCGCGGACCGGAGCCGAAACCCATCACCGTGGCGTAGACCGTGGCCCCTGTGGCGTCGTGTGAATCCACAACGACCGAAGAGAGGTCAAAGCCGGAAGCGTTAAAGGCCAGCGCGCTGCCCTGTACGGGACTGCCGGTAACGTCCAGCCATGCCGTGCTGCTGTTCGCCTTGTTCGCTGATTGAGTGACAAAAATGTGACCGGGAAGCGTACCGCCGCCGTCGCTGCTGCCCGCCATGCCCGCATAGAGGACCTCGGACCCCAGATTGGCCGCGCTGCCCGCGCTGCTTCCAGATGCGACCGGGCCACCCGCGCCGATAGAGCGGATCAGCGCGCTGGTCACGGTGCATGGGGTTGTGTCGCCGTCCATGGCCGGGCTGAGCGCGTTGGCAGAGGTCCAACTCGCGCCATTCTGCGCCTGTCCCCTCCACACACGGCAGCTTCCAGCGAGAACGCTCGAAGGGGCTTGCGGGTCCAGCACGACCGGTGCGCTTAATAAAGCGGCATCGTACCCTGTCTGGATTGCCCCGATATCGGACGAACCGGTGAAGTTGGCTGCGGTGCAAGCGGCACCTGACGGGCAGCTTTTGAGGTTGATCCCTGCGCCGATCTCGGCATACCAGTTTGCCGGGGAAATGGGATCGATCTGCGGGAGTCCACCTTCCCCTTCGGAGAGCTGCATCCACGCCGGCACCGTGACCGCTGTCGTGCTCCCGGCGGAGCCGAGGGTGCCAAGGCCAGCCAGGAGGGTACCGTTTTGGCTGGGATCCTGCGCAAACCCGACGACCTCTGCAAGCGATCCGTTCGCTCCAATTGCTGGATTTAGGTTCTGGAAATGCGCGGCATCCGTTGAGGCGCACACGGAACCGGTCTCGGCAACGCCATCGGTTGAGCGCCAAAGCCCACCGTCATTTCCTATGTAAACAAGCGGTTGGCCCGAGGTCTGTGCCACCGCAGCGAGTGCGTGTTGCGCAGGAGCTACCGCCGAGGTGGCATTGCACCCGTTCCCCGCGTTGGTTGTGTTCCGAAATGTACAGGAGGTTGCACCCGCGGCGATTGTGCACCGGTACAGATCGATGGTGCCTGCGAACAGAACCGTTCCGCCGCTTCCAGCCGGAGTAGCGAGGAGGGAAAGGTCATAGCTTCCCTGTACTATCTGTTGCGACCCGCCCACGGCTCCCTGGCCCACGTCCAACGCGCCGCCATCCAGCCGTGTGCCGAAGGTGGGGCTCGCGGTGGCGCAGTGGCCGTTGGCATCCGCCTGACAGAGATCTTGCCAGAGGCCCTGATCGTTCTCGTTAACATCTACCGTGAGCGCATACAAGTCCCCCGTTACGGGCTGGATTGCCAGAGTTCCCCGAAGAACAGGACAGTTGATGCTGCCCTGACCGCCTGTACCGGTCGGGCAGTTGGCCGTGGTCAAGCCCGTCCCGGGCTGCTGGGCGAGACGCGTCCAGTTCTGGCCATCAGCCGAGCTGTAGTAGCCGTGAAACTGCACGGCAGCGAAAAACATCCCTCGTTGCGCGTTCCACACCACCGAAGTCGCAGGCGCGCCTACCTGGCTTGTTCCTTCGATCGATGGGGCCTGAACGACCTGCGTACCGTCTTTGACGATGGCCGTCTGCCAGGTCACGCCGGCGTCGGTGGAATAGTAGAGTCCCGGAACGGCGCCGGTCGCCGTTGCGCCAACGATCTCGCCCTCTCCCGAAGTAGAAAGCGCGGCTACGGCCAGGGTGGGAGTTGCCGTACTCCACGCAATGGCCGCAGTGGCGAGACCGGCGAAAGTGTGCTGGCCGTTTACGCCGTCCTGCGATTCGGTTGCGAGCGTCCAGGTCTGGCCGCCGTCGGCAGAGCGCAAAATGCCCTCGCCGTAGTAGGAGTCCGTGGCGTCGTTCGGGTCACCGGTGCCGGCGAGCACGACAGGATTCGCTACCGACTGAATGGCCATTGCGCCAATCGAGAGCGAGGGCAGGATGGCTGTACCAGCATTTGCTGAAAACACCGGTAACGTGTCCGTAAGCGGGACAAAGCTGGCTGTGGCTGCGGCAGCTGCCGCGTTTGTGCTCTTCCAAACGCCGCCTCCCGTGGTCCCCAGCCAGACGGTGTTGCCGGTGGAGTCGTTGGGATCCACAACAATGGAGGTGATCCTGCCCGTGACCGGACCGTAAAGGTCGGAAGTGACCGTCCCTGGCCCCAGCGCCGTCCAGGGCGTTGAGAGACTTACCGTCGCGGACACATGCGCTGTACCGGCAGCAGAGGCTGCAATGCGAGCGCGGCCCAGCGCCTGTGCGGGACTGATAAGACGCGTGGAAGCAGCTTCAGGCGCAACCCTACGCCCGGATAGGAACTGTTTGGAACGCGCCCTGGCGGCGTTGGCATTTCCCAAAGCTCCGGCCGGAGCCATGGTCTGCGCGTGGCTTCCTGCACCGATCGTGATGACCAAGGAAAAGGCAAATGAGAAAATCCTGCGCCGGCGTGGGGTGGCAAGTGCGTCACGCCGGCACAGGAAGAAGTGATACAAGAAGCTTGCGAAACGGCTCGGCGGCAAGCGAAAGTCCCAGGTGTCTGTGGAGGCAGTCGACGGAGCCGGACAATCTACGTTCGGCCAGGAAAAACGGGGTCTGGGTTGCCCACATCCACGTACTCCGCAATACGCGGATGTGTGCTCACCAGACTGATCCTGAGACTAGATGGACACCTCGATGTCGTCACTCCCCTTCTTGTGGCATTACTAGAAAGCAGTCCAGTGATGACTTCTGGGCTCCCGCAAACAACATGAGACCCGCCTTGGAAGCGGGTCTCACGCGTATCGCTGAAGAACAGTCTTGGTAAAGCAAACTGCTTCAGCTATGACCCAGAATCGGGTGCGGCTCATAGGGTTCCTCCAGCCGCTTCACTTCCTCATCGCTCAGCTTGATCTCAAGCGCGCCCAGGGCGTCCTCGAGCTGGTACAGCTTGCTGGCGCCGATGATGGGAGAGCTGATTCCGGGTTTGCCCATGACCCAGGCTAGGGCGATCTGCGCCGGCTTCACCCCGCGTGCGGCCGCGATCTCGGCGAGGCGATCCACCACGTCCCAATCGGTGTCGCGGTAATACAGTCCGTGCCCGAAATCATCGGTACGTGCCCGCGTGGTCTCGCTTTTGCCGTCGCCACGCTTGCGGGACCCGGTAAGGAACCCGCGCGCCAGCGGGCTCCATGGTATGCATCCAACGCCCTGGTCAAGGCACAGCGGAATCATCTCGCGTTCCTCTTCCCGGTACACCAGGTTGTAGTGGTTTTGCATGGTCACAAAGCGCGCCAAGCCGTTCTGTTTCTGGAACGCGAGCATCTTTTGGAACTGCCAGGCGTACATGCTCGATGCGCCGATGTACAGGGCCTTTCCGGTCTTTACGACTTCATCCAACGCTTCGCAGGTCTCTTCAATCGGCGTTTCGTTGTCAAAACGATGGATTTGGTAAAGGTCCACGTAATCCACGCCCAGCCGCTCGAGGCTTTGGTCTATCGAGGCAAGGATGTGCTTGCGCGATAACCCCCGATCGTTGGGCGCATCGCTCATGGGGTTGAAGACCTTGGTCGCCAGCACAAAGTCGTCGCGGCGCGGAACGAACTCCCGCAACAGCTTCCCCGTAATCCGTTCGCTCTCGCCAAGCGAGTACACATCCGCCGTATCGAAGAAGTTGATTCCGGATTCAACGGCTCGCTGCACGAACGGCCGCGATTCCTCCTCCTCCAGCACCCATTCGCGCCACTTCTTCGAACCATAGGTCATCATGCCCAGGCAAAAGGGAGAAACGCGCACTCCCGTGGATCCAAGCTGCACATACTTCATAGATCTGTTTACTCCTCCGTCATAGGACGCTTCGCGCGGTATGCAAGGCGCAGGCTTGGTCTTTGTTACCCTGTCGTAGCATTCACAATGAGAGGTCGTCCCGATGCACGTCCGCCGCACGGCAGCAGCACTCCTGTTCGCAACCACAAGCCTCTTTCTCAACGCCCAAGCTCTTCATGCGCAGAACGGTGGCCCCACGGCCTCGGACACGAACGACAAATATGTCTGGCTTGAGGACGCGACAGGGCCGCGGTCCATGGAGTGGGTCAAAGCCGAAAATGCGAAAACCGCCGCCGTGCTGGAGTCTGACCCACACTACAAGCCCTATCTTGCCGATGCAGTGGCCGCCGAAGAAGATCCGCGCCGCCTGCCCACGCCGAACCTCCGCGGCGACGAGGTCTACAACCTGTGGCGCGATAAAGACCACCCTCGCGGTCTGTTCCGCAAGACCGGCGTACAGGACTACCTGACCGCCGAGCCGCACTGGCAGACCGTTCTTGATTTCGACGCGCTCGGCAAGGCGGAGCACGTCGGCTGGGTGAGCAAAGGCCAAAGCTGCTTGTACCCCGGCGACCAGTATTGTCTGGCTTCGCTCTCCGCCGGTGGGGAAGATGCGGTGACAGACCGGGAATTTGATCTGAAGGCCGGGCAATTTGTACCGGGCGGTTTCACACTCCCGCACAGCAAACAGAATGCAAGCTGGGTGGACAAGGACACTCTGCTCGTCGACCGCGATTGGGGTCCGGGAACGATGACCAGCTCCGGGTACGCATTCGTTGTGAAGCAATGGAAACGCGGCGCCCCGCTCGAGAGCGCCACTGAGCTCTTTCGCGGCGCTGCTACCGACCAACTCGGCTCCTCCGCTCGCGTTTTGCACGATGCGCAGGGGCATCAGCTTGTAACCTTCACCCGCGGCGTCACCTTTTTCGAGTTCCAGAACTTCGTGCAGACCCCGCGTGGCGTCGAGCGGCTGACAATCCCGTCCAAAGCGGGCATTGTGGGCATGGTGAACGGGTACCTGATTGTGGAGCTGCGCGAGAACTGGTCACCCGACCCCCATGGCAGGACGTACGCTCAAGGTTCGCTGGTCCAGCTGCGCTATGACGATGTCTTGAAAGACCCAGCACACCTGAAGCCCAGCATCATCTTCGCGCCGACAGAGAAGGAGTTCCTCGAAAACGTCGCGCATACTGCCTCGCATCTTGTGTTGACGACGCTCGAAAATGTACAGGGCCGCGCCTTTGTTTACACCCAGGCTGCCTCGGGTGCTTGGACGCGTCAGCGGCTCTCGCTGCCTGACAATATCGCTGTCCACGTGGCAACGGCAAGCGAAACGGACGACCGCTTTTTCCTGGGCATCACCGGTTTCCTCACCCCCGCCACCCTCTATTTCGGCGATGCCGCGAACGGCACCTTCAAACAGGCCAAAAGCGAACCACCTCGCTTCGATGCCTCCGGGGATGCGGTCGACCAGTTCGAAGCCACGAGCAAGGACGGCACAAAGGTTCCCTACTTCGTCGTGCATCCCAAGGACTGGAAGCATGACGGCTCCAACCCCACGCTGCTCAATGCCTACGGCGGTTTCGAGATCGCTGAAACACCCAGCTATTCCGCGGAACTCGGCAAGCTCTGGTTGGAGAAGGGCGGCGTTTTCGTGCTTGCGAATATTCGCGGCGGCGGGGAGTTCGGTCCGGCGTGGCATGAGGCAGGCCTGAAGACCCATCGCCAACGCATTTATGACGACTTCGCCGCCGTGGGCCGGGACCTGGTCACCCGCAGCATCACCAGCCCGCGCCACCTCGGCATCGAGGGCGGCTCGAACGGCGGACTCCTCATGGGCGTGGAGATGACGCAGCATCCGGATCTGTGGCATGCCATCGTCATCCAGGTGCCTCTGCTCGACATGCTGCGCTTCGAGCATATCGCCGCGGGCGCAAGCTGGGTAGGCGAATATGGCTCCGTCAACAACCCGGACGAGCGCACCTTTCTGGCTGGGATTTCGCCCTACAACCAGCTCAAACCCGGTGTGGACTATCCCACACCGCTGATCTTCACGACCACCAAGGACGACCGCGTCGGACCGCAGCACGCCCGCAAGTTCGCCGCCAAGATGGAGGAGTACCACGAACCCTTCTTCTACGACGAGATTACGGAAGGCGGCCACGGCGCAGGCGCCAGCCTGCAGCAGGAAGCCCGCACGCGCGCCATCACCTACGTGTATTTGGCAAAGATGCTGGAGTAGCTGAAGGCAACGGGTCGGCCCCCCGGCGATATACTTCACTGTGCTTATGAAGATTTCCCCGCGGAGCCGGCCCGCCCTGCCGCGCGCGCCTCGATCCACCAAAAAGACGGCTCATCCCCTTGATCTGGCCGACGGTCGCCGCGTTCGTTCCACCACCGTCCTTTGCGTCCGCCGCGGCGATCAGGTCGTCATGGCCGCCGATGGGCAAGTGACTCTCGGCGCCACGGTCATGAAAAGCTCAGCCCGCAAGCTGCGCCGGCTGGGGAACGACAAGGTCCTCGCAGGTTTCGCAGGATCCACGGCAGACGCGTTCGCCCTGCTCACCCGCTTTGAGGCCAAACTCGAACAGTACAGCGGCAATCTAGGCCGCGCGGCTGTCGAATTGGCCAAGGACTGGCGCACCGACAAGCTCCTGCGCCAGCTCGAAGCCCTCCTCATCATCGCCGATGCGCAGCACATCTACGTGCTCTCCGGCGACGGCGATGTCATCGAGCCTGACCCCGTCGCGGATGGCATTGTCGCCACCATCGGCTCGGGTGGAACCTATGCTATGGCGGCCGCCACAGCACTGCTTCAGAACACCCAACTCACAGCGCGCGAGGTGGTCGAGCGTTCGATGAAGATCGCCGGCGATATCTGCATTTATTCCAATCAGTCGATTGTGGTTGAAGAGCTAAAGGCAGGCGCCTGATGGCCATTTACCTTCCCGGCACCTCCGAAGATCAACCTCTCTCTCTCGACGAGATGACTCCACGCGAGATCGTCACCGAGCTCGACAAGTATGTCGTCGGCCAGGCTGCCGCTAAGCGCGCGGTGGCCGTCGCTCTTCGCAATCGCACTCGCCGCCAACGCCTCGCCCCTGATCTCGCCGAAGAGATCATGCCGAAAAACATCCTTATGATCGGTTCGACAGGGGTCGGCAAAACTGAAATTGCACGCCGACTTGCCAAGCTCACACGATCGCCTTTCCTCAAGGTAGAAGCCTCCAAATTTACGGAAGTTGGTTATGTAGGCCGCGACGTCGAATCGATGGTGCGCGACCTGGTTGAGATCGCCATCGACGAGGTCCGCGAAGAAAAACTCGAAGAGATCGAAGACCGCGCCGAAGCGTTCGCTGAAGATCGCCTGCTCGATATGCTGGTTTTACAGGGCAACACCTTGGCGCCGGCCATCGAGATGCGGCCACGTCCTGACAGCCGCCCTCCAGAGAGCACCGAACAGACCACGCCACCCCGTGAACACCTCAGCCCCGAGTCCCTCACGCCCAACGGCGAGCCCGTGAATCTGGTCGTGCTTACGCGCGATGACGGTGAGCGCCAGCGTGACCGTGAACGCCTGCGCCAACAGTTCCGTGAAGGCCGCCTAGATGACCGCATGGTCGAGATCGAAACCCGCGACCGCGCCCAGCCCACGGTCGAAGTGATCTCCAACAACCAGGACGAGTCCGAGGCCGCGGGCATCAAGGACATGCTTACGAGCATGCTCGGCGGCCGTACCCGCAAGCGTCCCATGAAGGTTGTGGATGCGTTCGACTACCTCGTGCAGGAAGAAGAATCACGCCTGCTCGACATGGATGCCATCACCCGCACCGCCGTCGAACGGGTGGAGGATTCCGGCATCGTCTTTCTTGACGAGATCGACAAGATCGCGGGACGCGAAGGCGGCCACGGCCCAGACATCAGCCGCGAAGGTGTGCAGCGGGATATCCTGCCCATCGTCGAAGGCACCACCGTCAACACGAAGTACGGCTTTGTGGCGACCGATCACATTCTTTTCATAGCCGCGGGAGCCTTCCACGTCTCCAAGCCCAGCGATCTCATCCCCGAACTTCAGGGGCGCTTCCCGATTCGCGTCGAGCTGAAACCTCTTACCGTCGATGACTTCCTGCGCATTCTCACCGAGCCGCGTGCGTCTCTCGTGAAGCAATCCGTGGCACTGCTTGAGACCGAGGGTCTTAGCCTTGAGTTCACTCCGGACGCCCTCGCCGAAATGGCTCGCTTCGCCTTCGAGGTAAATGAAACAACGGAAAATATCGGCGCGCGCCGCCTGCACACCATCATGGAGCGCGTACTCGATGAGATCAGTTTTCAGGCGCCTGACCTCGTCAAAGCCGCCCGGGAGAAGGGGCCTCTCGGAGAAGGGGTTCCTATGCTGATTCCGCGCACGTCGAATGGGTCAGGCCCTGAGTTCACGCTCAACGTTGACAAGGAATACGTGCAAAAGCAGGTAGCCTCCATCGTTCAGAACCAGGATCTAAGCCGCTATATCCTGTAGCGAAACAGCAGCGTCGTGGAAGTGCATACCCTTCGCTTTCTATACTGAACGAAAACCTCTGCCGGGAGCCGCACTTGGATCGCACAATCGGCCGCAAACTCCTGTGGGCCTATGCGCTCCTCATGCTCCTCGCCGCGATAGGCTACGCCCGTTACGACCTCTACATGATGGACGGCGACGGCACAGCCTTTTTAGACATAGCGCAGGACCTGAACACGCATCGTGCGGCTCTCGCGATCAACGGCTATTGGAACCCGGGCTACCCTGCCCTGCTCGCCGTTGCCGAGCGCCTGGCGCACCCGTCGCTATGGCGTGAGGTCGTCATCGTTCGCTACACCAACGTCTTCATCTTCGCTTGCGCCATGGCCGCGTGCATTTTCTTCACCATGGGTCTTGCGCGGGCTCGCACCCTCTTTGCAAAGGACACCGTTCCCGCCCTTTCCGACGGAACCCTTCATCTGCTCGGCCTGGCCCTCCTCACCCTCAGCATGGGCCGCGAGCTCCCGATCGCCGCACCCCGCGCCGACACACTGTTGCTCGTCTGCTTTCTACTGGCCGGAGGCCTCATCACACGCCTGCTCGCGGGCGCCGGCTTGCTTGCCTTTGCCGTACTCGGTGTAACGCTAGGTTGCGGCTATCTCACCAAGTCTTTCGCCTTCCTGCCCACCGTCGCGCTCGCAGGCGGCTCGTGTGTTCTGGGCCTGTTGAAGAAAGGTCCTGCACGTTCCCGCTGGCTTGCAGGCACTGCCCTCACCGGCCTTGCCTTTGCCGCGGTTGCAGGCCCCTACATCGTGGCCATCTCGCGCCAAGCAGGGCATCTCACAACCGGCGAGTCTGCCCGCCTCAACTACGCCTTCTTCATCGACATGACACCCCGCTGGCATGAGTGGTTTCACCACGACCTGGGTCACGCGGGCGGATCCTTCGTCCATGCGGAAGAGGTTTTGAACGTCCGGCCGCCCGTGTTCAGCTACGCTGCCCACCCGTTCGGAACCTTTCCGTTATGGTTCGATCCAGCCTGGTGGACGCAGGGCCTGAAGCCGCACATCTGGCTCAAAGGGCACATCTTCCGTCTCGCCCGCAACGTCGTCGTCTTTTTCCGGTACCTTCTGGGCCGGCCTGAGGTCTTCATTCTTCTGGCCGTTCTGCTTGCCTACGGCGCACGCTCTTCTCTGGGAAGATCCAAAGAACACCTGCGCTCCTGGCAAGACTGGCTGTGGGCCGCTGCGCCCGTCGCTTGGGGTCTCCTGATGTTTGGCATCTACCTGCCCATCGATCTGCAGGACCGATATCTCACCGGCCCCTTGCTCCTGGTGCTGCTTCCGGTGTTCGCATGGCTCCACCAAACCCCTGCATCGGCCGACCGCAGGTCCGGCACAACATCATTGGTAGCCGGTGCACTGGTCCTCCTCTTTGCCGGAATCAACCTGAGCCAGGCTGCCACCTATCTGGCGGACCGTCGACGCCACACCCCGCCCGCCGAACAGCATCACCCCGGCTTTGATCCGCAGATCTACACCGCCGCCGCCGCTCTCGACGAACTGGGCCTCCGCCCGGGCGACAAAGTGGCCTGCATGGGCGATCTTGCCTGCTATACAGACTTTTACTGGGCTCGCCTCGCGGGTGCGCAAGTGCTCGGTGAAGTGGAAACTCCCGGCGAAGCCAATCCCCTCACCGTGTGGAACGGCATAGCGGACAAGCGCACAATGACGGCTCCGCTCGCCGGTATGGGCCTGCGCTACATTGTCAGCCTCTTTCCGAACTCAGAAAGCAAACCGGAAGGTTGGATCCAGCTTGGCGGCAGCAACTTCTTCGCATACCCACTGCAGGGCCAGGTTGACCCGAAGATCGCGAGAGCGGTCGAGAACCTGCAACCCACGCCGTGACGCGTCGGCTCATGGCGGTTCAAGGCGCGGCATGTAGAATCGGCCCATGCTGCGCAGCCCCATTGGCAGGCCTCATGCCAGGCTGGAAGGCCCCCTCCGCGGTCTTACCGTTACGCTTTCCGCTCTCTTTCTTCTTCTTTTCATTCGGGTAGCCTGGCACAGGCTGCATTACCCGTTTGAAGTAGATCGTATGGAAAGCGGCATGCTTACTTCGGTCTGGCGGCTGCGTCACGGCTACGCCCTCTACTCTCCCCCGAGCCTGACCTGGGCTCCGTTTCTCTATGCACCCCTTTTTTTCTATGTTTCCGCAGCAGTAACCAGGCTCGTCGGCATCAATTACGCCGCGCTTCGCCTTGTGTCGATCATTGCAACCCTGGGCAGCTTCGGCCTGATCTTTGCGCTCGTGTATACCGAAGCGCAGAGACGCTGGGCTCCCGCCGTTTTTTCGGTGGGTCTTTTTGCGGCACTCTATCCGTTTGTGCTGGCCTGGTACGACGTGGGACGGGTGGACTCGCTGTCCCTGTTCTTCTTTCTGGCGGCGCTCCTGGCCACACGCCACACGCACCCGCTTATTGCCGCGCCGCTTTGGCTACTCGCCTTCCTCACCAAGCAGACCTTCCTGCCCCTGGGACTCGCCATCTTCCTCATCGATTGGCAAAGGCCACGCCGCATGCTCACCGGCATGATCGCCTACTCGCTCCTGGTCGTCGTCAGCGTCGCCTGGCTCCAGCACACCACAGCGGGCTGGTTCCGCTACTACGCCTTCGGTACTGGAGGCGTAATCAAGTGGTCCTTTCACAGCGCCGTGATGTTTCCGTTTGCGGATGTTCTCGCACCGCTTCCCATCGCTTGCGCCCTGATCGCCTCGGCCGCGCTCGTTACCGGTCTAAGCTGGCGTGAGCGCAACGCGACTTATTACGCTGTCGTGACCATTCTGCTCTTTGCAGCGATTGGGTACGTGCGCGCCCATGTCGGCGCAAACCTCAATGCGGTGATCCCGCTGTACGCGTGGCTGGCGGTGCTTGCGGGCATTGCGCTGGACCGATTACTCGAACGCGTTCACAGCGCAACAGGACCGCTACGGGAAGCCGCCTTGCCCGCATCACTCTGGCTGCTTGCGCTGCTTCAGCTTGCCTCGCATCTATACCGGCCCGCCGAGGTGCAAACAGGCAATCTGGCCGCGCGCATGCTCTTTCTCAACGCGCTACGCGAGACCCCCGGCGATGTTTGGGTCGTCGACCACAGCTATGACGCAATCCTTGCCGGCAAACCGTTACACGCCGACATGGATGCCCTCGATGCCGTTCTTGGGCGCAGGTATCAGCCCGCACTGGATGAGCTTCGCGACCTAACCGGCAAGGGACGCCTTTCGGCCGTGGTGCTGGACCGTGTGCCAGATGCTTATGAGCCGCAAGGCGTCTTCACCCAACCACCTTTCGGCAGCATCTATCGCCTGCGCGCGATCACACCCGGGGGCGGCGCTTCCGGCGATATCGATCAGCCTATGTTCACCCTGCTGCCCTGCACGCCTGCCGTAGTTCGGAACAGCCTTACAGACCTGCACAGTGGCTTTACCGACCGCAGCGCCTGTCCGTAGCGGCAACGGAAAAGACCGGCAATAGCCGGCCCTCTTCCGCGGGATGCAACTTCTATTTGTTCGCTCCAACCGGCTCTTGCTTGGGCAGCTCCGCCACGCGCTTCGCCAGCAACTCTTC
>CAXUDN010000071.1:0-13541 GCA_964249715.1 uncultured Acidobacteriaceae bacterium
GACGATCCCAAATTCTTCGGCGGCAAGGCCCTCACCTACTACGGCCGCTGGACCTATAAATTCGAGCAGGCCGCCCGCATGGGAGCCGTCGGGGCCCTCATCATTCACCGCACCGACCTCGCCAGCTACGGCTGGAACGTCGTCCAGAACTCCAACACTTCCGAAAAGACCTTCCTCCGCGACGACACCAACCCACGCCTCAAAGCCGCCAGCTGGATTCAGCTCGACGTCGCCCGCAAAATCTTCACCGCCAGCGGCATGGACCTGGACAAAGAATTCACCGCCGCCGGCCAAAAGGGCTTCCACGCCGTCGAGCTTCCCGTCCGCCTCCAAGCCACCGTCACCAGCACCGTCCGCCCCTTCCAAAGCCCCAATGTCGTCGCGATGCTCCCAGGCGCCAATCGTTCTCTGCCGAAAACGCCCTGTCATTGTGCGCCCAACGTCCTCTGCACGTGCATAGGAAACCCAAATGCCCGGGATCAGGCGGTCCTCTACACCGCCCACTACGACCATCTCGGCATCGTCCCCGGCAAGTCCGGCGACAACATCTACAACGGCGCAGCCGACAACGGCACGGGCGTCGCTATCCTCCTCGAGATGGCCCGCGCTTGGAAGTCCGCCACAGACAATGGCCTCACCCTCCCCCACTCGATCATCTTCTCCGCCGTCACCGCCGAAGAACAGGGCCTTCTCGGCTCGGAATACCTCGGCCAGCACCCACCTGTCCCCGCCTCCCAGATCGCCCTGGACATCAACTACGACATGCTCCTTCCGCTGGGTATCCAGAAGGAAGTCAACGTCAACGGCGCCCAACGCACCACCTTCTACCCCACCGTGCAGGCCACCGCCAGGCGCTTCGATCTCGCCATCGTCCCCGATCCCCGCCCCGAAGCCGGAAGCTACTACCGCTCCGACCACTTTTCGCTCTCTCGCGTCGGCATCCCCGCCTTTTCCATCGACGCCGGTACCCTCTACGAAGGTCACGACCAGGCCTGGGGCATCGCCCAGGAGAAAGCCTTCAACGAAAACGACTACCACAATTTCACCGACGAGTTCCGCCCCTCCTGGGACTTCCATGGCGACGCCAAACTCGTTCGCTTCGGCATGACCCTGGGCTGGGAAGCCCTCACTGCGCCCCAATCCATACGATGGAACGCGGGCGACGAGTTCGAACCCGCCCGCAAGGCCTCCGGCGCCCCGTAGCTTCACCCATCACGCAAACAGGCCCAGCCAGGGAGCTGGGCCTTCTGTCTTCTGCACGTCTGTTTTCTGCGCAAAGTTATCGCCTCAATGTGTATCCGCCACTGCCGGCGAGCTGGCATTTCCTTTCGCGTCCACCGCCGTCACCCGGTACCGGTATCTCTCCCCCGCCTTCGCCGAAGCATCATGGAATCCCGGCGTACTCACCGGCTCGGCCGAAAGTCTGTCAACCGCTCCCACAGCCTGCCCCGCCGCATCCAGTCTCTGCCGAACAACGACATACCCCGTCACCCGCGGGTCACTTACAGGCTCCCAAACCAGATCCACCGCATACGACGACGCACCGCCCGGCTCCGACCCCGCCGCGTACCCTAACGCGGTCAGCCCCTGCGGCGCAGCGGGCGGATATACATCCCTCCATACCATCTCCACCCCTGCCGACGGCGCACTCCGCACCTCCAGCGTTCTGCCCCCCACGCGCACGGTCTCTGACCGCACCGCCGTGTAGCGGTACCGCGCGCCCTCCTCCACGGTCCCGTCCACCATCTCCGGCACCCCTTGGCCACCAGCCGCTGCCTTCAACCACACGGCGGCGTCATCCTCATGAGAGTCCCCCCGCGTTGACTGTCCTGAACCCGCTTTACGCCTGCCCCCAAGCGCTTTTCCCTGAGTGCCAGGCCCACCCTGCCCCGGCGAGATCCCATCCACTCGCTCACGCCGGACAGACAACGCAGCCGTCCCGCTCGCCGCACGCCAGGTCAGCAACACGCCGGACCGTACCCCCTCCGCGGCAAACCCCTCCACGGCCGGCGGCGTTCTACCGGCAGCCCCGTACACCGCCTCCGAATACCCGGCCGACCTTCCTCTCTCATTCCGCAGTTCCACCCTGTACGCCACCGCCCGCGCCGGCCCCGCTCCGAGACCCGCCGGCAAAACATCCCGCCACACCACCGCCTTCCCCAGCGCCAGTGGCCCCGCGGTCTCCTCACTATCCACAGTCCGGCATGGGCCAGCCTTGTCCTCCTGCCGGCAAAGCACGCCGCTTACCGTCGCACCCCGGAGGGCTACCCCATCCGTCGTTCGCGTCGGTACCGTAAACCGCACCTCCACCGCATCGCCCACCCGCGCCGCGGTCAGGTTCTGCACGGCATCCGGCAATTGCAGCGAGGGCGCCCGCGGTGTTCCCGGACTCGCACACCCGGCCACCATCCCCAACACTCCAAGCCATCCCAACGCCGGAAGCACCCAAAACCGGCCTTCGTCGAACCCCATCTCATGAGCCTAGCAGCGACCCCGCTGCTTCCCAGGGCACCCCGTGGCTCTTCCTGACGCCCAAGCATCTTTTGCCCCTGCTTCAACGTCTTTTATCCTGTAAAGCACAGGTTTTATCCCGGAGACGCCACTCGTGCCTCAAGCCGCAAATTCCTCGCCTGCCACAAACGGTAACCACGCTCACCTGGACCACGGAGGCCTGAACGAAGCCCTCGAACTCGGCGTTCACCCCGACGCCCCCGAAGCCGACGACCGCGATATCACCGAACCCGGTGGCATCGACCCCGAGGTCGCCGAAGCCTTCATTGAGAACAAACGCATCGGCGACCGCATCAAGTTTCTGCGCCAGCGCAAACAAATGGGACTCGTCGAACTTGGCCGGCATACCGGCCTGAGCGCCAGCTTCCTCTCGCAACTCGAAACCGGCCGCGTCGTCCCGACCCTGCGCAACCTCGCCCGTATCGCGATGGTCTTCTCGAAGGACATGAGCTACTTCTTTGAGCCGGAACGCCCCGAATTCTTCCGCGTTCTCCGCGCCGAAGAGCGCCAGCGCCTTCCCCAATCCGGCGTAGAAGACCCAGGCTATTTCTTCGAGAGCCTCGGCCACGTTCCCCTCGACGGCGGTATCTCCCCGTACGTCGCCGAGTTCCTTCCCGCCACCGAGAGCCGTCAGCCCCGCGCCCACGCTCACGCCGGCTCAGAATTCCTCTACGTCCTCAATGGCTGTCTGCGCCTTACCCACGACAGCCAGGTTGACGACCTCGAGCGAGGGGATGCCGTCTTCTTCCACGCCAACGTCATTCATAGCTACGAGCGCGCCGGCGAAGAAGGCTGCGAAGCCCTCATCATCACTCTCCAGGAACACCCGCGCGGCCAGCATACCGGCTCCCGCATCCCCACCCGCAGCGCCAAACCTGCTCCATCGAACGGCAGCAAGCGCCGTCGTTAGACAAACCGGGCTACCCATCTTTTCGCGGCCTGAAAGGATGGGTCTTGAGGGGCCGCCCATCCGCGTACTGGAACTACCCTAAAAACATCTTCTCTACCTCAGTCCAGTCCCTCACTCGACGAAACTCCGATACAAACACATTGGCCGGTGCGCTGTACAAGATTCCTTCTCCCCGAAACCGCCGCAGCTGCCGCGGATTATCGTCGATAAGGAAATCTCCCCGCAAAATCCCTTTATCTCCGCAAAACACAATATGCGACGGTCGGATAAAGGGAAAGTGTGCCTTCAGCCACTCGAACTTCGACGTAAAGCTGGTCGGAACCTCCATCGCTGCGGTCGCGATAAACACCTCGTACTGCTCCTGCAACCGGTGCAGAACACGCTGCGCGTGGGGCATCACCTCCAGCTTCGCAAAAAAGTCATCCGTCCGGATGTATCTCTCCAACTGCGACAGTCTCTCCGGCGGCACAAAATCCCAGATCCACTTCCCATGCAGATCCGCCATCGTGAGTTTTTCATTGAAGTCGCGGTTATAGCGCAGCAGATGCTCTCCTAACGCGTCGGCAATCACCTCATCCATATCCACGCAGATGATCTTGCGCTCCGGCGTCCCTGGCTTCACGGGAATCACCGCGCACTCCCAGTCTGCGCGCCCCGCAACCGGTCTCCTGCTTCCCAGGGCTTGGGCGTATCCCGTCGCGGATCCCAAAACAGCATCCGTCCGCAGGTCTCGCAGAGAAAAATCTCGTCGTCATGATCCCGCCCAATCAGATCCTGCCACCGCTGTGGCCGGACCCCCATTTGGCATGCCGAGCACTTGCCCACCGTCGCGTTTCCCAGCGCCTCGGCAAGCGCCGTTCCTTTCGTCTTCCGCAACCGGTCGTAACTCGCCAGCCGCCCTTCGTCGATCTGCCCCCGCAACTCCTTTCGCTGCAACTCGATCCCCGCAATCGCAGCCTCGTTCTCCGCCTTTACCCGGGCCGCCCGCGCCCGCTCCGCTTCCCGCTGTTCCCCCGCGCCCCTCAGCTTCGCCTCCCGCTCCTTCAACTCACCTTCAAGTGTCTCCGTTCGCTCCATGGAAGCAAGTTCCTCATCCTCCAGCTTCGCGATTGCCGCCGTCGCAAACCCGATCTCGTGCTCGAACGCCTTTACCTGCGCCGCGCTCGTCGCACCATCCAGCGACCGCCGCAACCTTTCCACCTTCGTCCTCTGCGACCCAACCTCCAGTTCCTGCGACCGCCGCAACTTCTCCTCCGCTACCAGCGCCTCCCGCGTTGCCGCCGCATTCTTCTCCGCCACAGCCACCGCGGCCTCCGCCTGCCGCACCCGCTTGGGCGCTTCCTCCAGCTCTGTACGCGATCGCGCCAGATCCAGATCCTGCGCCTGCAACACAACAAGATTTTCCAAATCTGCGTTCATTCCGCTCCTCAACCTCTGTTTTGGACGCCCCCGGCTGCACAAAGACGCTGACACCCGAAACCAGCAGCCTAGCATCCCCTCCCAGCCCCCGTCTCATGTTGCCGATCGTCGCATTCGCCGTCTCCACCGCGTTCTGAATCTTGAATCCGTAATCGTCAGCCCCTTCAGATCAGCCGCACGCTCGATGGACAACTTTTGCTCAGGACAAAGCCGGATATCCAGCCTTTCTCGTTTCGTGCGCACACGTTTCGTTGTAGGAATCGGAGCGCTGGCCATCTTGTCCTGTCAAAAGATGTGTACGGGTTCCATTCATACGACAGAGTGTACCGGCACCCTGGAGGGGGATGCGCCGTTGCCGCCTCTGCTTATTTGTCGCATTTCTGAATCTCCACCCGCCTCCCCACAATCTCTCTCAGCAGACACCCATGGCCGCCGCAGCGACTGCAGATCTACCTACATCCCTACCCGCAGCCGCGGCCAAGCCCTGGCGACCCAAGATCAACCCTTGGATCGTCGCCATGACCGTTACCCTGGCCACCTTCATGGAGGTCCTCGACTCCTCCATCGCCAACGTCGCCCTGCCGCACATCGCCGGCGGCCTCGGCGCCACCCAGGACGAAGCCACCTGGGTCCTCACCGCCTACCTCGTCGCCAACGCGATCATCCTGCCCGCCGGCGCCTACATGACCACCTTCATCGGCCGCAAAAAGT
This sequence comes from uncultured Acidobacteriaceae bacterium, assembly GCA_964249715.1. Classification (GTDB taxonomy): domain Bacteria; phylum Acidobacteriota; class Terriglobia; order Terriglobales; family Acidobacteriaceae; genus Granulicella. Next base: position 5,552 of record CAXUDN010000071.1, read on the forward strand.
TCTACATGATCTGTGTAGCGCTCTTCGGCATCTCGTCCGCCATGTGCGGCTTCGCCCCCAGCCTGCCGATCCTGGTCTTCTGCCGCATTCTGCAGGGCGTGGGCGGCGGAGGCCTCGCCCCCAGCGAACAGGCCATCCTCGCCGACACCTTTCCGCCCGAAAAGCGCGGCCAGGCCTTCGCCATGTACGGCTTGGCGGTCGTCGTTGCCCCCGCCATCGGCCCTACCCTCGGCGGCTACATCACAGACAACTTCGACTGGCGCTGGATCTTCTTCCTCAACGTTCCCATCTGCCTTCTCTCGCTCTTTCTCACCAGCCGCATCGTGGAAGATCCACCCTGGGTCGAGAAGGAGGTCGCCGAATCCAAGAAGGGCGGCATCAAGCTCGATCTGCTTGGCTTCGGCCTGGTCGCCTCCACCTTCGGCTCCCTCGAATTCATCCTCGACAAGGGCCAGGAGGACGACTGGTTCAGCTCTCACATCATCGTTTTCTTCACAGTGCTTATGGTCGTCAGCTTCGTCACCCTGATCTGGTGGGAGCTCTACCAGCTCAAAATCAAGAACCGGCCCCTGCTCAATCTCACCCTTTTTACCCGCCGCTCCTTTGCTATCAGCTTCATGCTGATGTTCGTGCTGGGCTTCTCGCTCTACGGCACAACGATCCTTATCCCCCAGTTCGTCCAGACCCTGCTCGGCTACACCGCTGAATTGGCCGGTCTCGTGCTCTCGCCCGCGGGCTTCATGATGATGGCCATGATGCCCGTCGTCGGCTTTCTTTCCAGCAAAGTCGACCCCCGCAAGCTCATCGGCTTCGGCTTTTTCATGCTCACCACCAGCCTGGTCTACATGGCCAACATCAACCTGGGCGTAAGCTACGGCGAACTCGTCTTCATGCGCATCTTCCAGGCCTCTGGTCTGGCCTTCCTCTTCATTCCCATCAACACCATTGCCTACATCGGGGTAAAGCAGACCGAAAACAACGATGTTTCGGGTTTAACCAACCTGGCCCGCAATATTGGCGGCTCCTGCGGCACAGCCTTCATGGCCACGCTCCTGGTACGCCGATCGCAAGCCCACGAAAGCTCCATGATCCGCAATCTCACCCCGGGAAATCCTGCCTACAATCAGCAGATCCAGACCTTGGCGGGTACCTTCAAGGCCGGCAACGGCGTCGGTCCCAGCGGAGGTCCCTTCGGCGGCGCCTCGCAAGGCGCCATCCACCAGGCCCAGGGCTTCCTCTACAACCAGATGCATGCCCAGGCCGCCACCCTCTCCTACATCGACATCATTCGATATCTCACCATCTTTTGCGGCCTCATGATCCCCCTCCTCTTCTTCATCCCTCGCCCCCCGAGGAACGCCGCCGCCAGCGCCGGCCACTAGGTTGTTTGCTCCGCCATCCCTCCTGAAAGAGGCGGGAACGAAGAGGCGGGAACGGGAAGCCTGGGGATTCAGCCCCACCGTAAAATGCCGCGCCAGACACTCGGGCCTCAGCCCCCGAGCGTCAACCGGTCAAGTCGGGACGAGTTTTCAGCGCTTCTCAGCCGCTAACCCAAAGGCATATCCGAAGTCGGTTCCTTTTGCCTGTCCACCTTGCGTACCATTCCTTTCACTTCGGTAGAATAGAGCCATACCTGGATCAGCTGAGGAGGGTATCTGCCTTCAAAGTACCCTCCTAACTTGTTTATCAAGAAGACTTTAACCCGAAAGTACGGGAGGGGCAGGGTACCCCTTGCTACACTAACGGTGTGCAGGCGGCCGGATGGTCGCTGCCGCCCGGCCTCTTGGGCTCGGGCGGGAGAGGAAAGTCCGAACTCCGCAGGGCAGTGTGCCGGATAACGTCCGGGACCCGGGCGTCAAGGCCCGGGGACGGCCAGTGCAACAGAAAGCAAACCGCCGGCCCGAGCGCAAGTGAGGACCGGTAAGGGTGAAAGGGTGGGGTAAGAGCCCACCGCGTCCGCAGCAATGCGAACGGCACGGTAAACCCCACACGGAGCAAGACCAAATAGGCAGGAAAGCCATCCGCCCCTCTTCAGGCGAGGCTGCGTAGCGGCCCGTTGCGCCACAGGCGAAGAGAGGCGTCCCGCGAGGGACGTCAGCCGGAACCTGCGGGTAGGTTGCTTGAGCCGTGTCGCGAGGCACGGCCTAGAGGAATGACCGTCTAGAACAGAATTCGGCTTACGAGCCGCCTGCACACTTCACCGATCCGCTGGATGACCCAAAGGTGGTACAGCCCACTTCTGGATGAAACATTCCTGTTACGAAAGTCATCGTAAAATCCACCTATCCCTATGACGACTCTGGCCCGGCTGAACCGCCTCTGCCTCCTCGCTTCCCTCGCCCTGCCTGTCGTGCTCGCGGGCTGCGGCGCAGGCACGATCACCACCGAAACCGCCGGAACACTCGCCATGACGGGTCACGTCCACGGCGGCGTCCAGCCCATCGCCGGCGCAACCATCCAGCTCTTCGCCGCGGGCACCAACGGCAACGGCTCGCAGTCCCTCAGCCTGCTCACCCACCCCGTCGTCACCGACAGCCAGAGTTATTTCACCCTCACCGGCGACTACAACTGTCCCTCTGCGAACTCGCAGGTCTACCTCGTAGCCCGCGGCGGCAACCCCGGCTATCCCGGCAACGTCAACAACACCGCGCTGGTCCTGCTTTCCGCGCTCGGCAGCTGCGGCAATCTGATCGCCAACCCGAACGCGTTCATCTCGGTCAATGAGGTCTCAACCGTGGCCGCCGTCTACGCTCTCGCTCCTTTTATGACGGCTTACGACCACGTCGGTTCGAGCACAACCAATGCGATGGGCATCACCAACGCCTTCCTGAACGCCCATCTGCTCTCGGATACCTCCACAGGGATGGCGCCGCAGTTGCCGTCCAACCTGGCCACCGAAACAGGCAAGCTTTACGCGCTCGCCGACGCGATCGTGCCCTGTGTCAACTCCACCGGAGGCTCGGCCTGCACCCCCCTCTTCACCGCTGCGACCGCCAGCGGCGGCACCGCCCCGACCGACGTTCTCGGCGCGCTCCTAAGCATCGTCAAATCACCCGGTCGCAACGTGGCCGCAGTCTATAACGCCATCGGCTCCACGCCACCCTACCCCACCACCCTCACCCAGGCCCCGAGCGACTGGACCATGAGCCTCACCGTCAAAGGCGGAGGCCTGGACGAACCCACAAGCATCGCCATCGACGCAGAAGGAAACGTGTGGGCGACCAACTTCGGCGACCCTGATCCTGCCGGTCTGGTCGCCTTCACTCCTCAGGGAACACCCTTTGCGGGGTCACCTTTCGGTGCAGGGCTGCAATCGGACTCCTACGGCCTCACAATCGACAGGAACGGCGATGTCTGGGTTCTGAGCCAGTCCAATATCGTCTCCGGAAGCACTACCGGTAGCGTGGCCAAGTTCCACGGCGCAAGTTCGTCAACTCCCGGCGTTGAGATTGGCCGGTATTACGACAGCACGTTGGATTATCCGGAATCCATCGCCGCCGACCCTTCCGGCAGTGGCTCCATCCTCATCGGCAACTACGTTGGAGGTACCGTAACCTTCTATAACCTGGACGGGAGCTACCGGACGAATCTGGGCAGCCATCAGGCCGTCTTCCCGGTCGCGGTGACCTCCGACGGAGCGGGCGGCGCATGGGTGGGCGATCAGGGCGATAACAATGTTGTGCACCTACTCGCGAATAGTTCGGTGCAGAAGGTGGCGTGCTGTAACGGCGCACAAACCGTCGCATTGGATCTCGAGGGTAACGTGTGGGCGACAAATTACTACCCGGTCGGAATCCCACCCACCTACAGCTTCAGCGAAGTCAGCGCTGGCGGGGCCGTCCTGATCAACAAAAAATCCGGCGCGGGACTCTATTCTCCCGGCGGTGGCGCCATCGATGCCGGCGGTCAGTTCTGGGTTGCGAATTACTATGGAAGCAACGGTGCGGAATACGGCACAATCAGCGAAATTGCCGGTAATAACACGTCGGTTCCTGTCGGTACGGCGCTGACACCTACAACGGGACTTGGAAAAGACGCGCAGATGTCCCTGGCATACACTCTTGCGCCTGATGCCAGCGGCAACATCTGGGTAGCTGTCCGCAATGGCAACAGTCTCCGCATGTTCTTCGGGCTCGCCACTCCGACCGCAACCCCCGCAACGCCCATTCCTCAGGCTCCTTAACCAAACCTAATCGACAAGACATCTTTCCGCTGGCGTACGTCTTCTCAAGCGCGATATCCGTCTATTCCGATGTGACCTGGACCCCAGTCGGACGGATCGGCGCAGCCATTCTGCTATCCGGAACGCTCTTTGCAGGAGCAGATAAAACGGCGTCCTCGCATCCCGCAGTTCCGTTTGAAATCCTCACCCGTCGCATGGACGTCGACGTCGATGGCGCTCCAAACGCCTATGGGCCGCCGGGCAGCCATGCGCTCGATTCCCTTAAGCACGCACACTATCGCGGCTGGAAGCGGGCCGAGATCGTCGGGTATCTCACCGAGGATGATCACCCCAACGTTCCCGTCCTGCAAAACGCTCACGATCCGTACCCGGGCTTGTACATCTCACAAACCGCGTATACAGACCCAACCAGGACGAACGACCGAGACGTCTCCCGCTATGTTGACGCAACGCGAATCAGCTATGTTGTGTTGGGCAATGAGGCCAAGCGTCGAGGCGCGGATCTTGGCGACTTCGTTGCCGTGCACTCGCGTACTACGGGTCGCAGCGTCTTCGCGATTGTTGGCGACGACGGGAATCCCTCAGGCGACGAAGGTTCGCTTCACCTGATGCAGGCGCTCGGCTATCCCTTTCACGATGGGGTACACGATGCGGTCGAAGCGCCTGAGATTATCTTTCGCTTTTACCCGCATTCAAATTCGCACCATCTCTTTTTTCGGTCCCAGACGGCGTTGGATCTCGCCGCAGAACAGCTCGGATTGTCGCGCGACTTCAATGCAAGTCCTTTGGCGCACCCGCGGCATCCAAAACCCCGGCAGTAGTTAAGATAATCTCTCCGAATCACGGCACACGAATCATCCATGCCAAACGGTCGCGGCGGGAACACAGAAAACTTGAGGTTTTATGGAATTCCGTCAACTCGGCCGCTCCGGCCTGAAAGTTCCTGAACTCTGCTTTGGCACCGGCACCTTTGGTGGCGGCAACGAGTTCTTTCAAGCCTGGGGGAATACCCAGGTAGAAGAAGCCCGCAAGCTGATCGATCTCTGCATGGAGGCTGGCTGCAACTTCTTCGACACCGCCGACGTTTATTCCGACGGCAAAAGTGAGCAGGTTCTCGGGGAGGCCATCAAACATCTTCACCGCGAAGATCTCCTGCTTTCTACCAAGGCCACCTTTCGCTTCGGCAAGGGGCCGAACGATGTCGGCAGTTCGCGCTATCACCTGATCCAGTCGGTCGAGGGCTCGCTGAAGCGGCTAGGCACCGATTACATCGACGTCTACCATCTCCATGCTTTCGACGCGCTGACGCCAGTCGAAGAGACCTTGACTACCTTGGACAAGTTCGTACGTGAAGGCAAGATTCGCTACATTGCCTGCTCGAACTTCTCCGGCTGGCACCTGATGAAATCCCTCAGTGTGAGCGAGCGGTACGGTTGGGCTCGCTATGCCGGTCATCAGGTGTATTACTCGCTTGTAGGGCGCGATTATGAGTGGGAGCTGATGCCGCTCGCGGCCGATCAGGGTGTGGGCGCGTTGGTGTGGTCGCCGCTGGGCTGGGGACGTCTAACCGGCAAGATCCGTCGAGGGCAGCCCCTGCCTGAAACAAGCCGCCTGCACAAAGCCGCAGGGGGAGGACCGACCATGCCGGACGAGTATCTCTACAAGGTGGTTGACTCGCTCGATGAGATCGCGAAAGAGACGGGCAAAACCGTGCCGCAAATTGCAATTAACTGGCTCCTGCGCCGGCCCACCGTGTCCACGGTCATCATTGGAGCGCGGGACGAGAGTCAATTACGAGCTAATCTCGCCTCCGTGGGCTGGTCTCTGACGCCGGAGCAAATTGCCAAGCTGGACAAAGCCAGCGAGGTGCAGCCTGCCTATCCGTACTGGCACCAGGCGCAATTCGCGGAACGCAATCCATTTCTCACGCCAGTGGCGTATTTGCCTTAAACGAGCGAAGCGCGGCTGTCCGTTCTGCCGGTCTCCGCTCTTAACCCGGGCAATCGCGTCCAGGGCATTGTTGTGATGCCGATCTACCGATCGGTCTTGCACATACTAAGCAGATTGGGATCCCCTGTGACCCCGCCCTTCCCGCTGGTTTGCCTGCCTTACATGAAGCGCACAGCGAGGTCGGCCGGTAGGGACCGACGTGGCTGCCGTCCCCTTGCGAGTTGACGCGGCCTGTACAGAGCTGATCGAGTCACAGTCCAACATCGTAGTGGCCGAAACCGCCACGAGGTTGGACTCGTCCATCTCGCGCCGGGTTCCCCTTGCAGGGCCCGTTGTGTGCGGTCCGGCTGCGACTGAAGCTATGCGGCTGTGGTGGCTTCGATGGGATCGATGGAGACGAAGCGGCCGAGTTGGCCGCGGTCGGCGAAGCGGACGACGCCATCGATTTTGGCGAAGAGGGTGTCGTCGGAGCCCCGGCCTACGTTCTTGCCGGCCTTGAGCGGTGTGCCCCGCTGACGGACGAGGATGGAGCCCCCGGTGACAAGTTGACCGCCGAAGCGCTTGACGCCGAGCCGTTGTGCGTTGGAGTCACGGCCGTTTTTGGAGCTGCCTAGACCTTTCTTATGTGCCATTCCTTTGCCTCATAGCGCGGACGCGACCGCGGAGCTTGGTGGTGCTTACTTTTGTTCAGCCTCAAAGGTGCGACCGCCGACATGAATGGCGTTGATCTTGACCTCGAGGAAGTTCTGGCGGTGACCCTGCATCTTCTTGTACTGCTTTTTGCGCTTGTAGTGGAAGACAAGGATCTTCTCGCCGCGGCCTTCGCCGACGACGGAGGCGAGGACCTTGGCGCCGTTGAGGTCCTGTTCAAATTTGCCCTCTTCGCCGGAAACGGCGATGACGTCAGCAAATTCGAGAGTGCCGTTTTCGTGGGCGGCGGTTTCGACCTTCAGGGTGTCGCCTGGGGCGACGCGGTATTGCTTGCCGCCGGTGCGAATGACTGCATACATGGTGCCAACCTCAATCGCCCGCGCTCTGGCGCTGGGGCGTTCTTCTGGGAAGATCTTGCCTTGGTGGGTTTTTCCCCTGCCGAAGGTTCCGGCGCGTTGTACTGGCGCGCGCAACGGCTTCAGCCTTCACAATCCGGGTGAGGACTGCTTTGCCAAACTACACGAGTTTACTCGAGAGGGTGTTCTGGGTCAATCGATGGGTGAGGCAGAAAGCACATCCCCTGGTTTTTGGCGAGGGCTGGAATCTTTGCGCAAATGGCTACTGCGGACGTCCTACTGGAGAAAGGAGGACGACTTCCTGGGTGGGGCCTGTCGCGAAGGGAAGGATCTTCAGGTTGGGGGGCAGTTCGAGGAGGAGAGAGCGATCGAGGAGAAGGAGGTGGGGGGTGTTCAGAAGGGGGGTGAGGAGTTGGGGTTGGTTGAAATAGGGGTCGGGGGGGAGATTGGCGGGGGGTGGGGTGAGGGTGACTTGCTGGGCGAGGTGGTGGGCGTAGAAGGCGTCGGTGGTGAGGGGGACTACGGGGTTTTCGCGCCAGACGAGGAGGGGTCCTGGGGGGAGAGGAGTGTGAGTTTTGTTGAATTGCTGGAGGAGAGCCACGGATTCGCGATTGTCGGGGGTGTCATAGCCGTCGCGGAGTTGAGGTTTGTGGAGGGTCTTACGAGGTTTGGCGGTGAGGAGCGCGGCTGCGGCGTAGAGGATGAAGCCGATTGAGGCGAGTTGGAGAGTTTTGGAGCGGGTGAGGGGACGGGATCGGAGTTTCTGGGCGATCAGGGCGGCGGTGAGGGCCGAAAGGGCGGGGTAAGCGGGGGCAATGTAGTGGGGCAGCCGGGTGCTTGCGGCGGTGAA
>CAXUDN010000071.1:13641-19144 GCA_964249715.1 uncultured Acidobacteriaceae bacterium
TCCGCTGCGGTCGAGGTGACGGGTTGAAACGGTGGGCTGAAGGGGGCGGCGAGGGCGAAGGGGTAGAGGAGGGCAAAGGGTGGGGCAGAGAGGAGGAGGACCCAAAAGTAGAACCAGGGGCGGGTGTGATGACCTTCGATGGCGGCAGTGGCGCGGGTGAGGGTGTGATAGCCGACGTAGTCGTGAAGGGATGCTTGGCCGAAATGGGCGTAAACGAAGACGTGCCAGGGGAGGGTGAGGGCGAAAAAGAGGGCGAGGCCGGCGGTGAAGGTCTTTGGCTGACGGAGGAGAACACGGGGGTGGAGAGCGGTAAGGGCGAGGGCTGTAAGGGGGAGTGTCAGGCTGGCGGCGCCTTTCGTCATGAGGGCGGGGGCGAAGGCGGTAAAAAAGAGGAGCCAGCCTTTTGGGTTATCGAGGAGGAGTTCAGCCAGACCCAGGACGGCGATAAGAGAAAAGAGGCTGAGAAGGGTGTCGGTTTCGCCGACGCGGGCGGCGTGCTGAAAGCCGAAGGCGCTGAGGAGAAGGAGGGTGCTAAGCCAAGCGGTGCGGGAATTTTGACGGCGGAATAGCCATCCATGCAGAATGGCGACGATGGCGATGCCGGCGAGAGCGGAGGGGAGGCGGGCGGCGAAGGCGTTGAGGCCGAAGAGGCGGAGGGAAATGGCGGTGAGCCACATCTGAAGGGGTGGCTTTTCGAACCAGAGGGCGCCATTCCAGTGGGGGATAAGCCAGGCGCGGAGGGAGTGGCCGGCGAGCATTTCGCGGGCGATTTCGGCGTATATGCCCTCGTCCCAATCGGTGAGGGGGCGATGGCCGAGGAGGGGAAGGAGAATGAGGGCAGCGAGAAGAGCCGCGAGTAGGGTGGATCGCCTGGGCGTTGCGAGATCGATGGTGTGCTCGTCCATGACTTTTAACAAGCTAGCGTAGATGGAGCGAGCGAGCCGCAGGATTGTGTGTTCCCGGTGAGAGCCTCCCCTAGCCGGGGTCGTGACGACTCTTCAAGCAGCCCTTGCAGGCTTAACCGCGTAGGCTTTGCACCCGGTTACTGGGTAGAAGAAACAGAAAAGGGGAACCAATTGGTTCCCCTTTTCTGAAAGCTCGAAACAGCCATGAAACCACTTACCGCATGAATTTACGGCGACCGACTCCAACGATCCCGAGCAGTCCTGTGCCCAACAAGGCGAGGGAAGAGGGCTCCGGGGTGACAGCCGACGGATTGGATGCGGCTGTGGTAGACGCCGAGAACGTGGTAACCTCCGGCGAAGAACTACCCGGGGCATACTGAGTGGTAAACTCGAACGTCGCAGGACCAGAGTTCCCAGTCACGGCACCGCTTTCAGCGAAACTGCCTAAACCCGTGATGCTGAGGCACGTGCTTCCGTTGCTGCAGCCGAACGTCGCGCTGGTTCCGGTAAACAAAGTCGCATCGTACTGGGTCAAATCGAAGGTGAGCGACTCACCATTCTCGCTGGTGTTGAAGATGGGCACAAACCCGGCAGGAAAGGCCGCTGCGGGCGGGGTATTTACACCTTCAACGTAGGGGAGTGCACCCATTAGGAAATTTACCGAATTTCCGTCCGTGTAGTAGTTTCCAAAGGTCCCGAGGATGGTACCGGAGATCATCGTGGTGCCGAAGGTCAGCGTGTTTGAGGTAAAGCTATCGTTTCCGAAGGCGTTGAATGTTCCGTAAAGGGGATCGGCGTGGGCAGCGGCAGCGGACGCGCTGATGACAAGGGCAGCAAGAGTAGACAAAGTTTTGCGCAAGGTAGGCTCCAGAGGTGTTAGGGATGCTTGGAACATTGATGCCGCTTCCAAACGAAGAGTACACCTTTGGGTAGTAGGAAACTACGAAAAAGTCGTAGGGAAAGACCTTTGTCGCCTAACGCCGAAGTAATCACACTTATGTTACCAAATGGATGGATGCAGGGTCATGTCCCCGCGCGCGGCGGGTCAGCAAGCGGCGGAAAGTGGGATTGAGGCAGGCTGTTTCCGGCCATAATCTGTGCTTCGGAGGGACAAATGCATGATTCGAAGGTGTTTGACGGTAGGTTACCTTAGTTTGCGCTGGGCACCCGTATCGCCCTATACTGAATCAAACGCCGACTCCCTGTGTGCTGGATGAGCATCTTCCCAGCCCTACTTCACATGGACGGTTAGACCCTGAACGCCGCTGGTCCCGACCTGGTTGACGACATGCCGTACAAGAACTCGAAAACACTTCAAATCCCTAGAGGTTGATTCCTGCATGCGAATTGCATCTGTCGCAACAGCGTACCCTGCTTATCGTTACTCCCAAGCTGAGATCACCGCAGCTCTTTCCTCTCGCCGCTTAGACAGGGACGGGGAAGTGCGGCTGCGAAACCGGCTTCACTCCAACTGTGGTGTGGAATACCGAAATGTGATGTTCCCCATTGATAGTCTGGGCACCCTTTCGGGCTTCGGTCAAAACAATGACGCCTGGATTGAAGGGGCGATGGAGTTGGGGCAAAAAGCGATTGAAGCGGCACTGGAGCGAGCAGGGCTGGAGCCTTCCGACATTTCGGCCATTTTCTTTGCGTCCACCACGGGCATCGCGACGCCGAGCATTGACGCACGTCTCGTGAACCGGCTCAATTTTCCGGCCAACATTAAACGTACGCCCATTTTTGGGCTGGGTTGTGTAGCGGGTGCGGCTGGGATTTCGCGGACGGCTGACTATGTCCGGGCCTATCCGAAGCAGTACGCGCTTCTGCTCTCCGTTGAGTTGTGCTCGCTGACCTGGCAGGAGAACGATGATTCGATGGGAAATCTTGTTGCCACGGGTCTCTTCGGCGACGGTGCGGCGGCGGTGATCCTGGCCGGCGATGAGACGCCGCACGCGATGGCGCCTCGCAGTATGGACAAGCCATGCCCTCGTGTTTGCGATACGCGGTCCACGCTGTACCCGGACACCGAGCACCTTGTCGGTTGGAAATTCACCGATAGTGGCTTTAACGTGGTTCTCTCGTCGGAGATCCCGGAGCTGGTGAACAAGTATTTGCGAACAAATGTGGACGAGTTCCTGTCGGATAACGATCTTTGCGTTCAGGAAATCTGCAGCTTTATCTTTCATAGCGGCGGCCCCAAGGTGCTCGAAGCTATGGAGCAGAGCCTGGAATTGCCGCCCAAGGCGCTGCAGGCCTCATGGGACAATTTGCGGGAAATGGGGAATATGTCCTCGGTTTCGGTGCTTTCGGTGATGGAGGATACCCTGCTGAACCGGCCAGGGAGTCCGGGGTCGCACAGCATGCTGGCGGCAATGGGCCCGGCGTTTTGTTCTGAGTTGGTTCTTTTACAGTGGTAGCGGGCTCATAGCCTCGGTTTACAGCCCATCCATCGGCACGGTATGTGCGAAGGGTGGGCTTTTCTGTTTTGCGGGGCTTAGGGTAGAGAATTTTTCAAGGACGACGAAGGCGAGGTCGAGGCGGGTGGGTGTGCCGAAGCGGGTGTCGCCGTAGGGGAAGGGGCGGGTTTCTCCGGTGAGGCGGTAGCCACGGCGCTCGTACCAGGCGATGAGGGTCGCACGGATGTTGATGACGGTCATCTCGACGGTGCGGGCCCCGTGGCTGGTGGCGTAGTGCTCGGAAGCAGCGAGGAGGTCACGGCCGAAGCCGGCGTTTTGCAGGTTGGGATCGACGGTGAGGGCACCGAGGTACCAGCGATCGGAAGTGATGGGGCGGAGGCTTGCGCAGCCCTGGAGTTCTTGGGTGCGGGAATCTCTTGTGAGGAGGATGTGAGCGCCACCCGCGATCTCCTGTCGAAGTAAGGTGAGGTTGGTGCGGTCACCGGTGATGTAGGAGGCTTCGGTAGTCCAGCTTTGGGGTGTCGGGCTGCCGCGGAAGGCTGCGTTCATCAGGGCGACGATGGCGGGGAGTTCGGCTTCTGTGGCTGGCTGGAGGACGGGGGTCATGTCGCCCTTAGAGTAGCGAACCGTCGCCCTGCCCGATAGTAGAGAGTTGAGGCGTGGGAAGCTCGATAGCTGCGCAGACAGACCCCACCTTTTGCTGCGCAACATGGGCCACCCGGCCTCGTCAGTACCTTGTGGCTTTGATGGACGGGGCTAATGCGTGGAGCTTTTGCCGGGAATGCTCGGGATGCTTGGGGAAGGACAAGAGGAGGGTGCGGTCGGCGCTGCGGAAGAGGTAGACGGAGAAGATTGTGATGAGGGGTTCTAGAGGATGGCGCATGCGAGCTTCTGCAATAACCAGGTAGTAGATGAGAGGAAGGACGGCAAAAGCGACGGCGAAGAGTCCTGCGGCTGGGACTCGGCGGCGTAGGGAAAGCGCGAGGCCCAGGAGACCGCTGAGGCTGATGAAGGCGAAGTTGAGTTCCCGGATGGCTTCGTTGAAGATGCCGTGGTCGTAGGGGTGGGGAACGCCGAACCAGTAGAACTGGATTCTTTGGAGGATCCATCTTAGGAATTGGGGGCGTTCTCCCGCTATGAGGATTTTGGCTTGCTTGAGTTGGGCTTGGTTGTAGGCGTACTCGCCGAGCTGCTGATAGCGCTGGAACTCCTGCGTGTGGGGGGCGAGAGGGATGACGGTGGTGTAGGGGAAGCCTTCGTTTGAGGGAAGGGCTGATTGATAGAGTTCGGCGCCGAAGTTGCCGCGGAGGGGAACGAAAGCATGGAAGGCGCGCTGGTTGCGAACAATCCAGGGGACGATGCAGGCGAGGAAGACCAAAGCGCCGAGAAGAGCAGGAATGAGGGTGGGGAGGACGCGGTAGCGGTAAGGCCAAAGAATCCATGCGGTCTGGAAGGGGAGAAAGGTGAGAAGGGAGCTGTTGGAGAGGGCGATGAGGCCCCAGAGGAGGCCGAGCGCGGCCCAGGGGAGGGGTTTTGTGATTCGTTCCGGAGTTTGGGCGGGGGAGCCGATGCCGCGGAGGCGGAGGCCGAGGACGAGGGCCATTGTGAAGAACCAAGCGGTGAGGGCCATGTCCCAGGGCCAGTGGACCGCGTATTGCATTGCGGCGGGGTAGAGGGCCCAGAGCCAGCCAGACCAGAGGGCGACGCCGCGGCCGTCTGGACGGGGGGAGTAGCAGCGGTCGGCGATCTCGAAGATGGCGGGGGCGGTGGCGGCGGAAAAGACGGAGTTGACCGTGAGGAGAACCCAGGCGGCGAGGTTGGAGTAGACGCCAAAGAGCTTGAAGCAGGCCGCCATGAGGAGAGGGTAGAGGGGCGGGGTCCAGGCAGTGGGGCCGGTGCCGTGACCGAAGGGGTCGGAGAAGCCGCGGCCGGTGGCGAGCGCGCGGGCGATGCGGCCCATCTCCCAGCCAAAGGGGAAGTGGTCTTCCGTGGTGCGGAAGCGGTAGGTGTGGGCGAGGGTGATATAGAGGACGCGGACGGTAAGGCCGACCCAGAACATGCGGCGGGCGGCGGGAGAGTGCCAGCCTGTCTTATAGCCGGCTCCGTCGCCGCCTTCGGGCGCTCCGGCGGTGAAAAATCGGCGGAGTGCCGCGCGGGTGTGCATCGAGGTTGATTGTAGCG
>CAXUDN010000072.1:0-19117 GCA_964249715.1 uncultured Acidobacteriaceae bacterium
CGTCTACCCTCACTCCCTTCCCAACCACCTCCACGCCCTGTATCTCTATTCGGTCGACATCGGCAAAATCACCCAACTCACCGACGAAATGGCCGACGCCCACACCCCCGCCTTCGACCACAACGGCAAATACCTCTATTTCCTCGCCAGCAACAACCAGGGCGCCACCGAGGCCGGCCTCGACATGTCTTCCGACGTCTACCAGCCGACCACCTCCATCTACGCCCTCACCCTCGCCGCCAAAACCGCCTCTCCCGTCGCCCCCGAGCTCTACGACGAGAAAACTCCCGCTGAAGCCAAAGCCAAGGCCACCGAAAAAGCCGACAAAACCCCCGCAGGCAAGAAAGAAGAAGAAAAAGAAGAAGCCGAAAAGCACCCCGATAAGCCCGAGACCGACAAAGACAAGGACTCCGATAAAGACAAGAAGCCCAAACCCACCGAAATCGACCTAGCCGGCCTTCCCTTCGACGCGATAGCCCGCCGGATTACCGCCCTCCCGCTCCCCGCCCGCTTCTACACCGACCTCCAAACCGGCAAACCCGGCACCCTCTACTTCACCGAAGACGAGTTCACCGGCCGCGGCAGCGGCGACAGCGGTGGGACCCTCACCCGCTGGCAACTCGAAGACCGCAAAGCCGAGAAGTTCGCCTACAACCTCCGCAGCTTCGAAATCGACGCCGACGGCGACAAGATGCTCCTGAACTTCGCTGCCGGCGGCGGGGATGGCCCCCCCACCGGCCGCCGTCCCCCGCCCACCATGGCCATCGTTCCCGCCAACGCCCCCCACAAATCAGGCGAAGGCGCCGTAAGCTTCGCCGACGTCGAAGTCCACGTCGATCCCAAAGCCGAGTGGGCCCAGATGTACCACGAAGTCTGGAACGTCGAACGCGCCTACTTCTACGACGCCCACTTCCATGGCGCCAACACGCAGGAACTCGAGCAAAAATACCAGCCCTACGTTGCCTCCATCGCCTCGCGTGCCGACCTCAACTACATCTTCCAGGAAATGCTCTCGGCCTTCTCCGTGGGCCACCTCCGCGGCTCCGGTGGCGCTATTCCCGCCGCTCCCCGCGTCCCCGGCGGCCTCCTCGGCGCAGACTACGTCATCAAGAACAACCATTACTGCCTCGCCAAGATCTACACCGGCGGCTCCTGGAGCCCCGACCTCAAAGCGCCCCTTGCCCAACCCGGCCTCGACATCGCCGTCAACGACTGCATCCTCGCCATCAACAACGAGCCCCTCACCGCCGACACCGACATCCAGCAGGCCCTCGAAGGCACCGCCGGCAAAGCCATCACCCTCCACATAGCCGGTTCCAAGAACGAACGCCCCCGCGACATCACCGTCATTCCCATTGCCAGCGAGTCCGCCCTCCGCAACACCGACTGGATCGACTCCAACCAGCACAAGGTCGCCGAACTCTCCGGCGGTAAACTCGCCTACGTCTACCTCCCCGACACCGGCACCGGCGGTTTCACCAACTTCAACCGCTACTTCTTCGCCCAAACCAACCGCCAGGGCGTCATCGTCGACGAGCGCTTCAATGCCGGCGGCCAGGTCGCCGACTACATCATCGAAGTCCTCAACCGCAAACTCGAATCCTTCTGGACCCCTCGCTACGGCGCCATCGAACGCACCCCCAACGACGCCATCTACGGCCCCAAGGTCATGATCGCCAACGAGTTCTCCGGCTCCGGAGGCGACGCCATGCCCTGGCTCTTCAAGTACAACCACCTTGGCACGCTGGTCGGCAAACGCACCTGGGGCGGCCTCGTCGGCATCAGCAGCATCCCCGTCCTCATGGACGGCGGAGCCGTGACCTCCCCGTCCGTCGCCTTCTTCTCCCCCGAAGGCAAATGGGACGTAGAAAACCACGGTGTCGACCCCGACATAGAGATAGACCAGGATCCCAAAGCCGTAGCCGAAGGCCATGATCCCCAACTCGAACGCTCCGTCGCCATCGCCCTCGAACAGCTAGCCCAACACCCCGTCCCCCAACCCCAAAAACCCACCTACCCCAACTACACCTACTGAAGAAGGCCGTGGCCTCGAACAACCGGGTGGCCCATCCTTTCGCGAAGCGAAAGGGTGGGGTGCTCTCCTTCAAGGCGCCACAATCCTCCCGGAAAGCATTGCCCCTGCATGCGAGCCGGCAATCTCAACAAGCTTTTATACAAATCTCGGGGGAAATGGCTCCTGAGGTAGGACTCGAACCTACAACCCTTCGGTTAACAGCCGAATGCTCTGCCATTGAGCTACTCAGGATCGCTTGGTAAATCAAAGCGCCGCACACCTGGCCGGCGGCCGCGCTCACCCTGTTATAGCAAAGCCTACCCCGCTGGTCAAAGCCCCCGATGTCCTCTACGGGTAGAGCAGCACCGCAATGTTATAGCTCGTAAACCGTCCGGCACCCCGCGCCGGGCACGCCCCCACCACCGCCTGCCGGTACTTCCCCGTCGCCAAGCGGCTCCGCAACTCGCCCGGTAGCGCATCCAGTTCTGCCGCCGTAAACCGCATCACAAACCACGGTCTCCGCGCGCCGGCAAAACCCGTGTTCATCTCACAAGTCTGCCGCGCTTCCTCGCTTCCGGCAAGCACGTCAACGGCCGCCGTCTTTGCCAGCAGGTTGGCCACCGCGCCCTCCTGCTCCGCGAACGACATCATCGCCACGCCGCGATCAAAGTCCTCCACCGCGTAAAGCTGCCCCTCGCGCATGAAAACACTGATAGCAATCCGATCCAGCCGCGGGTCCAGCAGATTGTCCCGGTGATGCTCACTCTCCATCCAGCCCTCATGGATCATCACCGCCGTCGGCGCCTCGGCCACATTCTCCGCCACTACACTGAACCGCACCCCTGCCGTCTGCGCCCGCTCTGCCAACTCCGGTTCCCCCGCAAACTGGTGGGAAATCGCCTCCTGCGCCGCCATCTCATGCGCATGGGTCCACGCCGCCCGGTACAGCGTCTCATCCCACCGCAATAAGGCTAACCCCCGCGCCTGACGCTCTGCATTGGCAGAACGGAACAGGTACTGCTCCGCCACGTTATGCGGCGCCTGCGCCCACACTGCCCGTAGGCTCAGGCACAACGCCGCCCCTACCGCCAAACGACTCAGCATACCCATGCAGACACTAACCTACTGAAAAAGCCTCGCTCCGCAATCGGACAAAAGTGTTAAGGGTCAGCAACCACTAGGTCCGGCAATTGATCCCGGTATCGCACCATCAGCCGAAACAACTTCCGCGCATCCCAGTACCGCGGCACATACCGCCTCGGCTCCGAGATCGACCGGAACAACCACCCCATGTAATACCGGTCCGCCCACATCGGGATCTGCACCTGATCCCCGCTCAAAAACGCAATCGCCGCCCCGATGCAATGAATCGCCGGCAGGTAACTGAGGCTCCGCCTAAGGTACAACCCCAGCCGCTCCTGCGTCCCCCCACCGATCGTCACAATGACATGCTTAGGGCGCAACCGCTCCATCCGCTCCAGCAACACCGCATCCTCCAACTGCTCTCCGTACATTGGCGCCAGGTACACACAGCTTTCCGGTACCTCCACACCCTCGCGCCGCAGCCACTTCAAGTTGCACGCCGCGCTTGCCGGCCCTGCCATCACCCACATCGTATTGCCTGGCCGCCGCACGTCCTCATGCGCCAGCAACTCCCGCAGATACTCCAACCCGCTCAGCCGCCGGACCTTATCTCGCTGTAGATAATTCCAGATAATTACCATGAATGCCGAGTCCGTCAGCGCCATATCCGCCGCTAGCAGCGCCTCCCGATACTCCAGCCGCCGATCAAGGTCCTTCAGCGCCGGCGCCGCGGGCACCACTAGAAGACCGCCTCGGCGCATGCGCTCTACTGCCGCGCGCGCTGTTCCGTGAAAGAAGTCGATTCCCAGTATCCGCGTCACATACCGTTCCACATCAGGCATTCAGAACCACAACTCAGCCCCAAGACCCGGCCCGAATCTCGTTCTCAATCCAACGATACGTCTTTTCCAGCCCGTCTCGTAGCCGAATCGAAGGCTCCCAGCCCAACCGCTCCTGAATCATTGTGTTATCGCTATTACGCCCATTCACTCCCTTGGGCGCGGACAGGTCGTACGTTCGCTGCAATCGGATCCCGCCAATCTCCTCTGCAACATCTACGAGCTGATTGATCGTCACCAACTCGCTCGACCCGAGGTTGATCGGCTCGTCCACATCGCTTTCCATCAGCATCTGTGTGCCCTGCACACAGTCGTCGATGTACATAAACGACCGTGTCTGATGCCCATCCCCCCAGATGCTGATCTCATGCTTCCCGCTCAGCTTCGCCTCAATCACCTTCCGACAGATCGCCGCAGGAGCCTTCTCGCGTCCACCCGCCCATGTCCCATGCGGTCCATACACATTGTGGTACCTTGCCACCCGCGCCACTAACCCGAAATCCTCTTCGAAGTGCCGGCACATTCGCTCGCTGAACAGCTTTTCCCACCCGTACCCGTCCTCGGGCAAAGCCGGGTAAGCGTCCGACTCCTTCAACGGCACGACATCCGGACTGCTCTGTTTTTCCCCGTTGTAAACACATGCTGAAGACGAAAAGAAGAATCTCTTCGCTCCCTTTTCTTTCGCCGCCATCAGCATGTGCGTATTCGTCAGCACACTCAGCATGCAGAGCGCCTTGTTGTTCTCGATGAACCCCATCCCACCCATGTCCGCGGCCAGCTGATACACCAGCGAGATCCCATCCGCAGCGCGGGTACAGGCATCCTGGTTCTTCAGGTTCAGGCTGAGGTTCTCCACCCCGTCCGTCACCTGGTACCACTCGTTCAGCGGCTTGACGTCAACCGCCCGCACAACCTCAATCCCTCGTGCCAGCAGCCCCTTCACCAAGTGGCCACCAATAAAACCACCCGCGCCGCAAACGACGGCGCGCTCGCCCGTCAAATCCATCCAGAACTCCCAATCCTTCAGGGCGAAAGCTGCGTTTTTCTCTCAACGGCAGCAGATGTTATTCAGTCGTCGCCTCTCGGCCTGCCCCTCCAAGTGTCCTTGTACTCTCGACCCCCTGTCAAGGAACCGCAACTCCACAAATGCGCCATGTACTGCGGCAATTCGATACAAACACTCTGACCTTCCTGTGAGACGATGAACGGCAATGCCCGCTTCCTCCGAGCCCCTCGCAGAGCAAGCTGCTTCCTCCGCCGCCGCCGGCGTCTCGTGGCTGCACCGCCTGTTCGCGCAACGACTCGCCCTCACCGGCCTGGCGATGGTCATCTTCTTCGCGATGCTGGCTCTTTTTGCCCCTGTGCTCGCGCCGCAGGATCCCGCGACCATCGATCTCACCCACCGCCTCGCCTCGCCCTCCTCCGCCCACCTCTGCGGAACCGACGAACTCGGCCGCGACATCCTCGCCCGCGTTCTCTTCGGCGCCCGCATCTCCCTCGGCATCGCCGTCGCCGTGGTAGCAATCTCCCTCACCCTGGGCCTGTTTCTCGGCGCTATCGCCGGCTTTTATCGTGGCTGGCTCGACATCATCATCAACGTCTATCTCTCCAACGCCTTTCTCGCCCTCCCCGGCATTCTCCTCGCCGTTGCCATCGTCGCCTTCCTCGGCCCCAGCCTGCCCGACCTCATTCTCGCCCTGGCCCTCCCCGCATGGGTAGGGTACGCCCGCCTCACCCGTGCCCAGGTTCTCGCCCTGCGCGAGCGCGAATTTGTTCAGGCCGCCCGCTCTCTCGGCGCCTCTGACGCACGCCTCCTCTTCCGCTCGATCCTTCCTCACGCGCTCCAACCGGTTCTGGTGCAGGCCGCCGTCGGCATGGCCGCCGCCGTCCTCGCCGAAGCCACTCTCAGCTTTCTCGGCCTCGGCGTCCAACCGCCCACCGCCACCTGGGGCGCCATGCTCAATGCCGCCCGCTCCCACCTCTTCGAAGCTCCCCACCTCGTCTTCTTTCCCGCCCTCGCCGTCGCCCTCTGCGTCCTCGCCTTCAACCTCCTCGGCGACGGCCTCCGAGACGCCCTGGACCCCCGCCAAACCCCCTAACCCCGCCCCTCAACCAGCGAGCGCGCCAGCGAACCGGAAAACATCCGCAAAAGGGCTTGTCTGCGGCGAACTACCCCGATACCTTCCGCTAATGCGACATATGAGGACTGATCCGCGGAACCACCCGTAGATGTCGCTGCAGAGCTGTGTTATTCCTGCATACGGGATCTTCGGTGAACCTTGAGTCTGCGGAACTATTGACTGCTTTCGAGATTCACTCGGCTAACGAACCCAAGCGATACACCAATGATGAGCTAAGGGATCAGATGATGAGCGTGAATGTCAGACAGGCGGTACCGTCTTTGGCGTAGCGCATATGGAGGTCTCTCTCCGCTTCTATGTGGGCGGGCTTGGCTTCACAATGAAGCGCCAATGGATTCCGGAGGGCGGAGGAGACGCCTCGTCGAGGAGCAAGATCCGCTGGTGCTGGCTCGAACTGGGTGACGCAGCGATCATGCTCCAAGAGTTCTCTGCGTCAAGGCAACCCAAAGATGTGGGTCGTTGCATTGACCGACCCTGATGACTATCGAATCGATTTCGAAAGCCCGACTGACGCACCGGAACAAACTCAGGGGGAAGAGACGCATAGAGACTCAGGAATGCATCTCGAAGGTTAGATCGATGACGAGACCATGCTGACCAACCTTATAGCCTGTGTGGGAGAAAACCTATCGTGACGATCAAATCATGTATTCCAGTCATTCCGAGCGACGACTTAGAAAAGAGCCTTCGCTTCTGGGTCGAGGGTCTAGGATTCTCGACGAGTTCGGAGATGCGGAAGGACGGGAAACTGCTGGTTTGCATGCTTCAGAATCGGGATGTCTGGTTCATGCTGAATCGGCGCGCAGGCGCTGCCACAAGGCCTAAAGATTACGAGGGCATACGGCTGTACTGGGCACTCACCGACGTCCGCGAAACCCGGGAGCGCTTGAAGAGCCTCGGATACCTTGTTTCAGAACTCGAGTACCGGGACTATGGTCAAACCGAGTTCACCCTCACGGATGATGATGGTTTCGCCCACTGTTTCGGGGTCCCCACGCACAAAGAATGAGAAACGCTTTCGGAACCGAGCGTGTTTGATCAGTACTGCTAAACGCCGTTGTCGGAAGCTGACTATCCCGTTCGCCAGGCGTCAACCGCGATCTCCACGTCAGCCAAGGTCTTCCCCATAAAGGACGCACACAAGCCGGTCCACTTCCCCACCTCCCCGTATTCTCAAACACAACAGCAACCCACAGCGACCTGCCCCCATGCGCATAGGCGTACTCTCCGACACCCACGGCCTCCTCCGCCCCGAAACCCTCGCCGCCCTCCGCGGCGTCGACCACATCCTCCACGCCGGCGACGTCGGCGACCCCACCATCCTCGACCGCCTCGCCGCCATCGCTCCCCTCACCGCCATCCGCGGCAACATCGACAGCACCGGCCCCTGCGCCGAGCTTCCCGCAACCGAAGCCGTCGAGCTAGGCGGTCATCTTCTCTACCTCGTCCACAGCATCAACGATCTCGACTTGAATCCCCCAGCAGCCGGCATCCGCGCCGTCATATACGGCCACAGCCACAAGCCCAGCATCGAGACACGAAACAACGTCCTCTATCTCAACCCAGGCAGCGCGGGCCCGCGTCGCTTCTCCCTCCCCATCACCCTCGCCTACCTCCACCTCGACCCAAACTCCGTCCGCGCCGAACTCCTTTCCCTCCTACCGGACAAAACCGTCTAAACCCGCTCCAGGAAATTTCTCCGCGTGCAGCGTTTCAGCCGCCCCACCCCGCAGCATCGCCGTCCGCGATCCGTCCGGCACAATTTGCGGCGCCGCAAGCACCTTGGGCGCGGGTACGGGATGCGGGCCCGTCTTCTCCCAATCCAGCTTCACCGTCGACAAGATATCCGCCATCTGCTGGTCAATTTCCTCCAACTGCGACTCCGTCATGTCCGCAATGCCGCTCGATACCGAACAGAAATTGTTCATAGCCAGATCGAACCGGTAGCAGGATCCCTTCCGGTACGCCGTGTACACCTCGTCCCGGGATTCCACGCACACCTTGCCGTGCTCGTCATGCCCATGAACGAAGCCCATCCCGCCGATATCCTGCACATCCTTCGCCGGCGGCTTCACATCGGACGCCTGCCGGGCACATTCCTCATCCGAAACATGCGGCGTCACGCTGTAGTACACCAAAGCACCACTGAACGTCGTGTAAGGAAATGGGTTGTACTGGATCGCCACAACGCTGCGCATCTGCGCCTTGGGTGGCGCACTGCGCGCATCCAGGTGAAACGTACTCACCTGCCCGTCTTTGCGCGCCAGGCTCCATCCTCCAGGCACCTCAAAATGCACGCCAAAATGGCCATCGTGAAACGGCTGCGGTCTGGCAGCAGCCGGCGGCTCCTCCGGTACGCTTACCTGCGCCACCGCAACGGACCCCCACACCACGGAACAAAGAAACAGCAAACCCCATCCATAACGGAAGGTCATAGCGCACCTCTAAGGACGCATTCTTGGATCGGCTAAAGCGTACATCGAATCGGTTATGAAATTCACCATCACATAAGTAACCCCGATGGCCAGAATGCAGCCCTGCGCCAGCGCATAGTCCCGGTTCGCCACGGCGGACAACGTTAACCTTCCTAAACCAGGCCAGCTGAAAATCGTCTCCGTGACGATTGCGCCCGCCAACAAAGAGCCAAACTGCAGTCCAACCACCGTCAGCACGGGGTTCATCGCATTGCGCAAAGCGTGCCGATAGACCACCGTTCTCTCGGGTAGTCCCTTCGCTCTCGCGGTACGAACGTAATCTTGCCCTAACTCGTCCAACATCGCGCTCCGCACCATGCGCGTCAAAATCGCCGCCACACCGAGCCCCAAAGTCGCCGCCGGCAGGATCAAGTGAGGCCAGAAATCCGTGAACCCAACCCCCGCCCCCGAAACCGGCAACCATCCCAGCGCAATAGAGAAAACCAGAATCAACACCGGCCCTAACGCAAAGTTTGGCAGACTCAACCCCACCAAACTCCCAAAGCTCAGCGCCCGGTCCGGCCAGCGGCCGCGCGCCTGCGCCGCCATCACGCCCGCCGGAATCGCCACTGCCGCCCCTAACACCATCGCTGCCACCGTCAATGCCATCGTGTACGGATACCGCTGCAGAATCAAGTGCACAACCGTGTCATGCAGTCGCAAACTTTGTCCCAGATCGCCGCGAACCAACCCCCGCCAGTACCCGAAGTACTGCTCCCCCAAGGGCCGGTCCATCCCGTAGCTGTGCCGCAGCGCCGCAATGTCCCCCGCAGACGCTCCTTCGCCCAGCATCAACACAATCGGGTCCCCCGGCACCAAATGGATCAGCAAGAATACCACCGTCACCACAAGCCAAAGCGCCGGCAGCGTAATTGCCAACCTCTGCAACGCCCGTCCCAAGGCACCCGCAACCGCCCGCACGGTCACCCAGCCACACCACCCGCCAACGTAGCTTCACGCACCCCGGCGTCCGCGTTTTCCGCCTTCACCGGGTCCACACGCACCCGCGCGATCCGGTGCCGCTCCATCCCGACTACCTGGAAGCGCCGCCCCTCAATCTCTACCGCCTCGCCCACCGCCGGAATATGCCCAAATCGTGCCAACAGCAGCCCGGCCAGCGTCTCCACCCCCGGCGTTCGCGGCAACTCCCATCGGAATTGCGTCGCCAGATCACGCAGCGTAATGCTGCCCTCGAGCACAAGGCTCCCATTCGGAAGCGTGACCACGGGCTTGTTCGCGTCGAACTCATCTTCCAGCTCGCCCACCAGCTGCTCCACTGCATCCTCCGCCGTCACCAGCCCCAGCGTCGACCCATACTCATCCACAACAATCGCCAGCTGCCGCCGCCGCGCCCGAAACTCCTCCAGAAGCTCCAGAACAGGCTTGGTCTCCGGCACCACCAGTACGTCCCGCATCACCTGCCGCAACGTCAGCCCCGAGCTCCCGCGGTGCCCCATCCGCAGCGCCACACCGCGAAAATGCGTAAGCCGAAACAGATCCTTCGCATACACCACCCCAATAAACGCATCCGCCCCCCGCTCCGGTTCGTACACCGGCACACGGGAGTGTTCCTCCTCCACAATGCGCGCCGTCGCCTCTTCCAGGGGCATGTCTGCCGGAAGCGCAAAGATCCGCGTCCGCGGCGTCATCACCGCGCTTGCCGAAACATCCCCCAGTTCGAGCGCCCGGTGCACAATCTCCTCCTGGTACACCGGCAGTAATCCCAGCCGCCGTGTAGCCGAAGTCATCATCTTCAGTTCCTCCGGCGAGTGCGCCCCTCCCATCTCCCCCTGCAGCGGCGCCCGGAACAGCCGCAGTACCAATCCCGCACTTGCGTTGAGTAGCGCCACCACAGGCCGTGCAATCCGAATGAAAATATCCACCGGTCCTGCTACCGCCAGCGCAATCCGCTCCGTCCGCTGCAACGCCAGCGACTTCGGCACCAACTCTCCGAGCACCACCTCCAGAAACGTAATAAAACAAAACGCCAGCGGAACAGCAATCCCATGCGCCACCAGCGCCGGATGCGCCAACTCCCACGCTCCCACCGCTGTACCGGGCGACACACTCGCCAGCCGATGCTCCAGCGCAGCCGCGACGGTCGGCTCGCCCACCCCACCCAAAACAAGATTTGCCAGTGTCACCCCGAGTTGCACTGCCGGCAGCACCTGATCAATCTGCCGCTTCAACCGCAACGCCGTCCGTGCCGCCGGCCGGTTTCGCCCCGCAAGATGCTCCATCCGCGTCTCGCGAACGCTCACCAGAGCAAACTCTGCAGCCACAAAAAAGCTGTTCGCCAGAATGCAAAAGGCGATCAAACTCCCCCGGAGCAGCAGCCAATCCAACATGTCTCCCTAGTCTACAACTGCTCCGAATCTCTGCTTTTTACCCCGGTCAGTTCAATACGAGCCGAGAATCAGCCCACTCCCTGCGGCCATGCTTGAGCTAAATCGTCCGCTACAGGCCTGCGTTTTCCTAACTCGGGCAAAAGAAAAGGCCCAGTCTCCACTGAGACCAGGCCCCTTCGGGGTACGTTTAGGCGTTCACCGTGACGATCTTCTGAAGCTTTTGGTCGATCTGCGCCTTCGGGACGAAGCCAACAATCTGCTCGGCAACCTGACCGCCCTTAAACACCAGCAGCGCCGGAATACCGCGAATCCCATAACGGCTCGGTGTGACGTTGTTCCGGTCCACGTCCATCTTCATCACCTTGAGCTTGCCCTGGTACTCCTCGGCAACCTGGTCAACGACCGGCGCCAGCGCACGGCAAGGTCCGCACCACGCAGCCCAGAAATCCACTAACACCGGCGTCTCCGACTGCAACACCTGCGCCTCAAACTCCGCGTCACTCACTTCGCTTACAAATTGACTCGCCATCGTCCCTCCACTCCTAAGCCCGCACAACCTCGGCATCAGTGTAGATGCACTACCCGCCTTTACGGTGCAACCTAAATACCCTCAACCGCTACCTGCCCATCTGCAGCAACTCGGAATCGGGTCCGCTTGCGCTACTCCGAAGCACCCTCCGCTCTCGACGAAGCTTCCAGAACACGGTCGACAGGTACTGAAAAGATCCCAGCTACCTCTTCCGCCGACAATCCACTCGCCGGCAGCACCCTGATCCGCGCCTTTTGCTCTGCGACATGCTGCACGTTCGGAACAAACGACTCCGAAATGAAGTCGCTCTGCGCACCCATGCCTCTTCGATCGGGATCACCCCGGCGCTTCATCGCTCGCTCCTCCTCAGCTTTCTCTGGCTTGAGACCCAGGCGCTCCCACTCCTCGAGCCCGCTCCAATCCTCCACGAACGAGCGAGCGGGATCACCTAGCTTCCAACTCCGGCCTCCATCCTCGCACCACCCGCGATGCGGACGGGCACGAGTTCGACATCGTTGCCCAACACCGCGCGAAGCCGGGCTTCCGCCGCGTGTAACGTAGCTCTCTCGCTCAAAATCGCCAACAAAGCAGGTCCAGCCCCACTCAAAGCGACCCCGGCAAACTCCTCTCCAGCCTCTAGCGCCTCCAAATGCGCCAGCAACCCGCACACCTCCCGCCGAAACGGCTGGTGCACTCGGTCCTCCATCGCAACCCGCAACAGATCCAGGCGTTCCTGCGCAAACGCCGCCGTCAGCAGGGCCGCGCGCTGCACGTTGAACACCGTGTCCGCTCGCGAATATTCCTCTGGCAGCACACTCCGCGCTTTCTCCGTTGCCACCCCGGCGGCCGGTAACGCCAGCAACAATTGCCACGCCCCATCACACGGAAAGCTGGCCGCCGCCACACCGCCCGCATGCGGCACACTTACCGTAAATCCGCCACACCAGCAAGCCGCTACATTGTCCGGATGACCCTCCATCCGGCTCGCCACAGCAATAATCTCCTCATCCGCCCATCCAAGCTCGCCAAAGTGATTCGCCAGCGCCACCCCCGCCAATCGCGCCGCCGCACTCGACCCACACCCCATTCCGAGCGGAATTTCGTTCTCCACCCAAAGCGCCAATGGAGTGACCTCGGCCCCGGCAGCCTCCAAAGCTCCCTGGTAACTCACTAGGATCAAGTTGTCCTTCACCTCGCGGCACACCGCTGCGTCCCGACCAACAGCCTCCACGCTGTTCCTTGATGCTGCCTCAGCCTCCACCGTCAAGCGCAGGGACAGAGCCACACCCACCGCATCGAATCCCGGTCCAAGGTTTGCCGAGGTCGCCGGCAGCGTAACCCGCACGCCTCGACGCCGCGCATGTCCGCCGCCGCTCAAACTGCCTGCCCCGCGGTCATCCGCCCGGCCATTTCAAGCACCCGCAAGACGCGGTCCACCTCCGGCTCGAGCACGACTGGCTCTCGGCGTAACCGGGCACTCGCAGCCTCCACAAATGCGTCCGCGCCCACCGCTCCCTGGAAAAGCTCCTCACGATGAAACTGAAGGGTGTACTCCGGATCTTTCAACGTGTGACCGGTCAGCACCAGCACTGACGTCTCCTCACGCCCCACACGCCCATCCGCCACCAGCTTCTTCAACCCCGCCAATGTCACCGCCGACGCAGGCTCACACCCAATCCCCTCCGCTCCAATCTCCGCCTTCGCCAAGGCAATCTCCCGCTCACTCACCTGCTCACACCATCCCCCTGTCCCCAACAACACCTTCACCGCCTTCCGCCACGATGCCGGATTCCCAATCCGGATCGCCGACGCCCGCGTGTCGGCTACAACAGCTTCCAATCTGGTCCCGCCATTCTCCTGCATCGCCCGGTACAGCGGATTCGCACCTTCCGCCTGCACCACGCTGATCTTCGGAACCCGCCGAATAAACCCCAGCTGCTTTAACTCCGCGAACCCCTTGCCTAGAGCGGAGGAGTTCGCCAAATTTCCTCCCGGCACAATGATATGGTCCGGCACCCGCCAGTCGGTCTGCTCCAACATTTCAAACGCCGGCGTCTTCTGCCCCTCCAACCGATACGGGTTCACCGAATTCAACAGATACACGGGCAGCCGCCGGATCAACTCATTCAGCACCTTCACGCAACCATCGAAATCCGTTCGCAACTGGATCGTCAGCGCCCCATAATCCATCGACTGCGAAAGCTTTCCCCAGGCAATCTTCCCCTCGGGAATCAGCACCAGGCTCTTCAATCCAGCCCGCGCCGCGTATGCAGCCATCGCCGCTGACGTATTTCCCGTCGACGCACACGCAACCCACTCAAACCCACTTGCAGCGGCCACACTCAGCGCCGCCGTCATGCCGCAATCCTTGAATGACCCCGTAGGATTCATCCCCTGGTGCTTGGCCAGAAGCCAATTCAGCCCCAAAGCTTCCGCCGACCGCGGCATCTCATACAGGGGCGTATTTCCCTCTCGCAGCGTGACGACTTGGTCCTCCGCCACAATCGGCAAAAGATCCCGAAAACGCCACACCCCGCTTTGATCTACTCCCTGCGTGGACGTCCGCCGCTCCTCCCAAAGGTGCTTCAACGCCCCCGGGTTCGGCTTCCACCCGGGACCCACACCGGCGGGCGCGCCGTCGCTCCACGGGTACTCCACCTCATACAACTCCCCACACGCACATCGAAAATTGCTCGCCGCCTCGCCCGCACTCACGCGGGAATCACAGCCAATGCATCTTAAAACGTGTGAAATCGATACTGCCGCGCTCGTTGTCATACCTCCTGTCAGCCTACCGTAACCACCTCGCACGTCGCGTTCACCCATATACACTCTGCCGCTTTTTCTTCGCCTTTTCACTCCCACTTTTGTGCAATTACTTTTGCGCTCACGCCCAAACCACGCCGCGCGAACTTCATATTGCCGCCGCCGCCGACCTCCAGCCCGTTCTCCCCACCCTCGCCATCGACTTCGAGCACCAAACCGGCACCCATATCGTTCCCACGTTCGGCTCCTCCGCCACCCTCACACAACAACTTCAAAGCGGGGCCCCTGAAGACCTCTTCCTTTCCGCCGACTGCTCTCATCCCCAGCAGCTCATCGACGCCCACCTCGCCGACGATTCCCAACCCATCCAATATGCCACCGGCGTCCTCGTTCTCTGGGCCCGCAAGGACTCTCCCGCCCAACCCCTCTCCATCGGAACGCTCTCCACTTCCAAAGTCACTCACATCGCCGTCGCGAACGACCTGCACGCCCCCTACGGCCAGGCCGCCATGGCCGAAATCCGTTCCCTCAACCTCCAGCAAGCCCTCGCCCCCAAGCTCGTAACCGGTGAAAACATCATGCAAACCGCCCAGTTCGCTGACACCGGCAACGCCCAGGCGGCTTTCATCTCCCTCACTATCGCCTCAAGCGTCCACTTCCGCGAAACCGGCTCCTACATTCCCCTGCCCCGCAACTACCCGCCGATCCGCCAGTGCGGCGTCACGCTCCACAACGCCCCAAATGCCTCCGCGGCCCACGCCTTCCTTCGCTGGCTCACCAGTCCCGATACCCAGAACCGCCTGCCGCACTTCGGTTTAGACCCGGTTCGCTGACCCACCGATCGAATCCTCATCCTGACCGAAGCGGAGCCTCACGACGTCAGAGTCCCGCCGGCACCAAAACTCGAAAGTTTCAACCGCTAAACTTCCCACATGGACCTAACCGCCCTGGCGCTCACCGCCCGCTTGGCCGCCCTCACCACCGTCCTCCTCCTCCTCCTCAGCACCCCTCTTGCCCTTTGGCTTGCTGCCCGCGACACCTGGCCCCGACGCACACTCTACGCCCTCACCCTCCTCCCTCTTGTCCTTCCTCCCACCGTCCTCGGCTTCTACCTACTCGAAGGCCTCGGCCCGCAAACCGTCCTCGGCCGCACCCTCGCCCACTTCTCCGGCCACACTCTCGCCTTCACCTTCTCCGGTCTCCTCCTCGGCTCGATGCTCTATAGCCTCCCCTTCGCCGTCCAACCCCTCACCGCCGCGTTCACCGACATTGACCCCAACCTCCGCGATCTCGCCCGCGTCCTCGGCGCCTCGCCCCTCCAGGTCGCCCTCCGCATTACCCTCCCCCTCGCCCGCCGAGCCTTCCTCACCGCCACCCTCCTCACCTTCTGCCACACCGTCGGCGAGTTCGGCGTCGTCCTCATGCTCGGCGGCGACATCCCCGGCTCCACCCGCACCCTCTCCATCTCCCTCTTCGACCAGGTCCAGGAAGCCAACTACCCCGCCGCCATCCACACCTCCCTCCTCCTGATCGCCCTCAGCTTCCTCACCCTCCTCGCCCTCCAAACCCGCCGCCGCCAACCCCACACCGTCCTCGACTAAGCCAAGAGTCGCTCAATCTCTTCTACCAACCTAAAACCTGTCATCTCGACCGAAGCGGCGCAGCCGCGTAGCGGAGAGACCTGCGTTTCGCTAGCCGCACCATAGCAGCTTCAAAATGGACCTCCGTACAATCACCCCAACCGTGCCCACTCCCACCCCTCACCACCGTTTCACCCTCCAAGGCCGCCACGGCCCCCTCACCCTCTCCATCGAAGCCACCCTGACCGCACCCTGGACCATTCTCTTCGGCCCCTCCGGCAGCGGCAAAAGCACGATCCTCCGCGCCCTCGCCGGCATCACCCCCCACCTCAACCTCACCTTCGATCACCGCAACCCCACCTCCTTACCCTGGCAGCCCCTCCAAAACACTCCACCCCAACACCGCAACCTCGCCTACGACCCCCAGCAAGCCCTCTTACTCCCCCACCTCACTGCCGCGCAAAACATCCGGTTCCCCGAAACCCTCCGCCACACCCCGCCCTCCGCTTCCCTTGTACCCGAACTCACCCACCTCCTGCATCTGGAATCCCTCCTCCCCAAATATCCCCACCAACTCTCCGGCGGCGAACGCCAACGCATCTCCCTAGCCCGCGCCCTTGCCGTCCCGAACGCGCGCCTCCTGCTCCTCGACGAACCCTTCGCCGGCCTCGACCGCACACTCCGCGACGCTCTCTTACCCCCGTTACGCGCCCACCTCACCGCCCGCAATCTCCCCGTCCTTTCCGTCACGCACGACCCCGACGAAGCCCTCCTCCTCCAGGCCGAAATCCTCCGCCTGCACGACGGCCACCTCACCGCCCAAGGCCCCGCTCCCGCAGTTCTCGCCGACGAAATCGGCCGCCTCGCCGCCCTTCTACCGAAGTTGTAGGCTCCCCTACGACTTCCAGCCCGCAGTTGCCGCCCTACACTGACCGCAAGCAGTCCCTTCGCACCGCTGAAGATGCGTTGCTCGAGCCCCAAGCCTGAGCCCTCGACGTTGCCTCGGCAACAACAAAGGCTCCGGTTGTCGCCGGAGCCTTCATCTTGATGCGAAAGGAGGAAGAAGATGCGAGTCAAGCTTACAGGCAACATTCGCTTCAACTTCGTGGTCCAGTGTAGGCTCCACTGGATTGCTGCCCTAGCGTGGCTCTTGGGCCACCGCTAGCCTGAACCTCTCCCGGTTGTTAAGCGCAACCGGGAAGAGTATTCACCCGAATTGTATTACAGATTATGATCCCTCGTACCACAATCGGTGGTAAGCACGTTGAAAGGGCATCTCGCAACCCACACTCACCCTCCGCCCCCTCCGCGGTTCGCAAAACCCTAAACCCCCGCCACCACCAAATCCCCCTCACCCGGCGCCAGAAAAAGGTTCTTCTCCAACCCATGCTGCTTGTCATACAGCTCCCGGTACCGCCCCTGTAACGCGTACAACTCCTCATGCGTCCCCCGCTCCCGGATCGCCCCATCCTCAATCACCAGAATCTGGTCCGCCCGCCGAATCGTCGACAACCGGTGCGCAATCACAAAGGTCGTCCGGCCCTTCATCAGGTGATTTAACCCACCCTGAATCATCGCCTCGCTCTCCGAGTCCAGCGAACTCGTCGCCTCATCCAGGATTAGAATCCGCGGATCCGCCAGGATCGCCCGCGCGATCGACAGCCTCTGCCGCTGCCCGCCCGACAGCTTCACCCCACGCTCGCCCACGATCGTGTCGTAGCCCTCCGTAAACCGCTCCGCAAACTCGTCCACCCTTGCGATCCGGCAAGCCTCCAAAAATTCTTCCTCCGTCGCCTCCGGCCGCGAAAACACCACATTGTCCCGGATCGTCCCGTCGAACAAAAACGTCTCCTGCAGCACCACCCCCAACTGCGCCCGATACCCCGCCAGCCGCACCGTCCCCAGGTCCACCCCATCCACCGTCACGCGCCCGCTGGTCGCCGTATGGAACGCACACACCAGGCTGATCATCGTCGACTTCCCTGACCCGCTCGACCCCACCAGCGCCGTCACCGTC
The DNA here is from genome assembly GCA_964249715.1 of uncultured Acidobacteriaceae bacterium. Taxonomy (GTDB): domain Bacteria; phylum Acidobacteriota; class Terriglobia; order Terriglobales; family Acidobacteriaceae; genus Granulicella. The sequence goes on from CAXUDN010000072.1 coordinate 17,792, forward strand.
CCCGGCAGCGCCTCGAAGCTGACCCCATGCAGCACCTCCTTGTCGGCCTCATACGCAAACCGCACGTCCTGGAACTGCACATCCCCCACAATCGGCCCAATGGCCACCGTGCGCGCCGGCTCGGCATCCTCCTCCACCTCACTCATCACCTCGCGCGTCCGGTCCAACCCCGCCATCGCCTCCGTCAGCTGCGTCCCAATCGACACCAGCCCCACAATCGGCGCCGTCATAAACGCCAGCAGCATCACGTAGCTGAAATACCCCCCCGTCGTCAGCTTCCCCTGCGCATGCAGGTGCGCCCCCATCCACATCACCACCCCGCCCACAACACCCAGAATCACCGTCGACGACAACGCCATCAACGACTGCGCCGTCAACGAACTGATCACGTTCTGCAACAACCGGTCCACACCCCCCGCAAACACCCGCGACTCACTCTCCTCCGCGTGGTACCCCTTCACCACCCGCACGCCACCCAGGCTCTCCGTCAGCCGCCCGGTGACCTCCGCATTGATCTTCGACCGTTCCCGAAAGATCGGCCGGATCACCTTGAAGGCCCGCTGCAGCACCAGCGCAAACGCCAGCATGATGAAGAACGTCACTAGCGTCATCCGCGCCGAATAATGGATCAGGTACGCAAACGCAAATACCGCTGTCAGCACCCCACCCACGAAATCCGTAACGCCCGTCCCGATAATGTTCCGCACACCCTCCACATCGCTCATGATCCGCGCCGTGAGGGCTCCCGTCCGGTTCGCGTCGTAGTACGCCACACTCAACCGCCCCACATGCGCCTGCACCCGGACCCGCAGCTCAGCAATCAGCCGCTGCCCCGCCTTGCTCAACGTCTGCGTCAGCGCATACGACGTCACGCCCTGCAAGATTGTCGCGCCCAACACCGCTCCCACGATCGGCAGCAGCATATCCATTCGCCGCTGGTTAAACACCAGATCGATCAGCGGCTTGAACGCAATCGGCAGCACCAGCGACGACGCCCGATTCACCAGCATTAACAAAAAGCTCAAAGCCAGCAGCCCCCGCCGAGGCTTCACCAGCGCCTTGATCTCCGGCCAAACCGCACTGAACTTCGGCGCCTTCTTCTTCACGTCAGCAGCCGCCGCTGCCCTCGCCCCACCCCGCACCGGCCCATCCGCCGCCTTCATCCGAGGCGCACCCGCCCCCATACTGCTCGGTCCAAACGTTCCCATAGCCCCAAGTTTACGCCGCCACTCCCCCACAGCCTTCTACGCAACTCCTTGATCTCGCCCGCGTACCCAGGACCGGGTGGCCCATCCTTTCGCAACGCGAAAGGGTGGGGTGGCCCCT
>CAXUDN010000073.1:0-2392 GCA_964249715.1 uncultured Acidobacteriaceae bacterium
AACGGCTTCAAAAGCCTGCAGGAAGGCCAGGCGGTTCAGTTCAACGTGGTCAAGGGACCAAAAGGCTGGCAGGCTTCCGACGTCCAACCGCTGTAAGGCAGCAGGGACTTCGGCTAACAGGAGAAAACGGTCATAAGGGGAGGCCCACGCCTCCCTTTGTGCTTCAGCGGGGGGGCGCTTCCGGTCCGGTCTGCGGAGCCGCAGAGTTTGGCGGGCTCCCGTCTGGTCCCGATTGACCCGGAACCGGAACACCGTCCGGTCCAATTACGCCGTGGCTTCCCACGATGGTTGCGCTCGTGCGAAAGCGCTTGTAGTCGCTCGTCGTCACGTGCATGTGGCCATTGAAGTTCGCGAAAAGCAGCACGCGCACGCTACCCTTGCCGTCGATCGCAGCCGGGAGCCATACACCGTCTCCTACGCGCGTCGTCTGGAATTCGAAATTTGTACCCTTGCGCACATCGGCAACCAGGCCGCCGCCTAGCTTGAAGTCGTTCAGAAAGTGGCCCTGCGCCCGGACCATCACCCGGTCGGCTTCATCAATCCACACGGTCCCCACCACATCCCGCATGATCCCTTCGAAGGTTGAGTGTGTCTTCGCCTGCGGATTACCCGCATAGTCAAGCAGAATCGTTGATCTCCCGCCCACATCTAGCCGGCGCGGATTTGAGAAACTGCCCAGCTCCAGGATGCGCGAGAGAGGCATCACCTCATCCCCCCGCGCATCGGTTTCGCCCCCCTTGGAAGCCACTTTGGCCTGTCGCTCCTTGGCTTTGGCTACTTCCTTGTCGATCCGCTCGCTCTCTTTTTGCTGCTCCTCCGGCGTGAGCGGCTTTCCGTTGCGCGACACGATCCGGTTTACCCGGACGCCGTGAACCGTCACACTCTCGGCTTCCTCGGTTTCTGTTTTTTTCACCGCGCCGTCTTTACTCAGTTCCTGCTCGTCCGTGTGAACGTGGTACGTGTAATCCTTCTGCAGCGCTTCCAGCTTTCTCTGGTTTTGCTCAACATCGCTCAGCAGCGCCTTGGGATCGGGCATCGGTGAGCCGTCCCCCACGCCCGCAGTCGCTGCTGGCGTTGGCGGTTGAGGACCTGCAGGTTCCTGCCCGGAGAGAAACCCTGGTGCAAATGCCCGCCCAAGTCCGAAAACCAGGGCCATTCCCATCAGAGCGAGCCGACGCATACCTGGATCATACGTTTCATCTCGAAGCGAAGTTCAAGCCGAAACGGGAACAGCGCCGCATCCAACTCCCGTGGGCGAAACCGGCAAGGTAGACGCGACCGACCTAAGCATTCCCGAGCGTGCAGGCGAAGAGGCGCGCGCCTCCGGCCAGGGTGCTTTTGCCCCCCTCCGCCTTCCCCTCTTCCGCGACCGCTGGATCGCCTCCACCGTCTCCGGTGTCGGCACCTGGATGCAGGACACAGCCGGCACCTGGCTGATGACGGTCCTTACAACCTCGCCCCTCCTCATCGCCCTCATGCAAACCGCCGCAAGCTTGCCGGTCCTTCTTCTCGGCCTGCTCGCCGGCGCCACCGCCGACATCTACGATCGCCGCCGCATTCTCATCTTCTGGCAGGCCTGGATGCTCGCCTCGGTTGCGATCCTTGCCATCCTCACCTTTGCTGGGGTGGTCACCCCGGTTTCGCTGCTGGCCTTCACTTTCCTGCTCAACATAGGCTCGGCGATGAACAACCCCGCTTGGCAGGCCATCGTCCCCGAGCTCGTTCCCCAAAACGAACTCGCCAACGCTGTAACGCTAAATGCCGCCAGCAACAATCTTGCCCGCGCCGTTGGCCCCGCGTTGGGCGGTCTTCTCGTCGCGGCATACACCCGCGCCGATACCGGCGCGAGCTGGGTCTTCGCCCTCAATTCAGCCTCGTTTGCCGGTGTCATCTGGATACTCTGGCGTTGGCGCCGCCAACCCCTCTTTAAAAGCACTCTCCCCGCCGAGCGCATCGCCGGTTCCGTTCGCTCCGGCCTGCGCTACCTGCGGTTTTCCCCAACCCTGCAGGGCTCGCTCCTGCGCGCCTTCGGCTTCACCTTCTTCGTCAGCGCGATATGGTCGCTCCTCGCGCTCGTAGCCAAACGCGATCTGCACCAGGGCGCCATGGGCTACGGCATCCTGAACGGCTCACTCGGTGTAGGCGCCGTCGTCGGAGCCACACTCCTGGCGCGCATACGGCGCCGCGTCGAAGCGACCACACTCCTCACCACGACCTCTCTCTACTATGTCGTTGCATTAACCGTTTTAGCGCTCATCCACAGCCCGGCGCTGGTCATCCTGACCCTGCTCGGCGCCGGTTTCTGCTGGACCGCCAGCATGTCCACGCTTAACGTAAGCGTTCAGCTCGCCGCCCCAAGCTGGGTTTCCGCGCGCGCGCTGGGTCTGTATTT
>CAXUDN010000073.1:2492-18615 GCA_964249715.1 uncultured Acidobacteriaceae bacterium
CGCCTCCGTGACGGGGCTATCCGCTGGGCCATCTACCGTGATGCCAACGACCCCGAACACATGAACGAAACTTTCATCATGGAAAGCTGGCTCGATTACCTGCGCTCCCGAGAACGCACCACCGCAGCCGATTCGGCCTGCCGCGAGCGCGTCTGGGCCCTCCACACCGGCCCGGAATCACCCAAAATCTCACACCAGGTCTGGCTCAAAGAGACCGATGCGGCAGCCCTTAATGACCCAGCGCCAGGTCGATCAGCGTCCGCTCCTCCAACTCATGCGCCTTCGCCGACCCCGTAGCCGGGCTCGCCGAGGCCGTGCGCTTCACTGAAATTACCGGCCGGTCATGCGCAATCTGCCGCAAGCGGGGCATCACGAACGAGAGTGCGCCCATGTTCGCCGGCTCTTCCTGCACCCACACAATATCCTTCGCGCCGGAGTGCGTCTCGAAAGCCTTCAGCAACTCGTGCTCCGGCCACGGATAAAGCTGGTCGACAAACACAATCGCTACATCGTCGACCTTTCGTTTCGCCCGCTCTACCCGCAGGTTGTGGCCTATCTTGCCGCTGCAAACCAGGACGCGCCGAGCCTTCTGCACACTCTCATCCGCCAGCACCGGCTGGAAGGCCTCCACCCCCAGGTCGGCCACCGTTGACATGGCATCCACGTGCCGTAACATCGACTTCGGCGTAAACACCACCAGCGGTTTTCGCCACCGCCGCAGCGCCTGCCGACGCAACAGATGGAAGTACTGCGCTGCCGTTGAAGGCTGTGCAATCTGCATATTGTCCTGCGCCGCCAGCTGTAGATACCGCTCCATCCGGGCGGAAGAGTGCTCCGGACCCTGCCCCTCATAGCCATGCGGCAGCAATAGCACCAGCCCTGAAAGAAGGCCCCACTTCGCCTCGCCCGCGGCAAGGAACTGGTCAATGATGATCTGCGCCCCGTTCGCAAAATCACCAAACTGCGCCTCCCAAAGCACAAGCGCCTCAGGATAATCCCGCGCAAATCCATACTCAAACCCAACGCAGGCCGCCTCGGAGAGGAGGGAGTTGTAAACCTCCCAGCGACCCTGATTCGGTCCCAGGTGCGCCAGCGGCGACCAGCGCTGTTCCGTCTCCGTATCGATCAACATCGAATGCCGCTGATTGAACGTACCCCGCTGTGAATCCTGTCCGGTCAATCGAACCGGCGTCCCTGCTTTCAGCAAACTCGCGTATGCCAGCAACTCGGCAAAACCATAGTCGATCGGCCGTTTGCCCGCACCCATCTCCCGGCGCTGCTCCAGCAATTTCGCCACCTTGGGATGCACATGGAACCCCCCAGGCGACCGTGTCAGCGCAGCTGTAAGTGACTCAATTTCTCCCGCATCCAGCCCAGTCGGCGGCTGATCGTCCGCAGCCAGTGGGCCACCGTAGAACTTCGACCAATACTCCGGCAGCGCATGCATCCGCTTCATCACGAAGCCGGTCTTTTCCTGCGCAGCATCGTGTTGCGCCGCACGCCGCTGGTCCTCCAGAAATCCGTTCTGGATGGTCGCAACCTCGGCTGCCGGATCCACCCCGAGCTTTTGCGCATAAAGTTTGTACAGCGCCGGGTGATCCTTAATTCGCGCATACCGCCGCGGCTGGGTCACCGTAGGGTCATCCACCTCGGAGTGCCCATGCCGCCGATACCCGATCAGATCCACAACCACATCGGACCCAAACGTCTGCCGGTAGTTCGCCGCGATCTCCGCTGCCCGCACTACCGCGTCCGGATCTTCCGCATTCACATGAAAAATTGGGATAGGCAGCCGTTTTGCGAGATCGGTCGCAAACCGCGACGAATTCGACTCCTCCGGGTTCGCCGTAAACCCAAGCAGGTTGTTCACCACCACCTGAATCGTCCCGCCCACGTTGTACCCCGGGATGCTCGCCAGATTCAGCGTCTCCGCCCAGATCCCTTGGCCCGCAAACGCCGCATCGCCGTGAATGATCATCGGCAGAATACTGCGTACACCGTCCGGCCCCGTCCGCTCCTGCCAAGCCCGCGCACGACCCATCACCACCGGGTCCACCGCCTCCAGATGGCTCGGGTTCGACGCCAGGTGCAGCGAAACCACCTTGCCGTTCGCCGTCCGCAGCTCCCCCGTCGCCCCCATGTGGTATTTCACATCGCCGCCGCCCATTGTCGACCGCGGATCTACATCCTCAAACTTCGAAAAGATCTCGTGCGACCCACGCCCGACGGTGTTCACCATCACATTCAGCCGCCCGCGGTGACTCATTGCAAATACCGATCGCGTTACCCCCGCATCCGCCGCCGTCGTAAAAAGCTGGTCCAGAAAGGGAATGAGCGCCGTCAAGCCTTCCAGCGAAAACCGCTTCGTCCCAAGGTACCGCTGCTGAATTACCTGCTCAAAAACATCGGCCCGAATCAGCCCGGTTAGAATTCGCTTCGAATCCTCGACCGTGTACGGCCGCTCCATCTGCTCCTGAATCCATGCCCGCTTCTCCGGCGAGGTAATATGCATGAACTCCACGCCGATGGTTCCGCAATAGAAGCGGCGCGCCTCCGTAGACGCCTCGCCATCCGGCGCCGGTGTCGGAAACGGCTCGGCTGGCAGGTATTGTCCTAGCGGATCGAGCGAAGCCTGCAGGAATCCCCATCGCCTGAAGATATCGAACACGACCTCGCGGTCCGGGGAAGAGGAGGAAGCTTCTAAGGTTTTTGCGGCTGTTTCAGGCTTGCGGGCGAGTTTCGGTTCCGGGGCAGTACGTGTAGCCATAACCCCTCTATGCTAGTCCTCCCGGGAAAGAAAAGAGGCTCGGAGTTCGGTAATCGAAGCGCTTCAGCCCCCACAAAAGTGGCACATTCTTACTGAAACAGGCCTAATTCGGCGAATCCGCCTCAATGATCCCCCGTCCCGGCGTCCCCAGATAGTACCGGCCAAAAACCCTCGGGTCACCGGTGATGTAACCGGCATTGCTGTACTGGTGCGCGAAGTCATTGATGCGCAGGAAAGTCTGCCCTCCATCGGTCGACCGGTAAATACAATTGGTTGCCGTGGTGAACCCAAGAGTGACGTTGTTCTGGGAGGTACAACTGCTATCCGAGGCAAGCTGGCCGACCAGGTAGATCGCCGGGTACGTCTGACCGCTTGCAGCCGCCCCAAAACCCATCGCGTACGCCGTGTTCCCGGAAGCCAGAACCGCGGAGAAACCAGCGCCCGAGTTGGTCGAGTGGAGCAAACCGCTGTATGTCGTCATCCATAGATCGCCCTCCGCCGCCGGTGACACGACCAGACCCGTAGCGGTCACACCGCTCACCACCGGTTGCTGCGTAAATGTCTGCCCGCCATCGGTCGAGACGTATAATGCCGCGTTCTGAAAATTAAACAGGTAAAACTTGTCGGCATTCAGCCGGTCCGCCCTGACGACTACACCATTGTTCGAAAACGTCGACGCACTCGTCCCCTGCGCAGGTCCACCGGTCGAGGCGTGCCACGTAGCCCCATGGTCCGTCGAGTAATTTGCCACGACCCCCGGATCCGCCGGCATCCAGACCAACGTTGACCCGTCTGCCGCCACCGCAATCGTGCCCTCACCCTGCGTCACCCCGGCCGGCAGCGAAGCCGACGGCGTCCAGGTAAGCCCTCCATCGGACGAAAATGCCTCCAACTGCGTAGCCGTCCCCGACCCCTCCGCCTGCGTGTTGCTTCCCACCCGTGCCACGTTCAACGGCTTCTGCCCGCCGAAATCGACGCTCGTCCCGTTCGTCAACTGAGGATTGCGTTGCGCCGCCGACGAAGCCGTCAACGTCGTATGCGTAAACCCGCCCAAATCCCCCATCACACTCAGCAGATTCGCTGGCCCGGCAGGCGGACTCGCCAATCCCAGCACCACGGTTTCCTCCAGCCCCAGCGCTCCGATAGACCAGCTCGTCGCATTCCCCGCATTCACGGCCGTGCTCGAGGTCGCCGCGCCGTCCACCGCCGTAGCATTGGTCGTCTGCCAGATCGTCTGCCCATCGCCATACATCATGTGGTCGGAATTAAACGGGTCAACCACGGGGTGGTTCAACCAATTCCCGCCGTCGGGAGTCGCCTGCCCAAAGTTGATCCACGGCGACAACGAACCGTCCCGGCTGATATTTTTCCCGTAGTCCACCCACGTCGCGCCGTCGTCCAGTGACCGCAGAACGTCGTCATACGGCGGTGGGTAGTACTTGTTTAAGGTTGTCACCATTACTGTATCGGGATGGTTCGGATCGATCGCCACCCCGCTGAATCCGTAGGGATTGTTGACGTACTGCGCGCTCGTTTCGCCCGCAAGCAGCGGCGGCGTCATGTTGGTCCAGGTACCGGTCGTGTTCGAGGAGGTCGGCAGCGTATACCGCCAGATCTGGCCGTCATTGACCCCACCCGGCCCGATCGAGGTACAGCCGGAGGTGCACGGCGTGGACTGCTGGTACCCCGTCACTGTAGCCTGACGGCCATAGCTCAGATACAGATATCGGTACTGCGGATCGAAGACGCCGGCATTGACGTAGAACCCCGTCGGTTGCCCCGGAACAGCAGCAAACGTGCCACCCCCGTCATTGGACGCATAGAGCCCCGTTGTTGGGTCGGAGACTCCGTAGTACACCGTCTTCGTGTTGCCATTCGCCGTGCCGGAGTTCGCCAGATACTGCTCAAACACAATGCCGCCGCCCGGATCGAAGCTCGTTCCCGTACCGCCCGTTACCGGAAACGCTGACACCTGCGTCCAGGTCGCACCCTGGTCGCTCGATTGGTAAAGCCCGTTCTGCCGCGTGCCGTAATAAATGTGCTTCCCATTATTCGGATCGACCGAAAGCCGCTCCCCGGCAAACCGCCCGTTATCATTCGATCCGTTCTTGAACGGCAGCGCCACCGCCGTGAAGCTGTTCCCCATGTTGGACGAGGTCAGAATGTACCCATTCGTCCCGAAGCTGTCCGCATACTCTCCCACGGCAAGATACAAACGAGTCGCGTCATTCGGATCCAGCCCCAGGCTTTCCACCCCCAGATTGAACCCCGAGTCGAACCGCCCCACGAAATCCAGCAGCGGCACCCACTGCGTATCGCCCCCTGCCGTGTTGTTCCAGCGGTAAGCCCCGCCAACATCGGTGCGGGCATACATTAACCCCTGTGACTTCGGGTGAAAGAATAGCCCGTCCACAAAGCCGCCACCCACAATTTGCACATTCTTGTAGGTGTAACTCGGCGTCCCGGTTGAGGCGATGGTGATCGCGTAAGTAGCGGACGCAATCGCACTCGCCGAATAACCGGTCGCCACGGCGATAGCCTTTACCGTCGTCGTGCCACTCGCATTCAAGCTGATGGGTGTCGAGTAAACCGTCGAGGAAGTCGTTGGCGTCGAGCCGTCAATTGTGTAGTAGATGGTCGCACCCGTGGTCGCATCCGACAGACTGACATTCTGCGCGCTCGTATAGCTTCCCGCAGCAGGTGAGAAGGTGGGCGTCGCAGCCGGCAACGCCAGAACGTAGGTGGCCGAAGCCACGCTGCTCGCCGTGTACCCGGAGGCCGTAGCGATCGCCTTGATTGTCGTCGTCCCATTCGCGCTGACGGGGATGGCGCCGCTATAAACAGCCGAAGTTGTCGTAGGCGTCGAGCCATCGGTCGTGTAATAGATTGTCGCGCCCGCCGTGGTGTCGGCAAGCGTTACGCTCTGGGCACTCGCATAGCTCCCTGCGGCGGGAGTGAAGGTCGGGGTCGCCGTCGGCTGGGGAAGATTGATGGTGTATGTGGCGGAGGCAACGCTGCTGGGCTCAAATCCGGTTCCCATGGCCACGGCCTGGATCGTAGTCGTGCCTGAGATACTGAGCGCGACCGGGCCGGTGTACGTGGCGGAGGCGCTCGTCGGGACACTGTTATCGGTCGTGTAATAAACCGTCGCGCCGGCGGAGCTGTCGGAAATCGTGACACTCTGCGCCGTGGTATAGGTACCCGCTGCGGGAGAAAAGCTCGGCGTAGCAGCAGCCGGCGGTAGGCCTACCTTCGGCGCAGAGTTACTGCCGCTGCAGGCCACCAGCGAAAAACCAAGCAGCAGAGAACTAAGTACAGCGAAAGAAATACGGCCCAACTTCATGTTATCGATCACATTCACTCCGCTGCGAAAGGGACCGGTACGGCGACCCTGGCCTGATTTGAGGTTGCGCTCGAATCCTCCGGGCGGAGTACGGCAATTGTCAACCGCAAACCGCACCCTTTTTCCCGCATCTTCCGCCCGCGCTAACTAATCTCATAGTTGATCGTCTCTTCAAAGGGCGGATATCTGCCCCGGAGATCCCGAATGCCGCCTAAACGCTCCAACACGCTGACCGAGGCCGAACTAAGGCTGATGAAGCTGTTCTGGCAGCGCGGCGAGTCCGCCGTCGCCGACCTCGTGCAGGCCCTCCCCGACGATCTGCCTCTCGCCTACACCACTGTCCTCACCACCGTGCGCATCCTCGAGAAGAAGGGCTACGTCACCCATCGCCAGGAGGGCCGCGCCTTTCTCTACAACCCCTGTGTTGCCGAGCACGAGGCCAGTCGAAGCGAGGTGCGCCACATGCTGCACCGCTTCTTCGGCAACTCCCGCGAACGCCTTCTCCTTTCCCTGCTCGGCGACGCCGAAGTGACCCCGGAGGAACTCGAACGCCTCAAGCAGGCCATCGCCGAAGCGCCTGCCGACCCAACCGGCGACGACACCGCGAAACCTGAAACCAACGAGGGGGTCTAAGCGTATGGAGTCCCTCGTGTACCTCGCCCACACCCTCTCACCGCTTGCCGCCGGTCTCCTTATCGCCTCCATCTGGCAAGGCCTTCTCCTGACGGCAGTCGCTGCCGTGGCCCTGCGCGCACTTCCCGAACTCTCCCCATCCGCGCGCACCCGGGTATGGACCGCAGTGCTGCTCCTCCTTCTCCTGCTTCCGTTGCTGAACCTCCTCCTCCCGCACAGCGCATCCCCCACGCATGTGCAACTCCATATCGCGCAAAACTGGAGCTTCGGCCTGCTAGCTCTCTGGATCGTTCTTGCAGCTGGAAGAGCGGTCGCGCTCACGGCAAATGCCTTTCGCCTGTGGAGACTCGCTGCGGGAGCTGTACCCGTGTCCGTCCCTTCCTCCGTACTTCCGCTCCTTGAAGGCTCCCGGCGCGCAACCTTGTGCGCCACCGCCGCAATTGACCGTCCCAGCGTGGCCGGCTATTTTCGCCCCCGCATCCTTTTGCCGCAGGGTCTCCTCGAAAACCTCTCCCCGGCAGAGCTCGAGCATGTTGTCCTCCACGAAATGGAGCACCTTCGCCGCCGGGACGACTGGATGAACCTCCTCCAGCAGATCAGCCTCGTGCTCCTCCCGCTCAACCCGGCGCTCTTCTGGCTCGACCGCCGCCTCTGCCGGGAGCGCGAACTCGCCTGCGACGACGGTGTCCTCGCCGCCACCCAGGCCCGCAAAGCCTACGCCGCCTGCCTCGTAAAACTCGCGGAAGACTCACTCCTTCGCAAAGGCTTCGCCCTGGCGTTGAGTGCTCTCGGAACCCGTGCCCATGAATCCGATCTGGTCAACCGTGTACGCCGCATCCTCGCCGGACCGGAAGCCCTCACCGCCATCGGCAATCGAAGGTCACTCACGGCAACCCTGAGCCTCGCAGCATTGGCGCTCACCGCCCTGCTGGCGCGAAGCCCACAATGGGTCAGCTTCGATGCCTCTCCGGTCGCCATGGCCCAGGCAGCCGAGCCGCTGACAACCTTGTCGCCGTCCTTCGCGGGAAGGATGGTACGCGCTTCCGCGACCATGAACGCCTCAGCAACGGCGCGGCCCATGATGACCTCGGCTGTTCTGGAACAGCGTCCGGTGACAGCCGTATCCGTCCAGCGGACGTGGACACCGACCTCAGCCAGGCACAGGAAAGTCCGGACACAGATGCTACCGGTGAGGGCTAACTCGCAAGCCAAAAGGCCTTGGGTGGCTGCGCCGTTCCGGAGCGGGGCTCGGATGTCAAGACCCTGGTCAACCACCCCAGTCAGCGCCGTCGGGTACAGCATTCCGAACGCGGAAAAGACCCCCGACCAAACGGCCAATCCCGCAGCACACCTGATCGTGACCGAATTTGAACTTCCGCAACCCATCTACGCAGCCGTACCCGTCCGGGGCGGCTGGCTGATCCTTCAACTTTAACCAATCAGGCCCCAAAGGAGGGGCTTCGTATGCCAGCATCAACTAATAAGTTAGTTAAAGCCATTACCCGTTATGCAGTTCCCGCCACCCTCTCCGCAGCCGTCGCCCTCGGCGCCGTTGCCGTCGTGAACCACAACAGTGTCCATGCCGCCGCCGTCACCGCCACACCGCTCGACGACGGCAGCGTAGCCGCCCTCACCTCCCTTGACCACGCTATGGAGTCCCTAGCCGCACGCGTCACCCCGGCGGTCGTCAACATCGCCGTAACCTCCACCCCCAGCGCGGACGAAGACGGCGAGCAGGGCCAATCCATGCAGCAGGGACCGCAGGGCATCCCACCGCAGTTCCAGCAGTTCTTCGGCCCTAACGGTCCCTTCGGCGGCGCCGGCCGTGGCGGAATGCAACCGCAGCAGCCCCAACTCCAACACGGCATCGGCAGCGGCGTCATCATCTCGCCCGACGGCTATATCGTGACCAACAACCATGTCGTCGACGGCGCCAAGGACATCAAGGTCACCCTTCACGACCGCCGTATTCTCAACGGCAAAGTCGTCGGAACCGACAAACTGACCGACATTGCCGTCGTCAAAGTCAACGCGCATGACCTGCCCTTCATCGCCTGGGGCGATTCCACCAAACTCGAGCCCGGCCAGACCGTTCTTGCCTTCGGCAGTCCCTTCGGCTATCTCCAGTTTTCGGTCACCCGCGGCATCGTCAGTGCCATCAACCGCCCCGACCCCTTCGCCAAGGACGCCCACCGTCCCGGCGGCTTCATCCAGACTGACGCCGCCATCAACCCCGGCAACTCGGGCGGTCCGCTCGTCGACGCGCACGGCCAGGTCGTAGGCATCAACAACATGATCTACACCAACAGCGGCTCCTTTGAGGGTGCAGGATTCGCCATCCCTTCCCAGATCGCTCGCTCCGTCGCCGAGCAGATCATCGCCCACGGCAAAGTCGAGCACGGCTTCGTCGGCATCGCCATGAACGACGTCACTCCGGACAACGCCCACTTCTTCGGCCTTCAGGATGCGTCCGGCGCTATCGTCGCGCAAGTCTCGCCTGACTCCCCTGCCGCCAAGGCAGGCCTCAAGCAGGGCGACGTCATCCGCGAGTTCAATGGCCAGAAGGTCACCAACAGCAGCGCCCTCCAGGTGGACGTAAGTCAGGTTGCTCCCGGTGCCACGGTCCACTTCGGCGTCCTGCGCGACGGTCAGCCCACCACCGTCAACGTAACCGTAGCTACCTACAATCCCAACACCCCGCAGGTAGCCGGCAACGACGGCCCCGGCGGAGCGAACAACGGCAAACTCGGCATCGCAGTCGGCGACCTTACCCAGGACGAACGGCAACAGATGCAGATCCCGTCCAACCTGCACGGTGCCGTCGTCCAGCAGGTTCGCCCAGGCAGCGCCGCCGAAGATGCCGGTCTCCAGCCCGGAGACGTGATCCTCGAGGTAAACCGCAAACCCACGGACTCGGCCAACCAGTTCGTCAGTCAGGTCCACGGAACCAACGGCGATCTTCTGCTGCTGGTCTGGTCCAACGGCAACGCCAGCTATCGCACAGTCCATCCTGAAGGGCAAAACGGCTAGCTCGGGTCAACGGGCAAAACGAACCAGGGCCGCTGCACTCGGCAGCGGCCCTGAAGTCTTGCAGTACTTTCGCTATCACCCAAGGGATTTACCGTCAGTGAGTGGAAGCTGCATTCCTTTTACCTGAGACTTGGGCGGGGGACGCAGCCGCATGCTTGTCCACGCGATACCGGTACGTCAGAGAAAAATAGGCATAGGTTTGCGCCGAGCCATGCTTGTTCTCGAGCATAAGGGTCCCAGGGAAGAAATGCCCTACGCCAAGATTCGCCACCAGGTAGTTGTGGTAAACGTACTTCCCTGAAGCGTCAAAACCGGTACCAATCTGATCGCTGGCAAATCCCGCAGTTGGGGCCTTGATGGTCGTCGTCCCCGCACTGCCATAAAGATTGTCATGCTCGTTCACCAGGTTGAGGAACTCGCCCTGCACAAGAAAGGTAAGGTTGGGCGTAGGCCCTAAATCCAGGTTCAGACGCTCCTGACGGATATTTTCGTATCCAAAGAGATCGAATAAACCGAAAGCGTTGTGGTTGGATGGGTACTCTTGGTCGTAGGTGCCAATCCGGTCAGGGTTCCGGTGCGAGTTTCCCGTGGCATAGTCATACTCCCCGCCAAGACGAGGCTTCCAGGGCAAAGAATTCGCCGAATAGGACACCTTGCCGAAGCTCTGACCCGCATGGATCGAGTCGTTCGAATAGCTTCCGCGCTGGAGTGACGCATTGAAAATGTAATCGAAGTTAGCGGGGAGCTTGCCATTCGCTTCCAGGCCGAAGGTCGTCTCTTCCTGGTTGCCGTGAACGCCTTGCTGGCTGGTCACGTTGCGCACATCATGCAACAGAACATAAGGCTGCAGGTTCACTTTGGGGATCCACGTTGTGATCTGCCCATAGGCGCCATGAAACGTAAGCCCCGCGCCATGCTTATCGAGCGAAGTGGGATGGATAGCCACAACGGACGTGCTGAATAGATCGACCCGGTTCTTCTCGCCCAGACGAAGATCGAAGCCATCGAACGTACGGCTGTTGTTCGTCCAATCGCTGATACCGATCACACGCTCGCTGCCGAACTTCAATTCCTGCCGCCCGGCGATGGCCTGGATGGGCACGCCACCCGGCTTCACGTGCAAGTTCAGGTACGCTTGCCGGTCGTCGAAGACATCGCGCATGTTTGCCGCGACGGCGTGCAATGGCAATCCAAGCGCGTGCGTATCCATAAATTGGATGTAGCCGGTAAGAAACTTGGCCGGCCGAACCTCCATACTGCCCCAAACGCGGGTAAGCTCGTAGATTCTGTCGCCATTCTGCGCGTAGCTGTAAGAGGTATTTCCTTCCGTTCGACCCCGCAACTCCATGCTCAACGTCATCCAGGGGGGCAACTCCGTCCACTGCAGGGGCTGCACGTCACCACGCTTTTGTGGATAGTCGGCGTAGTTGGATCGCTGCTGCGCCTCAGCTGGCAGCGTCACGCAAAGTGTCAGAAACGGCAGAACTGACGCAAAGCGCCGTACAGACGTCGTTCGCGTGGAGTGGGAGAGAGGCGAGGTAGAGGGAGGAGCAAGGGAAATTCGGCGACTAAAAAAGGACTTCACAACAGGTTCCAGGGTTTCTTTAGGGATGCAATTGAACGCCTCGAGAAGAGATCCAGTCGCTCGCCTGATTGTTACACGACCATGAATTCCGGGGCAGCCTTCCTGCCGGGCAGAATCAGCCTCAAACACCGCACGCCAGGCTCGGAACCGAAGGCGGCTTTGATATTCTTCCCTCATCGCTAACAGCCAAAGCAGACCACTCTGCTCCACCGGGGGATGCTGTGCGGCAAGGGTGTAGGGAATGGCACGTGTAATCGTAATCGGTGCCGGCGCCATGGGCCTGGCAGCCGCATTCCGGGCTGCCAGAAACGGCCACGAGGTCACGGTTGTAGAAGCTGCGAACGATCCCGGCGGCATGGCAGGGCACTTCGACTTTGATGGCCTTTCGCTGGAACGCTTCTATCACTTTGTCTGCAAAACCGACGAGCCCACCTTCGCCCTCATGGATGAACTCGGCATCGGCGACAAAGTGCACTGGCGCTCGACCTCGATGGGCGAGTTCATGGGCAACAAACTCCACCCTTGGGGAGATCCCTTCGCCCTCCTGCGTTTCCCCCTGCTTACGCCTTGGCAAAAGGTCCGCTACGCCCTGTTTGCCTATGTCTGCGTCCGCCGCGACCGCTGGGATGGCCTTGAAACCGAGTCCGCCAAAGCCTGGATCCTCCGCTGGTGCGGCCAGGCCGTCTACGACCGCCTCTGGAAACCCCTCTTCAACTACAAATTCTACGAATTCGCCGAAAACATCTCCGCGCAGTGGATCTGGACGCGCATCCGCCGCATTGGCCGCTCGCGCAAAAGTCTCCTGCAGGAAGAACTTGGCTACATCGAAGGCGGCACGCTCACATTGATCGACGCCCTCCTCCGCGACATCCAGGCTCATGGCGGTCGTGTGCATCTGGGAACCCCTGCCCGCAGGGTGCGAACCGAGAACGGCCAGGCGACCGGCGTCGAAACCAGCGCCGGCTTCTTCCCCGCCGATGCCGTCATCTCCACCGCCCCCACCCCGCTCGTGTCGTCGCTCATCCCCGATCTGCCCGCGGAGTGGAAGGCGCGTTACGATGCCATCCACAACATCGGGTGCATCTGCGTCATCTTTAAGCTGCGTCGGTCGGTTTCACCCCACTTCTGGGTCAACATCTCAGAACCGGGCCTGGAGATCCCCGGCATCATCGAGTTCACCAACCTCCGTCCCCTGGGCGGCGACATCGTCGTTTACGTGCCCTACTACATGCCGGTCACGCACGATAAATTCAGCTGGACCGACGAGCACCTCTTGACCGAGGCTTTCACCTGCCTGCACCGCGTCAACCCTGCCCTGCTGCCGCAAGATATCAAGGCCACCAAGGTTGCGCGCCTGAAATACGGGCAACCGATCTGCGAGCCCGGCTTCAAGGCCCTCATTCCTCCAGTCAAGACACCCATTGCAGGCCTTCAGGTAGCCGACACCTGCTTTTACTACCCCGAAGACCGCGGCATCGCCGAAAGCGTCCGTCTCGGCCAGGGAATGGCCGAGGCCCTGGGCAAAACGACGGTAGCGGTCGAGCCCTTTGTAGCGCACGCATCTGCATAGGCAGCCACCACCATAGGCAGCCACCGCCTTCCAGGCCTACGACGCTGAATGGTAGTCCTCGGTCTGTTCACGTCGCGTTGCTCCAACTCGACAAGGGCGACTGGACGAGGATTACCGGCGCACCTACGATGGAAGCAGCATGTCCCGAAACAAAATCGTTGTCACCGGGGCCGCGGGCCTGGTTGGCCAGAATCTTCTACCCCGGCTCAAAGCGCGCAACCTAGGCCAGATTGTCGCCATCGACAAGCATCCAACCAACATCAGGATCCTCCGCCAGCTTCACCCGGACGTCGATGTGATCGAGGCAGATCTCTCCGAACCGGGTCCATGGCAAGAAGCTCTCGAAGGCTGCACCAAACTGGTGATCGGCCACGCGCAGATCGGCGGCATCTACCCCGCCGAATACGTAAAGAACAACATCACGGCGACCGAACGCCTCCTCGACGCCGCACTCAAATACAAGGTTCCCTACGCCGTCAGCATCTCCTCCTCCGTGGTCAACTCCATGGCTGTCGACGACTACACAGAGACCAAAAAAGCCCAGGAGAAACTCGCAGCCGAGAGCGGCATCAAGCAGATTGTCCTGCGCCCCACGCTCATGTACGGCTGGTTCGACCGCAAGCACGTAGGCTGGCTCGCCCGCTTTATGCGGCGCGTTCCTGTCTTCCCGGTACCCGGGGACGGCAAGTTCCTTCGCCAACCCCTCTACGCAGGCGACTTCTGCGACGTCATCGTAAGCTCGCTTGAAACCGAAAAGACCGGCGCCTACAACATCACCGGCATGCAGCGCGTCGACTACATTGACCTCATGCGCGCGGTAAAACAAGCCGTCGGCGCTAAAGCCCGCATCATTAAGATTCCGTACCGCGTCTTCTGGCTCTTATTAAAGGCGAACTCTGTCTGGGATAAGAATCCCGCCTTCACCGCGCGCCAACTTGAAGCTCTGGTAACGCCCGATGTCTTCGAAGTCATCGATTGGCCCGGGATTTTCCAGGTCCGCGCAACGCCACTGCAAGACGCGTTGAACCAGACCTTCCGGGACCCAACCTACTCGTCCGTTGTCTTGGATTTCTAAATCGACGCTTAAACCTGCGGCGCTTCAGCTTCAACGGACCGCGAAGCCTCGCGCAGACTCACGCCCTGCACCCGCGATGCAATTAAACCGGCAGGGATGATACTCAGGCTCGTCGTCAGCAGAGAGAGCGCGCCGCAGGCAGAGGCTGTCTCCAAAGGCACACCATAAAACTCATGGTAGGCCGCAGCCAGCGCCGCAATTTGCGTGAACCATCCCAGGATTGGCAACTGCAGCAGCGAAGCGCCAAGGCTCGTCGCCATCAGTAGCATAACGCCGGTGAAGGTCATCGAGCCAAGAATCGGAGACGCCGTGAACGCCCGCGCCGACTCCAGGTAAGTAAGCGCGATGCCAAGCCAGATCAGCAACGAAACCGCAAGCGCCGCAAAAAACTGCGGAAAGGAAGCAATGGTGCGGAAACCCTCGCGAAAGTCTAGGATGCGTCCCGCTACTATCTCTGCGACCTTGGCTGACAGTGGACGCACCATCCTGGCGGCCAGCGAAGCAAGATGGTCTCCGGCAAAGCGGATCGTAGCCGCAAAGGCAGCCAGAAAAACGGTCGCCCCCAGCGAAATCACACCGGCCTTGGTGAAGGCCTCATGATGCGGCATGTTGCGTGGCGCAAAGGCAAGCGTCACAGAAAACAGGATGGCCGCAGCCGCAAGGTCAAAAGCACGCTCAATCGAATAGACCGCCAGCTGCGTAGCCACCGGCGTCCCCAAACGCCGCGCGACCAGGTAAGGCCGCGCCAGGTCGGCCACGCGGCCAAACAGCGCTACCGCCGTGAAGCCAATCAGCTGCGAAGGCAGCAGTTGCGCCGTAGAAGACTTCCGCACCGGCGCCAGCAGGATAGCCCACCGCGTCGCGCGGAGAACAAAACCAATGTAGATCGCCACCAGCGCCAGCGCCACGTTCCCCGGCGAGACAACACGAATCTGCTGGGCAAAGGCGTGCGGATCGAAGGCAATGCGATGCCGGAAAGCCCACAGCAGCACCCCAAGCACGACCAGCACCGCGGCAGGCCAGAGCTTGCGAATGGCAGAGGGCTCCTCTGCAGCGAACTCGGCTGCCGTTCGATGTACAGGCCCGGGTGAAGTGTGCCGTGGGGATGGGTCCGAAGAAAGCGCCATGAGGGGTCGCCTGTAGAGTATCGTCTTCGACCCGAAAACGCTCATCGCGAAAGTCGAAGAGCGCCTCCGCTAACCCTTGCGTCTCGCAAGCTCAGGCAAGATACTCCTTCAGCCAAGGATCCGTCGTGTGCGTCAGTTCCTGCGTCGTCCCGTCGAAGACAATGCGGCCCTCATTGAGAACAAGGAATCGAGTCCCTTCATTCATGCCGTTGTCCGGAATGGGCTCCATGTGCCCCGTCGTCTGGTTGAACCGGTGCGTGGCCAGCGTGAACGCATCCTGCAACCTGTGTGTAATCAGCAGAGCCGTGGCCCCGGAAACATCGCGCTGCTTCACCACAAGCTCGATGATCGTCGTCGACGTGATCGGGTCCAGCCCGCCCGTGGGACTGTCATACAGGATCAGTTCCGGCTGCGTGATAATGGCGCGCGCGATCGAGACGCGCCGCCGCATGCCGCCAGAAAGCTCCGATGGGTACTTGTCGATCGCCTGCTCCAGCTCCACAAACCGCAGAGCTTCCACAACCTTCTCGTGCGCTTCCTCCTCTGGCGCGCCCTCTTCATGCAGCCGGTACGCCACGTTGTCTTCCACGGGGAGAGAATCGAACAGCGCGCTCTCCTGAAACACCATGCCGATGCGCGACCGAAGCGCAAACATCTCCCGCTCGCCCATCTTTGCAAGATCCTTACCGAACACGCAGACCGTGCCCGTGTCAGGCTGCAGAAGCCCGTTGGCCAGCTTCATCAGCACGCTCTTGCCCCCGCCGGCCGGCCCCAGAATGATCCGCGTTTCGCCGCGCTCCACCCGGAAACTAAGATTCTGCAGAACCGGGTCACGCTCAAACGTGATGCCCACGTCTTTGAACTCCACAACGGGCGCTTCCGCGTTCTCGCTGCTCTCCCGCATCGCACTCATCTGCCGAAGATGCCGATCATCAGCTTGGTCACAAGCGTGTCCACAATGATCAGAAGCACGGACGATGTAACCACAGCCTG
>CAXUDN010000074.1:0-18160 GCA_964249715.1 uncultured Acidobacteriaceae bacterium
CATGTCGTACTTCATCTTGTCCATGTTGTCGGCGGGTTTGATGGAGATACCGCCGGTGTCGAAGGTGATGCCTTTGCCGACGAGGCCGAGGACGGGGGTGCCGGTTGGGGGCGGGGTCGAGGGCTCGTAGCGGAGAACGATGAGGGCGGGGGGCTCGGCGGAGCCCTGGGCCACGGCGAGGAAGGCGCCCATGCCGAGTTCTTTGAGTTTGTCGGTGGAGTGGATTTCGGCCGAAAGGCCGACCTCCTGGGCCATGGCGGCCGCGCGGCGGCCGAGTTCGGTGGGGGTGAGGATGTTGCCGGGTTCATTGACCAGGGTGCGGGCGAAGTTCTGTGATTCGCCGACGATGAGGCCCTGATCGAAGCCGGATTGCGCGTCGGCGCGGTTTTTGCTGTCCGTTTCGTTGAAGACGAGGGCGAGATTGTGGATGCTCAGGTCTTTTCGGTCGGAGCGGTAGAAGTCGATATCGAAGTCGGCGACGAGGGCGCCTTCCAGGAGGGCGCGGGCGGTCAACTCGCAGGGCAGGGATTCAAGGTGTTCATCGGCGAGGGCGCGATCTTCAGGGAAGCTGAAGGCAAGCTCGTGAAGACCGCGGGGTTTGCAGCAGCGGACGGCGACGCCCGCACCTTTACGGACTTCATTTGCGGTGAGCGAGGCGGCTTTGCCGAGGCCGACGATCAGGAGGCGTTCGGCTTTGAGGTTGGCGGGGGCGTGGAGGAGGAGAGTCTCGTTGGCCGAGGCTTTGAACTCGCCGGAGGTGAGCCAAGGGGCGGCGACGCGGGCGATCAGGTCGGAGGTGGTGAGGAGCGCCGGCGAGGGCGCGGCGTCCTTGGTGGTGGCAATATCGACGGCGAAGACGGTGAGCAGGGGGGTGGCGAAGCCGGCGGGGTCCTGGAAGAGGAGCTTGGTGGTCACAGGAATATGGTAGCTGAGGATAGGCTCTGTCCCTTCGTTCGGGCGCTTTTGCCAGCATCGCGCCTGCAGAGACGCTTGCGGAAGCTGGGTCAATCTTTGCTCTATGCTGTGGAGCTATGAGATATGCGCGCTGCTGGACTTATGTTGGTGTTTGTCTGCTTCTTCTGGGCGCAGGTTTTTCGCTGTGTCAGGCGCCGGCGACCGGTAGCGCAACGAAAGCGGTTCTGACCGACACCGCGCCAAAGCCGACCCCTCGGTTCCCCTCCGCGTGGTACCCGCCCCCTGGTCAGCAGCAGATCTATACGCTCTCGGTACAGCGTGATCGTCCGTATGTGGCGGTCCTGGTAACCACAACCAACTTCGTGGACCCAAAGACGGGGCAGACGAAAACCGCTTCGCAGAGCACCGCGCAAATGCGCGATAGCCAGGGCCGGCGCCGGGAGGAGACGGAGATGCCCCGACCGGATGACAAAGGACAAACGGTGATGGCGCACGAGGTGTCGGTCCATGATCCGGTCTCGCATTGTGAATTCCGATGGATCGAGCCGTGGGTCGTGACGAGCAGCGCGGGTGTGCAGCCGGTGGCTTCCGTTACGTGCATGCCGATCGTTCTGAAATACACGAATCAAAATATCTGGCGCGACGGCATTGTGGAGACGCAGCAGCAGAAGCGGGACGAGTTCTCCGAGTATGTGATGGAGCCGCTGGGGCATCGCAGCACCGAAGGCCTAGACGCGGTGGGAACGAGAACAACGACCACGCGCCTTGATAGCAGCGGCGCTCCGACGGGCACAGTGGTCACCGAGATCTGGTATTCGCCGGAACTCGAAGAGCTGCTGGCTATGGAGATGACGGCCGGATCGGGTGTGACCAGGCAAATCCTGCCTGAATTCAAGCTGATGGGGATACGTCGCGAAGAGCCGACTCCCGCGCTGTTTTACCCGCCTACGGGGTACAAAATTGATTCCACCTATCTCTACAACCGCTAACTCAGCGGCGTTGGGAGCGGGCGATGGCGGCTTTGGTTTCCCGGTCGGTTTCTTTTTTGCGCTCGGTGGCGCGCTTATCCCAGTCCTGTCTGCCTTTGGCCAGCGCGATCTCGCACTTCACTCGGCCGTTTTTGAAGTAGAGACGGGTGGGGATGATGGTGTAGCCCTTTTGTTTGCTGGCGGCAGTGAGTTTTTCGATCTCGCGCTTGTGGAGGAGGAGCTTGCGGGTGCGGAGCTCTTCGTGGTTCATGGCGTTGCCGTGCGAGAAGGCGCCGATGTGGGCGTTGAGGAGAAAGGCTTCCCCGTCTTTCAAGAGGCCATAGGCGTCTTTGAGGTTGGCTTTGCCTTCGCGGATGGACTTGACCTCGGTGCCGCGAAGGGCGACGCCGGCTTCGAAGCGGTCTTCCAGAAAGTAATTGAAGCTGGCGGAGCGGTTGTACGTGGCGTCGCGGGAGCCCATGGCGACAGGGTCGCGATCCTTCGCCTTCACCGGGTTCGGTTTGGGATTGGTGGGGACGGTCGGATTCGAGAGGGAGCGGGGCATGGATGACTGTTCCGGCAGTCCGGCGAAAGGAGGCCGGGCTTACCAGGGTTCCGGTAATGGATGCTAGCAGAGGGAAGTCGGCTGCACCGGAAGTTGTAGGCGACGTGGAAACGACGGGCGCGGTAGTCCGTCCAACACCGCAGAGTCACTTGTTCCTTCCATTGCGCGGCTATGGTGTGGGGTTCGGGACTGCCCGGAGTAACCGGAAAGACACGCAGAAGGTAATATCCCGAATGGTAGTATCGACGTATCCCGACCTGTCGCTCCACACCGCACAGCAGGAGACCGGCGCGCGCCAAGATGGTTGCGTCCCAGGGGCGGTGCGGGACCTGGTGGCGGTGCTGCCTAAGGGTGTGCGGAATCTCCGGTGGGAGCGGGAGCGGCTTGCGGCAATGAAGCAATACGGAACGGTTTGGCAAGGTTTGGGTCTTGGGTGGCGTGGGGGCGTCCGGGGCGTTTTCATTTTTTTGTTGCTGCTTGGCCTGGCGGGGACGGTGGTGCATGCGCAATCCGCGGCATCCTGGAATAAGAAGGGGCAACAGGCGGAGATCCGTGAAGACTACGACGCGGCGTTTGAGGCCTACCGTCAGGCACATTTGAAAAATCCGCAGGATTTGCGGTACCGCGAGCGCTTTGAGCGGCTGCGATATACGGCGGCTAACCTGCATGTGGATCGTGGGCGGGTGTTACGGCAATCCGGCGACGTGACGGGCGCAATTAATGAATTTTCGCGAGCGCTGCAGATTGACCCGGGGAATGAGTCCGCCGCGCAGGAACTGCAGATCACGGAACGTCCGCCAAACGCTCCGGTGACGCCAGGAAAGACCGGAGCCATAGAGAACAGCGTAGCTCCTGGGCAGACGCTGATACCGGGTGTGGATGCGCCGAGCCCGCGGCAGCAAGCTGTGCGCGAGGAGATTTCGTCGCTGGCGGCGCCGGTGCAGTTGCAGCCGGTGTCGAACGATCCGATCTCGCTTCGCATGGTTGAAGACACCAAGAATATCTACCAGGCGATCGGGAAGCTGGCGGGCATCAATGTGATCTTCGATCCGGAGTACACGTCCAAGCGCATTCAGGTGGACCTGACGAGTGTGCCGTTGTTCGATTCGCTGCGGATTGTGGAGACGTTGAGCGGGACCTTCTGGAAGCCGGTAACGCAGAATACGATTTTTGTCGCGCAGAACAGCCGGCAGAAGCGTACGGATCTGGACGATCTGGCGGTGCAGACGTTCTATTTGACCAACGTGTCGCAGCAGAACGATGCCAATGAAATCCTGGTAGCGTTGCGCAACCTGCTGGATCCGACCGTGAAGCTGTACCTGGTGAATAGCCAGAATGCGATTGTGGTGCGGGCGACCCCGGATCAATTGGTGCTGGCGGAGAAGCTGATCAACGATCTGGACCGCACGCGGTCCGAGGTGATCGTGGATGTTGCGGTGCTGGAAGTGAGCCGCGACAAGTTGCGGAATCTGGGGATCACGCTGCCACAGAGCTTTGGGTTGACGCCGCAGATATCGAACGCGAACTCGACGAATTCGACCTCTACCACATCAACCAGCACGGGAACGAGTACCACGCCGACGACCAGCTCGAACCTGACGCTGAACACGCTGGGGAATCTGAACGCGACGAATTTCGCCGTGACGGTTACGGGCGGAACGGTAAATGCGTTGCTGTCCGACAACGATACGCGCATTCTGCAGAACCCGCGCATTCGGGCGACGGACGGGCAGCGAGCACAGTTGAAGATCGGGTCGAAGATCCCGGTGGCGACGGGGTCGTATAGCTCGACCTTGTCCACGACAGCTTCTTTGGGTGTGCAGACGCAGTTCACCTACCTGGATGTGGGCGTGAATATCGACATGACGCCAACGGTGCACTTTGATCGGGAAGTGTCGTTGAAGTTGATCGTCGAAATTTCGGCGCAGAACGGAAGTGTGACGATTTCCGGTGTCACAGAGCCGATCATCTCGCAGCGCAAGGCGGAGCAGGTCATTCAACTGAAGGATGGCGAGCCTTCCATCCTGGCAGGCTTGTTGCAGAAACAGGACACTCGAAGTGTGAGCGGCACGCCGGGGTTGGGCGAACTCCCCTTCTTCAAGTACTTCTTCTCAAGTCAGTCGAAAGAGCAGCAGTCGGATGAGATTGTGTTTCTTCTGATTCCGCATATCGTGCGTGAGTCGCTGGTAACAGCGGACAATACGCGGCCTATCTACACGGGCACGAGCAACTCGGTGGAGCTGATCCGAAGGAAAGCGGATGGCCGGGCGAATGGTGCCGGCTACGTGGAGAATACGGCGGCGCCATCGACTTCGGCTGCCAACGCCGCGAACTCGATGTTGAACGTGATCGGAAGCGCGGACAAACCGGCAGAACGGCCTACCGCGCCGACCACGGTACCGGGTCCGCCGGTGACGAACATACCGGCCGCGGCGAATCAGACGCCGGTGAACCTGAGTGTTTCGCCTTCATCGGCGTTGCAAAGTGTGGGATCGACGTTCCAGGTGCAGGTAATGGCGGCCAATGCGCATGATCTGTTTGAAGTGCCGCTGCAGATGAAGTTCGATCCGCGGGTGCTGAGCCTGGTAAATGTGGATTCAGGCGACTTCCTGGGCAAGGATGGACAGGCGGTTGCGCTCGTCCATCGCGACGAAGGGAACGGAACGGTGACGGTGTCGGCCTCACGGCCGCCGCAGACGCCGGGTGTGAGCGGCGGCGGTGTGGTGTGTACGCTGACGTTCAAGGCCAATGCCGCGGGGGATTCGCTGCTTTCGCTGGTGAAGATCGGGGCCAAGGACAGCAAGGGAACGACGCTGCCGGCGATCGGTACACAGGGCGTTGTGCACGTGAAGTAGGAGTATGCGGAATGTTCAGGGTCGGGCAGGTGAGATCGACGGTGCGCAGGGGAGCAGGCAAGCAGCCGGATGCATGGGCTGCGGATGCCGGGCTAACCCTGATCGAGTTGATCATCACGGTAACGATCCTGAGCATTCTTGCCGGGGCTGCGCTGCCGGTGGCGCGGTTTGAGGTGAAGCGGCGCAAGGAAAAGGAGCTTCGACAGGACCTCTGGGAGATGCGCCGGGCGATCGACCACTATAAGGATGCGGCGGACCTTGGTGGTATCCAGACCAAGGCCGATTCGCTGGGCTATCCACCTGACCTGCAAACTTTGGTGGACGGGGTTGAGATTCAGGACAAGAAAGTGCGATTTTTGCGGGCGATACCGGACGATCCGATGACGAAGTCGAAGGAGTGGGGCTTGCGGGCGAATCAGGATGAGCCGGATTCGGATAGTTTCGGCGGACAGAATGTCTTCGACGTGTATTCCAAGAGTACGGATACGGCGCTGGACGGGACGAAGTACAGCACATGGTAACGACGGCTGGGGTTGCGCGATGAAGCAAGCTGGATGGAATGGCGCGAGGCGGGAACGGCAGGGCGGGGCTGCGGATGGCTTTACGCTCATCGAGTTGATCATCGTGATGACGGTGATCGGGCTGTTGGCGTCCATTGCGATTCCGAGTTTTATCAACTCGGTGAAGCGGGCGCGCGAGGCGGTGCTGAAGGAAGATCTGCACACGATGCGGGCGGCGATCGACGGGTATACGGTGGACCGGGAGCAGGCGCCGCAGACGCTGGATGATCTGGTGCAGGCTGGGTATTTGAAGTCAATTCCGGTGGATCCAATGACGTCGAAGGCGGATACGTGGAGTACCAGCCAGAGCGACGTGCTGACGAGCATCAGCGAGACGCAGGGCGGGATCAGTGATGTGCATTCGGGAGCGCAGGGGCTGGCGACGGATGGAAGTTCCTTCAACACCTGGTAATGACGCGAAGGTGTCAGCCGCGAGGGTGAAGAGCGGGCGAAGAAACTGAAACCAAGGGTTTGGTTTTCCGTCTAAGATAGAACGGAGAGCCGTGCCCGGATGGCAGGAGCTCGACTCGCCCGAGGTTTCCCATGCGCAAACTGCTCTTCGCAACATCCTTGCTGGTGCCAGCGGGTTTTCTTGTGGCACAGCAACCCTCGACTCCAACGTCGGGCACGTCAACAGCACCGGCGGCGACGCAGACGAATTCTGTACCGGGCGGACCGCAGGTCGGGAGCGTACCCTCGAGCACGCCTGACGGCGGGGCGAATCCGCAGACGTCACCCACCGATCCGACGAATAACCGCAAGCCCCTCCCCGCTGCCAGCGACACGGCATTGGCAAAGGCGGATGCCATTCCTTCGCCGGGTGAGGATCTGAACCCTCACATCAAAACCGGGAGCGAGGACGATGTGAACGCGGTGGGAACGCGGAACATCGGCGGGCGCGGGATGGGGAACTGGTTTTCGACGAACTGGGAGATTTCGAACGGCAAACAGTACTCGATGGAGATCGAAAAATCATCGCACCTGGTGACCGACCCCGTTGTGGTGGAGTATGTGAACCGGGTTGGGCAGAATCTTGTGCGGAATTCCGACGCGAAGGTGCCGTTCACGATCAAGGTGTTGGATACCGATGAGATCAACGCGATGGCGTTGCCGGGTGGGTTCTTTTATGTGAACTCCGGGCTGATACTGGCGTGTGACTCGGAAGATGAGCTGGCCGGCGTGATGGCGCATGAGATTTCGCATGTGGCGGCGCACCATGCGGCGCGCGAGATGACGCGGATGAACTACATGCAGCTTGGGTCGATCCCGCTGATGATTTTCACGCAGGGGACCTGGACCGGCTATGGAATCTATGAGGCTTCACAGCTGGCGGTACCGCTGACCTTCCTGCAGTTCTCGCGGCAGTTTGAGGCGGAGGCCGATTACCTGGGTGTGCAGTACATGTACAAGGCCGGATACGATCCGCAAGGCATGGTGAGCATCTTTGAGAAGCTGGATGCCCTGCAGAAGCACAAGCCGGGAGCGATCTCCCGGGCCTTCAGCGATCACCCGGCTACCCCGGACCGTATCGACAATGTGGAAAATGAAATTGCAACGATTCTGCCTGCACGGCCGGAGTATATGGTGACGACCTCGGAATTCGACCAGGTGAAGGCGAGGCTGGCGCGGATCCAGAACAAGCGTGGTTTGAACGACAAGAAGGGTGGCAACAAGCCGACGCTGCGGCGGACGGCTGGATCGAATAACGATCCAAATGCACCGACCGGATCGACCGGGACAGGAAGCGATCAGCCTACGTTGGGCCGGCGCAACTGAACGAGCATGTGGTCAAAGAGGCCCGGCTCTGAGCCGGGCCTCCTCTTTTTCAGCAGGGATGGAGGACTAAGTGATGGTGCAGGACGAGAAGCACACAACGGGCTATACGGACGATCATGCGAAAGCGGGGCTGGATACGAAGTTCCCGGAGATTGAGACCTGGCGCAACCAGTTCCCGGCCTATGAGATTTTGGTCGACGACCCCGAGTTCACAAGTGTTTGCCCAAAGACAGGGTTGCCGGATTTCGGTGTGTTGACGATCCGGTATATGCCGCGGGAGCGGTGCCTGGAGCTGAAGTCGCTGAAGGAATACCTGTTCTGCTACCGGAATCTGGGCATATTTCAGGAGAATATTGCGAATCAGGTGCTCGAAGACCTTGTGAAGGCGACCGATCCGGTGTGGGCGGAGGTGAAGGGCGACTTCCGGCCGCGGGGCGGCATTTCGACGGTAGTGACGGCACGGTATCCGCGGACGGAAGAGTTCCGTTAAGGCTGATCCCGCCAAGTGATTGCTGGCTTGAGTGGGGTATGCCCTCCGACCCGGGTTTTTCTCGTAAAGTATTCATCGCATTGTAGTTGCCGATGGACCTCAAAGCGCGCCTGCGGCGGCGATGAGGAACTGGAGGGGATGGCAGGGGAAGCTGCGGGGTGTCGCGACGCGGTCCCCGAGCAACGCGGCAGGTGCGCCGGGTACGGGTTCCCTGGGCGTGCAGGCCAGGAAGGGTTGACTCGACGCCCGATTGCGATGGGGTTTCGTGCGTGGCGGCCTGGCGTTCCTTGAGGGCCGCCTTTTCTTTATCCCGAAGTTCCATCGCGCGGAGCATGCGGGTGAGGGGGCCTACCTTTTCGCTCTTCTCCCATTCGGTTTCCGGGGCAAGGGGGCCGTGGATGGGGTCGGCAGTAACCTCTTCAATCATTTCGGGTTGTTCGGCCTTTTTGGAGGCGTCCTGCCGGAGGTTGGTGCTGGCAATCTGGAGACCGTAGAGGAGGAGGCCGGCGCGGCGTGAGTCAATCTCATTGCCGGCGATTTTGTGGAGGAGAAGGGCGATGGCGAGCTGGATGCCGCTGCGCTCGGCGAGGTCAGAAGGTACGGGCAGGTCGAAGGTGGAGGTGCGGCGGGTGCTGCCGGTTTGGGCCTGCGGCTGACGCGGGACAGGGCGGCGGGTGGTGTGGTGGTAGTAGCAGAAGTGCTCGTGGCGGAGGGCGGGGCTACCGCAGCGGTGGCCGTCTGTTTTGATATGGCGGCACTGGTATTTGATGGATTCACCGTGCGGAGTGAGGGTTTGGGGAAGCATTATGAGTCCTCTAAGTCGGGGTTCCGCGAATGCTTTTCAGCGCTGCGAGCGGATTTCGGAATGCGGGTCTACCGATGACAAAAAGGCCCGGCTGGGGACCGGGCCTGCATCAGAAGACTCGTTTCCAGTGTAATGAAGCGGGCGAAATTGTACGCAAGTGTGCCTCCCGCTGTGGGGTAGAGGAGGAAACTGCACCTGTGACGCTTCGCCACACGCCGATTCGCACCAGGGTGGGCGTCTAGGGGACGGGTGCAGCCGGTGAGGTGGGCTTGCGTTTGTCGATGATCTTATAGCCTTCCGGGGGCTGAAAGAATTTGGGTTCGGGTTCGGTGGTGGTGAGTTCGCTCACGGTGAAGACTTGCCGTCCCACCTGAGCCGCGTCCAGCGTGGAAGAGAGATTGAAGCCCAGCTCGGGGCTGTATTGGAACTCGCGGACGGTCACCATGTCTGTATCGTTGCCGAGGGTCCCGGCATTGAGGGTTGTGGTGTCGCGGTAGCCGTGGACGGGCATTCCGGCAACGTTTCCGGCTCCGAGATCCTCATGCAGAAAGGTACCTTTGCCGCTCTTGAGAG
This sequence comes from uncultured Acidobacteriaceae bacterium, assembly GCA_964249715.1. Taxonomy (GTDB): domain Bacteria; phylum Acidobacteriota; class Terriglobia; order Terriglobales; family Acidobacteriaceae; genus Granulicella. Next base: position 9,508 of record CAXUDN010000074.1, read on the forward strand.
GTCCTGACTGGAGGCGGGCCGGGTCGTAGTGTGCAAGGCCCATGACGGAGATACCGAGCTCACAAACTTTCTGACGTACGTAGCATTGGAAGAACTTACCGGCGACAGGATCGTCGACCTGGATGGTGGTCATGATCGAGGTCATGGTGCTGCCCTTTGGCACGAGAAGCCAGCGCTCCATGTAGATCCGCCCTGCGCTGTCGCGCAGGATGGGCCGGGAGTTGACCTCTGTGAAGGTGCCACCGTTCCGCATGGTCTGCACCCACTCTGTGTGGAGAGTGAGGCTGAAAGGGGCGTTGGGAAAGTTGGGGACGTAGATGCTTTCGAGCACGCCCCTGCCGCCGCCATCCGTGACGGTGCCGCCGCCGTCCTCCTGAGCCCCTAGAGAAAGGGAGCAAGTCAAGGAGAGAATGGCGGCGGCCAACAACGGGAAACAGATCGATCGAACTCTTCTCATAGAGCCCTCTCCACACCATGACTATCAGCTCTCGCGAGAATGGTACTCTGCCGAAGACGCGGCGGCTAGCGGGTGGCGGCGTCGAAGGGAAGAAAGACGGTGAAGACGGTGCCGGAGGGGGAGGCGGTGCGGCTGCGGACGCGGAGGCGGCCGCGGTGGCGTTCGATGATCTCCTCGCTGACCCAGAGACCGAGGCCGGTGCCGGCGTTGCCTTTGGTGGTGTAGAAGGCTTCGAAGATGTGGCGGAGGTTGGGCTTGTCGATGCCGGAACCGGTGTCGGCGACGGTGAGGAGCAGACCGCTGCGGCCCGTGCGCCAGTCGGTTGCTCCACGCGCGCGGAGCAACAGACGGCAGCCTTTGCCCCCCATGGCGTCGATGGCATTGCCGACCAGATTGTTGAGAACCTGGCGGATCTCACCGTCAAAACAGAGTACGGGACGATCGGTCCTGACGCGGCGTTCCACCTGGACGGAGGAGTTGATGAGGCGGCCCTGGCGAATGGAGAGGCAGTCGTCGAAGAGTTCGGAGGCGCGGACGGGGCGCGGGGCAGATTGCTGCTTGTGGAAGCGCAGGGTCTGGCTGGTGATATCGGCGACGCGGCGGAGTTCGCGCTCGGCTGTGTCCAGGTAGCCGCGGGTCCCCTGGTCGGGCGTGGTTTCGCGCGCGAGATAGAGGAGATTGGTGACGGACTCGAGTGGGTTGTTAATCTCGTGCGCGATTGATGAGGAGAGACGGCCGACGGCGGCGAGCTTCTCGGTGCGAAGGAGCATTTCCATGGCGGTATGGCGCTCGGTGGTATCGAGGGTGACGCCGAGGATGGTGGCGGGGTTTCCTTCGGCATTGACGAGGATGCGGCCACTGGCGAGGATCCAGTGAAGGGAACCGTCGGGCCAGTGGATGCGGTACTCGGCACGGTAGAGCGTGCGATCGCGAATGGCGGCCTCGACGGCGGACAGGACAGATGAAAGATCGTCGGGGTGGATTGCGCGGTGGAGGTCGGGGTAGGAAAAGGGCTCGGTGGGGCGGCGTCCGAAGTTGGCCTTGCACGTGTCGGAGCACTGCAGGTCGACGGTTGGAAGGTCGAGCTCCCAGGCACCAATGTGGGCGGTTTCGGCAGCGAGGCGGAGGCGTTCCTCGCTCTGCTGGAGGGCGGCGAGCGCTCTGTCACGTTCCGCGATGGTGTCGCGGATCTGGAACTGACGTTTGCGGGCGCGGACCGCGGCTTCGACGGTGCTGAGGAGGGTGCTGGGGCGGATGGGACGCTCGAGCAGGCTGAAGTGTCCGAGGGGAAGGCGCGATCGCTGGAGCTCGATGCTTTGCTGGGTTTCTGTACCGCCGGAGGTGAGAACGAGGATGGGGAGATCGGACCAGTCGGGCTGGGAGTGCAGAAGGTCGGCGAGGTGGGCGACGACGTCGGGGGTGAGGGCCTCTTCGGCGATGAGGAGAGCACCCATGCGATCCCGTTCGGCGGGGGTGAAGTTATCGGCGAAATGAGGGGAGATGCAGGCCTGCAAGCCGGCGGTGGCAAGGAAGTCTGTGATGAGCTCGCCGTCGCGTCCGATGGGGGTGAGGACCTGGACGGGGTGCTTATTCACTCCTGGAGCCCTCTTGCGTGACGGCGCCCTTGCCGAGGAAATCGGGAACGCCGGTGAGAACGCCGCGGAACTGGGTGAGGGGTTCGCCGACAGTGAGACCACCGGGGCTGAAGGTCAGCTCGCGAAGAGAGTGCTCGTGACTGCCGAGGCGTTTTTTGAGGACGGAGACCGCGCGGTGGATGGCTCCCTGGTTTTCGAAGTAACGAAGAAGGAGCACGGTATCGGCGATGTAGCTGACATCGAAGGGGGTATGCATGTCGCCGATGAGGCCGTGCTGGGTGAGGATCATGATGGTGATTACGCCGCGCTGGTTGAGGTAGGCGAGCAGCTCGTGCAGGTGCAGGATCAGGTCCTGTTCTCCCGGCATGGCATGGAGAAAGCCGTTGAGGCTGTCGATGATAACGATCCGGGTGTCGTGCTCGTCGACGTCGTCGCGGATTTGCCAGATGAACTGCCCGGGGGAGAGCTCGGCGGGATCGACCTGGGCCAACCGTAGATGGCCGGACTCGATTTGCTTGCCGAGGGTCATGCCGAGGCCTTCCGCCCGGAGCGTGGCGGAACGGAGGCTCTCGTCGAAGGAATAGAAGACGACGCGTTCCCCTCGACCGGCTCCGGCGCAGGCGTACTGCATGGCGATCGTGGATTTGCCGACGCCGGTGGGACCGGTGATGAGGAGGCTGGAACCGCGGTCGAGACCGCCGCCGAACATGGCGTCGAGGGCGGGGAGATCGCTTGTGATTTGCTCGGGGGGGTAACTTTCAACGTGCTCGGAGGCGACGAGGCGGGGGTAGATGACGACGCCGCCTTTTTCGATGGTGTAGTCGTGGAAGCCTTCGCGATAGGCGGAGCCGCGGAGTTTGAGGACCTCGGCGCGGCGGCGGGTGACCCCGAAGCTGCGACCCACTTTTTCCAGATAGAGGACGCCGTGGGCGATGCTTTGGAGCTGGAGGTCGTCGCCTTCGGTGGTGCGGTCATCGAGGAGGAGGACGGTGGTGCTGCGCTGGGAGAAGTATTGCTTGAGGGCCAGGAGCTGGCGGCGGTAGCGCATTTTGTCCGCGGCGAGGAGGCGGAGTTCGGAGAGGGAGTCGATGACGACGCGCTCGGGAAGGAGGTTGTCGATCTCGTGGATGAGGCGCTGGACGGTGTCGGCGAGTTCGACGGTGGCGGGGTGGAAGACGGTGTACTGGCTGTCGGGCGAGAGGGTGGCCTCGTCGGGGACGAACTCAACGATGGGAATGACGGTGAAGTCGAGGCCGTGGGATTCGGCGGAAGCGATCAGCTCGGTTTTGGGTTCGGAGAGGGTGATGTAGAGGGACTTCTGGCCGGCTTTGTGGCCTGCGATCACGAATTGCATGGCGATGGTGGTTTTGCCTGTGCCGGGATTCCCCTCCAGCAGGTACATCTGTCCGGCGGGAAGGCCGCCGCCGAGAATATCGTCGAGACCTTGAACGCCGGTTTGTAAACGCCGCATTTGCACTCGCTTTCCATGGATTAGTTTACTTGGTGCGGCGCTGCGGATGGGACAGGACGCAAGCAGGTTGGACAATCTTTCGCGTGCCTGAAGTTTCGATTGCGATTGGCAGCGGTGTAGCTGGGCGATAGCGCCCCGGCCGAGTGAGCATGGTTCAGAGAGGATGGATCGCTGGACTGCCGGCTTGACGGTGACTTGGGCAGTCATGCATTCTTGTGGCGCTTCGATAGTAGACAAACGCTTTGCTTCTATGTCCAAGCTCCCTGGAGGTCTTCCGCATGCGCCGTGCTTGTCCCTGTTTTCCTGGAATAGACGTGGGTCCTGGAGCTGTCTCGCTCGTGGCCGGGGTGGTTCTGGGTGCCATGGCTCTGGGTACCATGCAGGCCCAGACCGTTTCCGTTGTGCAGACGAATCCTGACCAGACGGCCTTGCTTGCGCCGCAGACACCGTTGAGTTTCGCGTCGGGGACGTCTTCGGGCACGGCGATCAACATTGACGACAACGTGCGCTATCAGCAACTGGAGGGCGTGGGGGGGACTTTCAATGATTCCGATGCGTGGCTTGTGATGAACAAACTCACGGCCGCGCAACGCACGGCGCTGATGAGTGATTTGTTTAGCACGTCGGGCATTCATCTTAGTTTTTTGCGCCAGCCGATGGGGGCTACGGACCTTGCCCTGAGCACTTACACGTATGACGATCTAACGCCTGGGCAGACCGATCCGCAGATGAAGCAGTTTTCGATTGCGCATGACCAGGCGTACATCCTACCGACGATCCAGGCGGCGTTTGCGGCGAATCCGAAGATCAAGGTGCTGGCGTTGCCGTGGTCGCCGCCGGCGTGGATGAAGACGACCGGGACGGTGGATGGGGGGACGCTGAACACAGCGAATTTTCCGGCACTTTCGCTGTATTTCGAGAAGTTCATTCAGGCGTATGAGGCTAACGGAATACCTATCAACTACGTGGCTGTGCAGAATGAGCCGTTGTATGAGACGAGCGGCTATCCTTCGATGTTTATGAATCCGGATGATGAGGGGCACTTCATTGCGCAGCACCTGGGTCCTGAGCTGAAGAAGATGCAGTTACGGAATCAGGGTTGGAACTTTGCGGGGCAGTCACAGGATCCTAACGATGCTACGCCGGGCATTCTTGGCTACGAGCATAACTGGGATAACCCGAAGTATCCGGAGATCCTGGCGGAAAGCGCGGCGGTTCGACCGTATCTTGCGGGGGTTTCGTTTCATTGCTATGCGGGGAACGTGGCGGATGCGCAGAATGCAGTGCATGACCTGGCGCACATACCGATTTACTTTACCGAGTGCACGGGCGGAAGTTATGCGCCTTATTTTGGCCAGAATCTGGCGAACGATACCGAAGGCCAGGTGATTAACGTCTTGCGGAACTGGGGCAAGACGGTTGTTTTCTGGAATCTGGCTCTGGATCAGAACGGCGGGCCGACGGTGCAGCATGGATGCACGGATTGCCGGGGTGTGGTGACGATCGATGACAGCACGACACCCTCCACGGTGACGCGCAACGTGGAGTATTACGTTCTGGGGCATCTGGCGAAGTATGTGCAGGCGGGGGCGTACCGGATTGATTCGACCAGCTTTGGGTCGGGCAATGTGGAGGATGTGGCGTTCAAGAATCCGGATGGGTCGATTGCTGTGCTGGTGTTCAATGGGGCGTCCACGCCTAGCCAGTTCAGTTTGAATTGGAAGGGGAAGACGGCGAGTTACACGCTTCCTGCGGGCGCGGTGGCTACTTTCTCCTGGGCGGGTTATAGCGGGAACACGTTTGACGTTACTGCGGGTCCGGGGTCTGAGACGGTAGCTCCGGGGGGGAATACGGAGTTTCACGTTGCGGTGGACCACTACGGGAGCGACAGCGGGCCGGTACAACTGCAGATAGCGGGACTGCCCGGGGGTGCTTATGGCGAAGCGCGGCCGGGACTGATGCCGAATGAATATTTTCTGCCGATTTTCACGGTGGCTGGTGCGAGTTCGGGAAGTTATCCGGTGACGATCACCGGCAGTCAGGGGACTGCGGAAAGCTCGTCGACGGTGAACCTGACTATCGGGGGCCAGGAGACGCCCTATTCGGGCACGCCCGTCATCGTTCCTGGCGTGGTTCAGGCGGAAAACTTCGATAAGGGCGGAAACTACGTCGGTTATCTCAACCTTGACACTGCCGATTATGGCAGTGCTCCGAATTACCGTCCGGGAACGACTGTGGGGGTTGAGAGCACCGGAGATACCGGCGGTGGCTATGACGTGGGCTACACCAAGGAAGGCGAGTACCTGCGCTACACGGTCGATGTGACCCAAGGTGGTCTGTATAACCTGCAGTCACGTGTGGCTTCGCTGGGACAGGGTGGGTATTACCATGTTGCGTTCGATGGAGTGAATAAGACCGGAACGCTGTTTGTGCCGGTGACGGGCGCTTTCCAGACGTATACGACGCAGGTTTCACCTGCGTTCCAGTTAGCGCCAGGAAAGCACGTCATGCAGGTGACGTTCGACGGCAACGGCCCCACGGGTGGTATGGGCAACTTCAACTGGTTTGCCTTGCAGGCGCCGACAACCAGCACACCGTTCCCCGGTACGCCGTCGCCGGTTCCCGGTCTGATCCAGGCTGAGAATTTCGATAATGGCGGAAAGGGTACGGCTTATTGGAATGGCGCTACGCAGAATAATGGGGGAGCCAATTACCGCCCTGGTGAGTCTGTCTATATCGAGACATCCTCGGACGCCGGGGGTGGCTATGACGTGGGCAATCCGCTGCCGGGGGATTGGCTGGACTACACGGTGGATATCGCGAGCGCTCGTGCGTATACGCTCGAGGTCCGCGTGGCGAACGGGGTGGGTGGCGGCGTTTTTCACCTGAACGTCGACGGGAAGCGAGTAACGCCGTACATCTCGGTTCCCGAAACGGGTGGCTATCAGAGTTGGCAGACGCTAAGCATTCCGGATGTCGAGTTGCCGCAGGGACAGCATACTTTGCAGCTGGTGATGGACTTCGGCGGTTACTACAACGCAGTTGGGAACTTCAACTGGTTTTCGCTTCAGTAGACTTGAGGGCCATAACTTCAGAAGCCCACACCGCTGTTGCGATGTGGGCTTCTGTCTTGTTGCGCAGGGATTGAGTTATTGGACTGCGGAGCAGAAGGTGCTGTCCTGGACCTGGGTCAGGACGAGCTTGCTTGCGCTAAGTTGGCGGAAGTAGCAGCTATAGGTGGGGGATTTAGCGCCGAACGTGGAGTTGGCGTTGTTGTTGCTGATGCCCGTGAGGGCGCCGGCGGCGTTGATGTTGAGGGTGTCGGTGTTTTCTACGGTTTCGTGCGTGACGTTGGGGGGCGTGGTGTTGCCGTTGACGGCGTTCTGGAGGTACTCGTCTTTTTGCTGGTGGACGTAGGTGGTCTGGTAGGCGCCGCCGTCGTTGTTGTTGTCAGGGGCGTAGCGGTAGTCGACGACCAGGGGGTAGCTGATGGTGTGGGTGGCCTGGGTGGTGCCGGTGGGGGAGGTCGTTGAGGTGACTTCCTGCTGGTCGGTCTGTTGATTGACGTATTGCTGGTCGACGGTGTTGGAGACGTCTTCGGACTGGTCGTTGGTGAAGCTGTTGTTGGCGGTGATGGTGGTGGTGGTGGTGCCGGCGGAGGTGGTGATGTAGCCGGAGATCTGCCAGGCGCGGAAGTTCTGGACGTTGACGGGGCCGGAGACGGTTCCGTCGGCTGCCGTGCCGAGATAGGTTTGGACCTGGGGCGAGGGTTCTGCGGTGAGGGTGTTCTCCGTGAGGCCGCCGGTGACCTGGGTTGTGGTGGGGTCGGTGGTGAGGAGGAGGTTGGCGGCTTCAGAGAAGTAGTTGTTGGCGTTGAAGACGGAGACGGCTACGGTGTGGGGTTGGCCATTGGAGAGGATGCCGGCAAAGGGGGTAAGGTCGACGCGGTAGGGTTTCAGGTTGAGGGTCTCGATGCCGGTGATGGGCTCCCAGAGGTAGGGGTCGATGCCGCCGGTGTAGATCCAGGGATAGACGGGAGCGACGCCGGCGGGGGTGCCGTCGATGGTGACTTCGGTTTCGCGGAAAGCGGTATTGCCGTAGCTGTCGAGTTCGGCGGCGACGGGGCTGGGGACGGACAGGTACCAGAATTCATCGACGTTTTGGGACTGGGAGGTGACGTCGAGATAGGCGTGGGTGATGTTGCGGGGAAGGGTGGTGAAGGTGGCGGCGAGGTGGTCGGTGGTGGTGCTGACGGAGGTGGTCTGGTTGTTGGGGGAGAGGCCGAGGACGTTTGTGATGGCCGTCGGGACGGGGTTTGCGGTATTGGCGGGGTAGAAGATCAGGGTGGCGGTACCGTAGATGCCGCCGTTGTAGGTGGAGTTATAGATATTGCCTAAGAAGGCTGCGCCGGTTTGCGGGGTGGTGAAGAGGGCGGAGTAGTCGGTGAGGTCGCGCTCGACGTGCCAGGAAGGGGAGAGGGTGGAGCGGGGTTCGGCGGTGGTGCCGAAAAAGATGTTGGTGTCGCCGAGGAAGATGGTGCCGGTGCGGTCGTATTGGCGGCCTGCGGTGACGGTGAAGTCGACGGTGAGGACGACGCGGGACCAGGGGCCGGTGCATGCCGGGGTGTAGGTGAGCGGGTGGGCCGAATAGTCGTTGAAGGCCATGTTGTTGAAGAGGGTGACCGTGCAGGGCGTGGTGGTGGGGCGGGGGATGTTGGGCTCGGGGGAGACGGGATTGGAGGAGCCGACCTGCGGGACCAGGGGCGCGAGGACGACCTGGGCGGGAAGGGCGAGCGGAAGGGCGACGAGGGCGGCGAGAACGCCGGTGAGGCGTGGCTTGCGGAGGGGCATGGGGCTCCTGGCGTGGTGCTTTGGTGTGATTCCGTGAGGATAACCGAAGTCACTTACCTGCCAGGGAGATTGTGGTTTGCCAGTGAGGACAAGCTTTACAGGAGAGGGTACTCGCGATGCTTCTCACGAGGCGGCCTCGGAGCGCACCCGTGTACCAGACGTGCTGCTCAATGAACCTTTGCCTGAGGCTGAGGAACGGCGCGGAGACTGAAGCTGGCGATGGTTGCTGGGGTTGTGTTCGGGTTTACCTGCAGTGTGCCTAGTACTTCTGTAGCCGTGG